>JAJEHF010000122.1 GCA_022823865.1 Bryobacterales bacterium
CCGGGGATCCAATTGACGGAGGCGCCAACGAGTTGTCATCCTGAAGGCCGCAGCGTCGCTTCGCTCCGAGGTGTTCACAATAACTCGGAACGAGCGTTCACAATCCTTCGGATCAGGTGTTCACATTCACCGGAATCCGCAAACGGGGCCTGGACGGCCTCCGGGGCCTGCCCGGCAGCGGGCTTGGGGCGCTTGAGCAGCGTGCGTACGGACGCGTTCTTCAAGGCCGAGACCCAGTCCAGCCCGGCCGGCTCCAGGTCTTCGCGCAGGCGCGCCGTGGTGAGCATGCCGCGGTCGCCGACCAGCGCGATGCGCTCGATGCCGAAGCGCTTTTGGATGCGCTGCACCTGGGCTGCCACCGTGGTCGGGTCCGCGGTGTTGCCGGCGAACACCTCCACCGCCAGCGGGCAGCCGTCGGCGGCGCACAGCAGCCCGAAGACAATCTGCTGCTTGCCCTTCTTGCCGTCGCGGTTGTGGCCGAAGGCGGCCAGCGGGCAGTGTCGCCCCTCCAGGTAGGAGGAGCTGACGTCGTACAGGACCAGGGTGGCGTCGGAGAGATGGCGGTTGGCAAGGCTGGTCTCGATCCAGCGCTGGCGCGCCAGCAGCCAGTCGAGCATGGCCAGCAGCTCGTTGCCGGAGACGGGTCCCAAGCCGAGCAGGGCGCCGAGGCTGGAGTCGGCGGTGGCGGGCGAGAGCCGGCGGGCGGTGGCGAGCTTGGAGTCGGGGGCGAGCACGCGCGCCACGACGGCGGCCAGAGCGAGGTCGCGGCAGCGGCTGGGGTGGCGGTGCAGGATGCGCTCGAGGCCGAGGGAGCGGCAGGTGCCGAGCACGGCGGCGACGTGGCCGTGGGCCCAGGAGCGTTCCACGCGCAGCAGGTCGGAGGGGTCGGAGACGGCGAGGCCGCCCTTGAGGACGGTGCGGAAGCCGGCAACGACATGGGGCGGGAGTTTGGAGAGGTTGGCGAGGGTCTTCTTGCGGACGCGGCAGCCCTCGCGCCAGGCCTGGCGGAGCAGGATGGCGGGTTTGTTGGCTTGGTTGGGGATGGATTCGATGTGGAAGGACACAGGAGAGTTATGGGAACCTAACAGGCAGTTTATCAGGGCAGACAGGCAATTGCAACAATAATTATAGAAAATGTTGTGAAGCATTCGTTATGGAAACGAAAATCCAGCTAATGGGCCGTCAAAATGGGGCAAAGCCCTTTAGTTTCAAGAGGTTATCGGCCAATTGGCCTATATGAAGTTCCGGCTAACGCGAAAGCTGAAGGCTGGCATTGATCCATCGGAGGCGCGGGAGATCGTCGGCGAATCTCTGCGTGGCGACCGATTCCGGTCGATCTCAGCGTCATCCGGCGAGCATGGTCACTGGAGCAGCGCTATTCCCTGTCTTGCTGGGATTCCCTGATAGTGGCTGCCGCCCAAGTCGCCCAATGCACTGTGCTCTTGACTGAAGACCTGCAGCACGGACAGCTGTTCGATGCCGTCCGCGTCGTCAATCCTTTTATGGCACCCGACCGCGCACCTGAAGAGATCCTGCGAGCCCTGGAGTACTGAGCAAACCGACGAATCCCACCTCTCGCGCGGTACCCACTTTGGGAGGTGGCGGGGCTGCGGCTGCTGCAAGGGCGCTATGCCGATCGCCAGAGGCCCACGCCGGTGCCGGACAATCTCAACGCCCGTAGGACGGGACTGCACTTCGCCGCCGTCGAACCGGAGCGCGCGTGGCCGCTGGGTCAGTTCCGCCTTGCGGCGAAGCACGGCAGTGCGATGAGCATCGCAGAATGCGAGCCAACTGCGATGACAGGCCGGTTCCTCGGCAGGCACCGCATCACAGGCTTCGACCAGCCGGGGGCGCAGGCCGCGGCCTAGTCAGCGGATGCGAGCATAGACCAGCGCGGCGTGGAGTGGCAGATGGAGATCCACGCCGCACGCTACAGGCTCAAGTCCGCCAACCCCAATATCGTTCTGCGACCGACCACTAGTCCGGGACCACGGGATCCGACGGAGCGCTCAGTTCCGCCTCGCCGGCCTCCGGAGAGGCGGACTGGGGCAGCTTGACACCCTCTAGGCCAAAGTCCTCCCCGAACCCCAGCGGCAGATCTCCCTCGAACAGCTGCGCGGCATCGTCGCTGTAGCCCGGGATGTCGGTGAGGTACTCCATTTCCGGAACCAGCTTTTCGGGCTCGTCCTCGCCGGCAATGCGCACCCGCTGGTGGGCATCGAGGCCCGTTCCAGCGGGAATCAGCCGACCGACGATGACGTTCTCCTTCAAGCCTCGCAAGTCGTCCACGCGGCCAGCCACCGAGGCCTCGGTCAGCACCTTGGTGGTGGTCTCGAACGATGCCGCCGAGATGAAGGAGTCGGTCGAAACAGCCGCCTTGCGGATGCCCATCAGCAGCGGCTGACTCGTCGCCGGCGTGCCGCCACTAGCCTCCACCTCGCGGTTGATGCGCCGGAAGCGGAACTTGTCCACGACCTCGTCGACGAGGAACTCGGTGTCGCCCACCGACTCGATCTTGACCCAGCGCATCATCTGGCGGACGATCACCTCGAGGTGCTTGTCGTTGATGTCAACGCCCTGCAGGCGGTAGACATCCTGAATCTCATTGACCAGGTAGCTCTGCAAGTCGGCCTCGCCCAAGATGCGCAGGATGTCCTGAGGATCGTGCGGGCCCTCCATCAGGGGCTCGCCGGCCTTGACGATCTCGCCCTCCTGCACGTTGATGTGCGAACCGCGCGGGATCTTGTACTCCTTCTCCTCGCCGCCCGCGCCGACAACCGTGATGCGGCGATAGCCGCGGCTGAGCGAGCCGTAGTTCACCGTGCCGTCGATCTCGGAAATGATCGCCGGCTCGGGAGACTTCGGCCGGCGGGCCTCGAACAGTTCTACCACGCGCGGAAGCCCGCCCGTGATGTCCTTGTTCTTGGTCGTCGCCAGCGGGATCTTGGCCAGCTCGTCACCGGCGCTGACCGGCTCGTCGTCCTTGACCATCAGGTGGGCCGTTGTCGGGATCAGGTATCTCTTGAGGAGCTTGCCCTGCCCGTCGTGGATCTCGACCCGCGGTTCGCCAGCGCGCTGGCCGTCCTCCGGATCCGTGACAACCCACTGCGACAGGCCTGAGACCTCGTCGACCTGCTCCTGCAATGTCACGCCCTCCTGCAGGTCGCAGAAACGGCAGACGCCCTCCGACTCCGTCAGGATGGAGCGCGTGAACGGATCCCACTCCAGCAGCACTTGCTCGCGGACCACTTCCTCGCCGTCCTCGACGCGCAGCCGGGCTGCGTAGACGACCTGGTAGCGCTCGCGCTCCCTGCCCTTGCTGTCCACGACCGCGATAAAGCCGTTGCGGCTCATGGCCACCAGCTGGCCGCTCTTGTCGCGGATTGGGTTGACGTTCACATACTTGGCGAAACCATCGGACTTCGCGGTCTGGCGCGAGTCCTGGCCGACGCGCGTCGCCGTGCCGCCCACGTGGAACGTGCGCATGGTCAGCTGCGTGCCGGGCTCGCCGATCGACTGGGCCGCGATGATGCCCACCGCCTGCCCTTCCTCGACCATTTGCCCTGTCGCCAGGTCCTGGCCGTAGCAAAGCTGGCAAACGCCGCGCTCGGTCTCGCAGGTCAGCACCGAGCGGACCTTGACCTCTTGGTTGATGTTCGCAGTCTCGATCGCGCGCGCGACCTCGTCGGTGACTTCCTCGCCCGCGCTGATGATCAGGTTGCCTTCCAGATCGGACGCGTCTTCGGCCATTACGCGCCCGACGATCCGTTCGCTGAGCGGGACCCGGATCTCGCCGTTCTCGACCAGCGGGCCCTTGGTGATGCCGTCGGTCGTGCCGCAGTCGTTCTCAGTAATGATCACGTCTTGCGCCACGTCGACCAGACGGCGCGTCAGGTAGCCCGAGTTCGCCGTCTTCAGCGCGGTGTCGGCCAGTCCCTTGCGCGCCCCGTGTGTCGAGATGAAGTACTGCAACACGTTGAGGCCTTCGCGGAAGTTGGCCGTGATCGGCGTCTCGATGATCTCGCCGCTCGGCTTGGCCATCAGGCCGCGCATGCCCGACAGCTGCCGGATCTGGGTCTCCGACCCGCGAGCGCCGGAATCGGCCATGGCATAGATCGGGTTCAGGGAACTCCGGATGCCCTCCGACGAGCGCATGCCCTCGAACATCTCCCGCGACACGCTGTCAGTCAGCGACGACCAGATCTCAATGATCTTGTTGTAGCGCTCGCCGTGCGTGATCGCGCCGTCGAGATACTGCTGCTCGACCTTCATGACCTCCTTCTGCGAGCTGCCGACCAGCTGCTCCTTCTGCTCGGGCACGACCATGTCGTCGATCCCGATGGACATGCCCGAAAGGGTGGCGTAGAGGAAGCCGACTTCCTTCAGCTCGTCCAGCATCTCGACGGTCTTCTCGCGACCTAGCTGCTGGTAGCAGTAGCGCACCAGGTCGCTCAGGCCCCGCTTCTTCAGCAGGCCGTTGACGAACGGCAGCTCCTTGGGCAGGCGGTCCTTCAGCAACACCCGTCCGACCGTGGTCTCCAGCGTCTGCTTCTGGTAGAGGACCGGAACTGTCTGACGCACGTCTTGGCTGTCTCCGGCCAGCGTGAGGTCGATCACTGCACCGCTGTAGTGCAGCTTGATCGGCGCCCGCGTCTCCACCTCGTCCATGTCGTAGGCCAGCAGGACGTCGCGCACGCTGCCGAACGAGCGCCCCGCGCCCCGCGCGCCCTCTTGTGTGCCGGTCAGGTAGTACACGCCCAGCACCATGTCCTGGGACGGAGTCGTGATCGGCAGTCCGCTCGCCGGCGACAGGATGTTGTTCGCGCTGAGCATCAGCACGTGCGCCTCGATCTGCGCTTCCGGCGAGAGCGGCACATGCACGCCCATCTGGTCGCCGTCGAAGTCAGCGTTGAAGGCAGTGCAGACCAGGGGGTGGATCTTGATCGCCTTGCCCTCGACCAGCACGGGCTCGAACGCCTGGATGCCCAGGCGGTGCAGCGTAGGTGCGCGGTTGAGCAGGACCGGGTGGTCCTGGATCACGCCGTCGAGAATGTCCCAGACGATAGCGTCCTTCTGCTCGACAAGCTCCTTGGCTTGCTTGATCGTGGTGCAGTGGCCGCGCTGCTCGAGCCGTTGGTAGATGAACGGCTTGTACAGCTCCAGGGCCATCTTCTTGGGCAGGCCGCACTGGTGCAGCTTGAGCTCGGGCCCGATCACGATGACCGATCGCCCGGAATAGTCGACGCGCTTGCCCAGCAGGTTCTGGCGGAATCGCCCGCTCTTGCCCTTCAGGGTGTTGGCGAGGGACTTCAGCGGGCGCTTGTTGGCGCCGCGCAGTTCGTGCCCGCGCCGCCCGTTGTCGAGCAGGGCGTCCACGGCCTCTTGCAGCATGCGTTTCTCGTTGCGCACGATCACGTCGGGCGCGCGCTGTTCGAGCAGCCGCTTCAGGCGGTTGTTGCGGTTGATCACGCGCCGGTACAGATCGTTGAGGTCCGAGGTCGCAAACCGTCCGCCATCCAGCGGAACCAAGGGCCGCAGCTCGGGCGGGATGATCGGCAGCACTTGCAGGATCATCCACTCCGGCTTGTTGCCGGACTTGCGGAACGATTCCACCACGCGGAGGCGCTGCGCCGTCTTGCGGCGCTTCTGCACGGAATTCTCGACCTTCATGTCCTCGCGGAGCTTGTCCGCGAGCGCCTCGGTGTTGATGCCCCGGAGCAACTCCCGGATGGCCTCGGCACCCATCAGGACGGTGACCTCGAAGGCTTCGCTTCCGGCCGACAGACGCGAGAGCACCTGATGACGGCCGCGGCCCGCTAGCGGCGTGAAGTCGAAGCTGCGTTCCTTCTCATCGCGGGAATTCGACAGCTCGTCGCCGGCCAGGACGGTCCCCGCCGGCAGCGCGTCCGGATTCCCCGTCTCGACCACGACGGAAGCCTCGTAGTACAGGACCCGCTCTAGGTCGCTGACCTTGATGTCGAGCAGGAGCGAGAGATGGCTCGGCAGCACCTTGAAGTACCAGACGTGCGAGCACGGCGCGGCGAGCTCGATGTGTCCGAGGCGCTCGCGCCGCACGCGGCTGTGCGTCACCTCGGTTCCGCACTTCTCGCAAATCACGCCGCGGTGCTTCATCCGCTTGTACTTGCCGCACAGGCACTCCCAGTCCTTTTCGGGGCCGAAAATGGCGGTGCAGAACAAACCGTTCCGCTCGGGCTTGAACGTGCGGTAGTTGATGGTCTCGGGCTTGGTCACCTCGCCGAAAGACCAGCCGCGGATCTTCTCCGGCGATGCCAGGCCGATGCGGACGGCATCGAAGTCCGGCATGGCGGTAACCCGCTGAGTGGCGGCAGACGCAAACGGGTTCTGCGCGCCGAAGGCGCCCATGGCCGGATTGAGGTCGCCCGCCGGCGGAGGCGCCGGGGCCACGCTGGGGTCGAACAGGTTGAGGCCTTGGTGGCTGTCGCTGGAATGCTGCTTGTTCAGCAGCTCGACATCCAGGCAAAGCGCCTGCAATTCGCGCACCAGCACATTGAACGACTCGGGCAGGCCCGGGTTCATGGCCGATTCGCCCTTCACGATCGACTCGTAGATCTTGGCCCGCCCGAAGACGTCGTCGGATTTCACCGTCAGCAGCTCGCGCAAGATGTGGGCCGCGCCGTACGCTTCCAGCGCCCACACCTCCATCTCGCCGAAGCGCTGGCCGCCGAACTGCGCCTTGCCGCCCAGCGGCTGCTGGGTGACCAGCGAGTAGGGGCCGATCGAGCGCGCGTGGATCTTGTCGTCGACCAAGTGGTTCAGCTTGAGCATGTAGATGACGCCGACCGTCACCTCCTGCTCGAACGCCCGCCCGGTCAAGCCGTCGTAAAGGCTGGTCTTGCCGGACTCGGGCAGCCCGGCGTTTCTCAGGTGCTCCTTGATGAGCCCCTCGCTCGGGCCCTCGAACACCGGCGCCGCGAACTTCAGGCCCAGCGCCTGGCCCGCCCAGCCCAGGTGCGTCTCCAAGATCTGCCCCACGTTCATGCGCGAGGGCACGCCCAGGGGGTTCAGCACGATTTCGACCGGGGTCCCGTCCGGCAGGAAAGGCATGTCCTCTTCCGGCATCACGCGGGCGATCACGCCCTTGTTGCCGTGGCGGCCCGCCATCTTGTCGCCCGCCGACAGCTTCCGCTTCATGGCGATCGAGATGGTCACGGTCTTGAGCACGCCGGGCGACAGCTCGTCGCCCTGGCACAGCTTCTCGATCTTCTTTTCGCTCAGCTTCTCGAGCACCTCGATCTGGCGGATCGTCATTTGCTCCAGCGCGTCGACCCGGGACTCCAGGTCGGCGACTGGCTCGGCCAGCCGCAGGCGCTTGAGATCCCTGGCCCGCATGCGTTCGAAGTGGTCCCGGCCCAGCACGTCGTCGGCGCTGGCCAGCTTCCGATTGGTCCGCTCGTCGTGGAGGTCAGCCGTGACAGTGTTTCCGCCCAGCAGCTCTTCCAAGCGCTCGACGCGCTGGTCGTACAAGATCCTCTTCTCGTCTTCGAGATTGCGCCGCTGGCGCTCGATTTCGGCCTCTTCTATGGCCTTGGCGCGCGCGTCCTTCTCGACGCCCCTGCGCGAGAAGACCTTGGCGCCGACGACCACGCCCGAAACGCCCGCCGGGCAGCGCAGCGAGGCATCCTTGACATCGTCTGCCTTGTCGCCGAAGATCGCCCGCAAGAGCTTCTCTTCGGGCGTCAACTGGACATCGCCGCGCGGCACCACCTTGCCGACCAAGATGTCATCCGGGCCGACCTTGGCACCGATCCGAATGATGCCGCTCTCGTCGAGGTTCTTCAGGAAGCTCTCCGAGATGTTCGGGATGTCGCGCGTGATCTCCTCGGGGCCAAGCTTCGTGTCGCGCGCCTCGATTTTCAGCTCCTCGATATGCAGCGAGGTGTAGTAGTCCTCCTTGACCAGCCTTTCGCTGACCAGGATGGCGTCCTCGAAGTTGTACCCGCGCCACGGCATGAAGGCGACCAGCACGTTGCGGCCCAGGGCCAGTTCGCCCGAGTCGGTGCAGGGGCCGTCGGCCAGCACTTGGCCCTTGGCCACCCGGTCGCCGATCTTGACGATCGGCTTTTGGTTGATGCACGTGTTCTGGTTCGAGCGCCGGAACTTGATCAGCGGGTAGATGTCGGCTCCGACCTCGCGCGAGAGTTGCTCTTCGTGACCGGTGTCCTCGACCCGCACGATGATGCGCTCGGCATCGACCGAGTCCACGACCCCGCTGCGCTTGCACAGCACGACCGCGCCGGAATCTTCCGCGGTGATGCGCTCCATGCCGGTGCCGACGATGGGAGACTCGGCGCGTAGCAGCGGCACGGCCTGCCGTTGCATGTTCGAGCCCATCAGCGCGCGGTTGGCGTCGTCGTTTTCCAAGAACGGGATCAAGCTGGCGGCGACCGAAACGAGCTGCTTAGGGCTCACGTCCAGGTACTGGATCTCCTCGCGCTTCTTCAGGCGCGTGTCCCCGGCGACCCGGCAGTTGGCGAACTCCCGCCCGATGTTGCCGTCCGCGTCCACCGGGATGTTGGCCTGGGCGATGATGTGCCGGTCCTCTTCCCACGCCGAGAGGTAGTCGCAGTGGGTCTCCCAATGCGCCTCCTCGCGGCCGCGCTTCAAGGAGTCGTTGGCCTGCTGCGCCTGCTCGCGCCGCACGACCTGGCCGGGCTGGAACTCCGTGTCGCCGGCGTAGCTGATCCGGACCTCGTCGACTACGCGCCCGTTCTCGACCTTGCGGTACGGGCTCTCGATGAAGCCGTATTGGTTGATCCGGGCGAAGCACGACAGCGAGCTGATCAGCCCGATGTTGGCACCCTCGGCCGTCTCGATCGGGCAGATCCGGCCGTAATGCGTGGGATGCACGTCACGCACGTCAAAGCCCGCCCGCTCGCGCGACAGCCCGCCTGGACCTAGAGAGGAAAGCCGCCTCTTATGAGTGATTTCCGAGAGCGGGTTGATCTGGTCCATGAACTGCGACAGCTGCGAGGAGCCGAAGAATTCACGCACCGCTGCCATCACCGGCTTGGCGTTGATCAGGTCGTGCGGCATCGCGCTGGACATGTCCTGGTAGGACGTCATCCGGTCGCGCATCGCCCGCTCCATGCGGATCAGGCCGATGCGGAACTGGTTCTCCAGCAGCTCGCCGACCGAGCGCACGCGGCGGTTGCCCAGATGGTCGATGTCATCCGTGGCCCCGATCTTGCGCCGCAGCTTGAACAGGTATCTGATGGTCTCGTAGAAGTCGCTGGCGTCCAGGACCCTGCGGTCCAGCGGCGTGGCTTCCTCCTCGCCGTGCAGCTTGATGTTGAACTTCATCCGACCGACGCGCGAGAAGTCGTACTTGCGCGGGTCGAAGAACATGTCGTTGAACAGCTTTGTGGCGGTCTCGCGGGTCGGCGGGTCCCCGGGGCGGAGATTGCGGTAGATGGCCAGCAGCGCCTGGTCCTTGGTCTTGATCGAATCCTTGCGCAGGGTCTCGGAAAGCACCGGCCCGCACTCATCGGTTTCTGGGAAGATGACCCTGAACTCTGTGAGCCCCCCTTGCCGGAGGCGCTTCATGGCGTCATCGGTGACGCGTGAGTTGGCCTCGCATCCGTGGAGGACCTCCCCGCTCTCCTCGTCGAAGATGTCGTCGGCGAAGACTGCCTCGGCCAAGTCCTCGGGCATGCACGGCAGGGCGGTGATTCCCTCGGCCCGCATGTCTTGCAGCAGGCGCGTATTGATCTTGCGCCCCTTGCGCCCCAAAGACTTGCCGCTCTTGCCCGTGACCGCAGCGGCTAGCCGCGTATGCACCAAGCTCTCCGAAATGTCGCGCTGCAGCGCGCCCGAGTCGTTGATGCGAATCGTGTCGGCGCGGTAGAACTGGCCCAAGATGTCGGCATCGTTCTCAAGGCCGAGCGCCCGCAGGAAAATCGTGCCCAGGAACTTGCGCTTGCGATCGATGCGCACGTTGAGCAGGCGCTGTCCGGCGGGTTTCTTGGCATCGTATTCGAACTCGATCCAACTGCCGCGCGACGGGATGATCTTGCCGAGGTAGTAGGTGTTGTCGGCCGAAGACTCGAAGAACACCCCTGGCGAGCGGTGCAGCTGAGAGACGATGACGCGCTCGGTGCCGGTGACGATGAAGGTGCCCTCTTCGGTCATCAGTGGGATCTCGCCGAAGAAGACTTCCTGCTCCTTGATGTCCCGCACGGACTTCCTGTCGCCGGCCCCGTCCTTCTCGAAGACGGTTAGCCGGATGTTGACCTTCAGGGGTGCGGCATAGGTCATGCCGCGCCTCTTGCACTCTTCGGGGTCGTACTTGAGCTTGAGCCCGACAGGGTCCCCGCACTTTTCGCAGAAGGTGACCTCGTTGGGCGTGCGCTTGCCGCAGTGGTCGCAGAGGATATCGGGCGGCCCCTTCGGATCGGTGCGAATGATCTCGCGGCACTGGCGGCACCGCGTGCGCAAGTGTTTCAGCCCGCTCTGTGCACCGCACTTGCAGGCCCAGTCGCCAATCGAGTACGACACGAACTCCAGCGAACTCATCTCTCGGAAGTCCGAGATTGGGAACACTGACTTGAAGACGGCCTCGAGGCCGTCTTCGACCCTCTCGTCGGGCAAGAGATCCATTTGCAGGAAGCGCTCGTACGATTCCTGCTGCATGTCGAGCAGGTTCGGGATCGCGATCGCCGAGTGGATCTTGGAAAAGTCCCGCCGCCCGTTGGACGCGCCGGGCGCGAATCCGTTCGCCCCATGAGCCATCGATTCGTTCACTGTTGCCACGTTATTGCCACCTCAGGCAAGGGTTGCACGCGTGCGCCCGGAGACGCGCGCCGTCCGCCGCGCAAGCGCGGCGGCACACAGATACGCCGAGACGAGTCCGAGGCGCACCGCTCCGCTCTTCCGGCGGGTCGCCGGGGAGTCGATGTGCTGGACCGCTTCAGCGAACCAAGTCTTGGCAAAATCTGTCCAGTGCGGGACGGCTGCCCCGCTAGACCGCGGCCAGCAGCCGCCGCCCGGACCTCTTGTCCGGGCCGTGACGCGGCGCCGGCAGCGCACGGAACTCGCAAGCACGGTTCGCGCCGCCTGCGAGTCCTCGCCTGACACACGCCTACTTCACCTCGAATTCGGCACCGACATCGGCAAGTTTCGCGCCGATCTGGTCTGCCTCCTCCTTGGGAACGTTCTCCTTCACCGCCGCCGGCGCGGAATCGACCAGGTCCTTGGCCTCCTTGAGGCCCAAGCCGGTGATCTCGCGAACTGCCTTGATGACCTTGATCTTCTGACTTCCGATGCCAGTCAGCATGACCGTGAACTCAGTCTGCTCCGCGGCTTCCTCGGAATCGCCGTCCGACGTTCCACTCGGAGGGGCAACCACCGCCGCGGCGGCGGAGACGCCAAGCTCCTCTTCCAGCTTCTTGACCAGTTCTGCGGCTTCCATCAGGGTCAGGCCCTTGATGGATTCCGTGATTGCGCCTATGTCTGCCATAGTACTCATCTCCTGTGTGTGATTGCAAGCGAGCTTTCGCCTCCCGCCAGAGGCGGCCGGCACCCGTCGCCGAGGGCTACTCGTTGAACTTCTTCTTCTCCACCGCCTGCTGCAGCACCGCGGCGATGTCGCGGGCAGGCGCGTTCAGCACACCCATCAGGCGCTGTGCCGACGAGTTGAGCATGTACAGGATCCGGACCTGAAGGCCTGCCTTGTCAGGCAGCTTCGACAGCTCGACGAGTTGGTCCAGGTCCACCGTCCGGCAGTCGACCACGCCGCAGTTGAACGAGAACTTGTCCTGTTCCTTGCTGAAGGCCACCAGCGCCTTCAGCGTGGAAACCGGGTCTTCGCCGAGAAACGCCAGCGCCGTCATGCCGCGCTGGCCAGTCAGGGCCTCTTCGTACGGCGTCCCGCGCGCCGCCAGCAGTGCCAGCCGGTTCGCGACCACGCGGTAGGAGCCGCCCAGGTCGCGGATCACGCCGCGCAGGTGCTGGTCCTCCGCCACCGTCAGTCCCTCGAACTTGCACACGATGACCGCGGGCTCGTCCGCGAAACCGGTTTGGAGCTCTGCCAGGATCTGCCGCTTCTCTGCCTTGGTCTTCATCGCTTCACCGCTACGCGCCGAACTCGCTCACGTTGAGCCTCAGCGAAGGGCTCATCGTCGAACAGATCGAGGCCTTCATCAAGTAGCGCCCCTTGGCGGCGGGAGGCTTGGCCTTGAGCACCGCCCCGATCAGGGTGCCTGCATTCTCGGCGATGTGGTCGGCGTCGAATCCGAGCTTGCCCACGGGGGCGTGGATCACAGAACCGCGGTCCACCCGGAACTCCACCTTGCCCGCCTTCACCTCCGAGACCGCTTGGGCGATGTCCACTGTCACCGTGCCCGTCTTGGGGTTCGGCATCAGGCCGCGCGGGCCCAGGATCTTGCCGACCCTCGAGACGACCCGCATCATGTCCGGGGTGGCCACGACCGCATCGAACCCGAGCCAGCCTTCCTTTTGGATCTTGTCGACGTACTCCTGGCCCCCGAAAAAGTCCGCCCCTGACTCTTCGGCCTCGCGCAGCTTGTCGCCCGATGCGATCACGAGCACGCGCTTGGACACGCCTAGACCGTGCGGCAGCACCACCGTTCCGCGCACCATCTGGTCGGCGTGGCGCGGGTCGACGCCGAGGTTCAAGTGCACCTCCACCGTCTCGTCGAACTTCGAGATCTTGTTTTGCTGGAGAATCGGGATAGCCTCGTTCAAGGCGTACGCCCGGTCCTCTAGCTTTTCCGCGAAAGCGCGGTACTTCTTACCCGCCATGTCTCACCTTGGTGCAAGCGACCCCGGGACAGCGGCGCCAGGAGTCTCCCACGGGATGAACCCCTATCATACCACCTGCACGCCCATGCTGTTGGCCGTGCCGCGCACGCAGGCCATCGCCTGCTCCACGGTGTAGCAGTTCAGATCGGGCATCTTTTGCTTTGCGATGTCCTCAAGCTGGGCCAGCGTGATCGAGCCGACCTTCTCGCGGTTCGGCTCGCCGGACCCCTTGGCCAGGTTCGCGTAGCGCTTGATCAGCACCGCGGCCGGGGGGGTCTTCGTCACGAAGTCGTGCGAGCGATCTTGGTACACGGTGATCACCACCGGGACGATCAGCCCTTCGAGTTCCGGGTTGGAAGTGCGGGCGTTGAATTCCTTGCAAAACTGCATGATGTTCAGGCCCGCCTGGCCCAGCGCCGGGCCCACCGGGGGCGCGGGCGTGGCCTTGCCTGCCATGATCTGCAGCTTGATCTGCTGGACGATCGGCGCTTTCGCTTTCGCCATGATTGAACTCCTCGCTGCTGGCGCGCCCCGCTGGCGGCCCGCTAGCTTCCCTTCTTGACCTGGAAGTATTCCAGCTCAACCGGCGTCCCGCGCCCGAAGATGGTGACCATCACCTTCAGCGTGCTGCGGTCGGCATTGACCTCCTCGACCGTGCCCGTGAAGCCGCTGAACGGGCCGTCGACGATGCTGACCTGGTCGTTGCGCACGAACTCGACGTGCGGGCGCGGCTGCTCCTCCGATCGCTTCTGGCGGTTGAGGATCTGGTCGACCTCGGCGTCGGTCAGGGGCGTCGGCGGACGCCTCTCGCCGCTCTTGAGCTTCTCCTCGCCGACGAATCCTGTCACCTTGGGGGTGTTCTTGACCGCGTGCCAGAGATCGTCGTCAAGGTCCAGCTGGGCCAGGACGTAGCCGGGGTACAGCAGGCGCTTGCTGGTGACCTTCTTGCCGTTGCGCATCTGCACCACGTCTTCGGTCGGGATCAAGATCTGACCGACCCGGCGTTCCAGGCCGAGCGCCTCCACGCGCGAGCGGAGGTTCTCCTTGACCTTGTTCTCGAAACGCGAGTAGGTGTGGATGAAGTACCACGGCAGGTCGGGCGGGGCGGCGGGCTCGCCGCCCTCCGGGCCTGTCCCGGCGTTCGTGAGTGTTTCGTCTGTTAGCACGATCGGTTAGCCCGCCTATGTGAATGTTTGGTACAGCAGGCGTTGGCCCCACGCCAGGATGTAGTCGACCACGCCGAAGAAGACCGCGAAGGCGAACACTGTGACCAGCACGACCAGCGTGGTGGCACGGACTTGCTGCTTGCCCGGCCACGTGACCAGCCGCAGCTCGCGCACCACGCCGTCTAGGTAGGTGCGGACGCGCACCGGCAGCGGGGCCGGCTGGTTGGCTTTCTTCTTGAGCGCTTTCGCCATGGCTGTGCTGTGCTTGGAAGTCGGTCGGGATCGCCCGGGCAGGCCGAGCGCCGCAGCGACTGGCAGGGGCGGAGGGAATCGAACCCCCATTGGCGGTTTTGGAGACCGCTGGTTTACCGTTAACCGACGCCCCTGCAGGCTTGACCGCTACTCTTAGCTTACTTCATCTCGCGGTGCAGCGTGTGCTTGCGAAGTCTCGGCGAGTACTTCATCAGCTCCAGCCGCTCCGGGTGCTTGCGCTTGTTCTTCGTCGTGGTGTAGTTCCTGTCCTTGGTGACAGTGCACTGTAGCGTGATGATCTCGCGCGGCATGAGTACCTCCGACCTGCAAATCCTACTCGACGATGGAGGCGACTGTGCCGGCGCCGATGGTGCGGCCGCCCTCGCGGATCGCGAAGCGCAGCCCCTGCTCCATCGCGATCGGCACGATCAGCTCCACCTCCAGCTCCACGTTGTCCCCCGGCATCACCATCTCCGTGCCGGCCGGCATCTGCGCCACCCCCGTCACGTCCGTCGTGCGGAAGTAGAACTGCGGCCGGTAGCCGTTGAAGAACGGCGTGTGCCGGCCCCCCTCGTCCTTCTTCAGCACGTACACCTGCCCCTTGAACTTCGTGTGCGGCGTGATGCTGCCCGGCTTGGCCACCA
>JAJEHF010000216.1 GCA_022823865.1 Bryobacterales bacterium
GCCCCAGACCCCGCCCTCGCGGGAGGGGTCGGGCGGGTAGACGAAGGTCTTGGCATCCGTGCCGGACTTGGCGATGCCGTCGACGAACACGTAGGTGGGGCCGTGCTTCCAGCGCTCGTCCTCGTTGAAGGCGCGGCGGGCCTCGGCCGTGCCGTGCTCGGCGAGGTACTCGGCCGCGCACTCCACGAACGCCCGGATGTCGCTCTGCGTGTGCACCGCGCTCGCGGCGATGTTGCGGTCGGAGCAGCCGCTCGCCATAGTCGGGTCTTCATCTTCATGCGCTGAGGCGTGGTGTGCGCCGGATAGAAATCCCACCAGCACGAGCAAGCCGGCGACGCGAATCATCGATTTTGAACCTAGCAATGCTTGAGATTTCATCTTGAGGAGCCCTCCAGTCCAGTTCTCGTCATTCAGTCGATGATACATGGTCTGGCTTGGGACAAAGGCGTCCACTTGCGGAGGCGCGAGGAAGATCTGGGTGCGTACTCGAACAGTATTGTGGTCGGTTCATTGAACCCGCACGGTCGGAACCGCCTGCTGATACGAGTGCCGCACGCTCACGAGAAGAACAAGACCAACGTGCTGCACTGGTGGCTCGAAACGAGAAGCGGGCAAACGCACTGAACTACGAGTCCTGCCGGATCAGCCATGCATGCCGTCAGATGAACGAACGCGTCCCGGCTGGTCAGCCCGTGGCCCGTCGGCGGCAGACAAAGGGTCGACTCGTTGCGAGCGCGCTGTCTCGCCCTCGCACTAGTGACCTGCTTGGCTCCAAGTAGTGCCCGGTGCGAACGGGTACGAGCGCTTCGCGCGGACGGCTCGGCCGGGCCTGGCGCCGTCGACCAGCCGGCCCTCGACCAAGACCGGCGTGCCGTTCACGATCACGTGCCTGATGCCTTCCGGGCTGCGCGCCGGGTCTGAATAGGTGCCGCGGTCGATCACCGTGTCCGGGTCGAACACAACGATATCCGCGTCGGCGCCCGGCCGGACGCGCCCCTTGTTGCGCATCGCCGGGAGGCGCTGCTCCAGGCGCATTGCCGGCATGACCGTCATCTTGCGCAAGGCCTCCGTCAGGGTCAGTGCCTGCTGCTCCCGCACGAACCGCCCCAGCACGCGCGAGAAGGTCCCGAACGAGCGGGGATGGGCCCTGCCGCCGCTCAGCCACATCCCGTCGCTCGCGATCATGACCAGCGGATTGGCAATGGCCGTCCGCACGCTGTCTTCGCTGTATAGGGGCGGCATGATGATCGTGCCTCCGGTGCGGCGCCTTTCCGGGAACGTGTCGCGTGTCAGTGTCTCGCCAGTCCGCACCCAGATGAATTGCGCCAATTCCTCATCGGTGTAGTCCTGCCACCGATTGAACAAGTGCGATTGGATCAGAGTCGAGCCGCGATTGTACGGATAGGCCTCTGTCGTGATGTCGACGCCTCGCGCTTGGGCCCTCTCGATGAGGGCGAGGTACCCCGTGACACGGTCTCGGGCACTGCTGTTGAGGTGCACCACGTGGGCCTGCGCGCCGGTTTCCCGCGCGGCGGAAATCACCTCTTCCAAATTCGCGAACGTCGTTAGGTCGGTCCGCATGTGCACGTGGCAGCTAGCCCCGTAGCGGGTCGCGATGCGAAACATCTCAACGATCTCGTCCTTGGTCGCTCCCGGTGTGTAGGCCAGTCCGAAACCGACCGCCAGGGCACCTTGGTCAAGCCCGCGTTCGATCCGCCTGGCGAGCGCCGCCGTCTGCTGGGCAGTCAAGGGCTCGGCGAGCGACTCGCCGGACAGTCCGGGGTTGTGGCCAAGCATCGCAAGCTGCCGCGAGTAGGGGTGCGAGATGCTGGCGCCGTAGTTCAGCAACGCCTTGCCCTGGCGGTCTTGATACCAAGCCTCGATGTCCTCTACGCCGATCTCGAGTTCCAGAGCCGTCGTGATCCCGTCTCGGACCTGGGCGGCGTAGTTCTCGAGGCTCTGCCCGTGCTGGTGCAGGTCGATGAATCCCGGTGCCACGACGAGCCCGGCGGCATCCAGGCTGTGCGCTCCTTCTAGGGGCGATTCGCTGACCGCCACCACTCGGCCCGCGATGATCCCTACGTTCCGCACGGCGTCGAGGCCCGATTCGGGGTCGATGACCCGCCCGTTGCGGACTACAAGGTCGTAGCCCCCTTGGCCGGCCAAGGTTGCGGCGCAGGCGACCGCTAGCGCGATTGTTCGTTTCACTGGCGAAGATTATGGCACTGATCGTTGTCTGCAAACGTTGGCGAGTCCGGCTCGCCAGCCAGCTCGCAGAATGTCTTGTCGGCATCCCGTTCGGTGTTTGGGGATGTCAAGAATTTGTCAAGCAGGAACTGGAACCGAATCGAAGCGACGCGCATCTAAGCGCGCATACATCCCCATCAAGGAGGTTCGGTGCAATGCAGGCAAGAGCGTTGATCGTTTCGCTGTGGGCTGGCGTGGCTCTGTGTCCGGTGTCGGCAGCGGCTGGCCCGCAAGCAGCCCGGACTGACCTGGGCGTTGCCCGCGTGAGCGTCGTCAACGGTGACGTGGCTACGCGGCGCGGCGATTCCGGCGATTGGATCGCTACCGCGGTCAACTCGCCGATAGTCGAAGGGGACTCGGTGCGCACAGTAGATGCATCAAGAGCCGAGGTCCAGCTGTCTCCGGGAAATTTCGTCCGCATCGTGGGCGAAAGCGAGGCACAGTTCGTCGAACTCGGCGAAAAGGTGTTTCGCGTACGCGTGATCCACGGCACGGCGCTGTACAGCGAACTGCCGGACTCCGCAGCTGACATCGACGTTGAGACTCCATTCGCGGCTGTCCGACCGCAGGAAAAGGGCCGCTATCGAATCCACGTTGGGGCCGATTCAACGGTTATCGAGGTTCGCGAAGGCAGGACGGAGATTGCCATGGAGCACAGCACGAGCAGCTTGACCGCGGGTCAGGCCATGACGCTGCGGCAGGGATCCTCTGGGGTGGAGTTCGAGGTGGGCCGTGCCAGCAACAGGGACGGATTCGATCGCTGGGCCGCGAATCGCGATCGGGAGTCACGACGTTCGAGCGCCTATCGCTATGTCAGCCGAGACATCTACGGCGTGGACACGTTTGACGACCACGGATCGTGGCGATATGTCTCCTCGGTGGGCCACTGCTGGTTTCCGCGCGTTCCCGCGACATGGGTGCCCTACCGCCACGGCCACTGGACTTGGATCGACTACTACGGCTGGAACTGGGTGCCCTATGCACCGTGGGGCTGGGCCACCTCGCACTGGGGGCGCTGGCACTATGATCCGATCTTCGGCTGGGGCTGGTATCCCGGATCCCCTCGGCTGCGTCATATCTGGCGACCCGCTCTCGTATCGTTTATCGGTGCGGCGATCCGCGGCGCGGCCTTCGGTCACATCGGCTGGGTACCGTTGGCACCGGGAGAGTTGTACTGGCCTTGGTACGGTCGGTCATTCTACGGATTCGGTCGGGGCCGGCTAGGGGCGGCAAACACAATCGTCGTCGATAACAGCGTCAATATCATCACCAACTACCGCTACGCCCGCGGCGGTTCCGGCGGGTCCGCCGTCTCTTACCTCGAAGCCGATCAGTTTGGCGCTGCCGGAGCCAACACGCCGCGCGGAATGCGTCTGGCGCAGTCTGCGCGCGGGGTCGCGATTCGAGGCCCGCTGCCAGTGGTGCCTAGCCGAGCCAGCCAGGGCCGGGTGCTGCCCGCGTCTTCGAGCAGCGTTCGCGTGTCCTCGCCTAAGGCTTGGAGCCGAGCGTCTGTGTCACAGCTGCGTGATGGCACGGCGAGAGTGTCGTTCGATGACCAGCGCAACTCATTGCGTTCGTCAGTGGATGCCTTTCATCGCCGGCACCACTCGCGACCCGCCGCAGTGGCGTCCAGCACCAGCACGCGTGCAGGTACGGTTCGGGCCACTGCCTCGCGCCCGGTAGGGACAGCAGGCGCGACGACAAGGCGGGAGCAAGCCGTGAATCCGTCGACTTCGCCGCTGCAATCACAGCGTCGCCGTGTCGGAGCCCCGTCCGCGGCGGCCCATGGTGATGGAACTGAGCCCGCAAGCCCGTCCACGGCGGTCGCAGCCAGAAGCGGGACGCTCGGTCCATCGAGCAGTGCGTCGTCCCGGACGCCCACCGCTGGGTCTGCTGTGCGCGGCGACAGTGGCGCTGGCGCCCAAGCTTCCTCCCGCGTCCCTGCAGTTGGATCAAGTCCGCGACCCCGCGCGGCTGTCACCGCGCCGCGGACACCGCAGGTCCGTGCTCGAACGCTTCCTGTGTCCCCCCGCGTCTCGTCGCAAACTCGTCTGCCGTCCTCGGCATCGAGTTCTGCGCCCGCGACCGCATCGTCGCCAGCGCGCGGCCCGGTATTCGCGCCCAGGAGCGGGTCTAGAGTCGGTGTCGGAGGCGACGCTGGAACGACCCTGCGGACATCCCGCCAAGACAGCAGGACAAGATCGAGCGGCACGGCTGGAGCTTCGCGGCCAGCTGGCAGCACTTCAGCTCGTACGTCGTCGCTCGGCGCGAGGTCTTCCAGCCCGAGCCGAGTGCGGCCGTCGTCTCGACCGCCGGTCGCGGGATCACGTTCTTCAGTCACTGGTGGCGTTGCGTCGCCGGGCCAGAGGAGCCGCTCGGTCGCTGGCCCAGCGAATGCGAATCGAGGCGTGCGGCAAGGCTCCGGGCCGTCGCCGGGCTCGTCGTTTCCGGCTCGCACGCGGAGCCGGATCAACACTGGGACTTCCGGAAGCCGCAGCAGCTCCGGCACTTCGCGCACTCAGCGCTCTGCGCCAAGCTATCGCCGGCCGACTGTCGGAGCCACATCCTCTAGTCGCAGTAGCCGGATCGGACCCGGCACATCGTCGAGTACTAGGCGGAGTTCCCCTTCTGGAACGAGCTCGCGTTCGTCATCGCGAACGTCGAGCCGGGTGAGCCCTAGGTCCTCGAGCAGCGGAGGGTCGTTTGGCACAGGGAGCGGCAGGTCCGCCAGCCGGAGAAGCTCTCCCGGCGGATCCGGCGGTTCGAGAAGCCAGCGTGCCACGCCAAGCTATCGCCGCCCGACTGTTGGCGCCACATCCTCGAGCCGTAGCAGCCGGACCGGGCCGTCATCCCCTTCGTCATCGCGCGCTAGGTCGACATTCGGTGGCAGCCGCTCGCCGTCCTCCGGGGCCTCGCGCTCCTCTTCGAGCCGGCCTGCGCGCCCGTCTTCGAGTTCCAGCACGCGCCGGTCCAGCCAAAGCCCGGGTGATCGGTAGCGGCGCCGCTTTCGGGCCGTCTGGACCCCGCTTTCCAGCCGCCTGCGAGAATAGAAGCAAGGCACCCAGACACGGGTGCTGGTCTGGCCGGTACTTCGGAGACCACCATGTCGGCAAGCGGCCAAAAAGGCAAGCAGTCGCGAAAGCCGGTTGTCATTGACACAGATCCGGGCCTTGACGACGCTCTCGCCCTAGTCCTAGCCTTGCGCTCGCCAGCGCTGGATGTGAGGGCGATCACCGTGGTTGCCGGCAACGTGTCGCTGTCCGCCTGCACTGCCAACACACTGCGGATCGTGGAGGCTGTCGGCCCGGCTTCCGTTCCACCCGTGCATGAAGGGCACGCGCGCCCGCTGAGCGGCAGGGTCGCTCGCGCTGGCGACGTGCATGGAGATGACGGCCTGGGAGGGATCACTCCGAAGTATCCCGTGCGGGAACTTGCCGTGACCGGTGGCCATGCCACCCAAGCCATGGTTGAACTGGCCCGCCAGCATGGCGAGGCTCTGACCATCGTTGCGCTGGGGCCTCTCACGAACGTCGCCAAGGCGATTGAACGAGACCGCAGCGCGATGTCGGGCATAGGCCGGCTGGTTGTGATGGGCGGAACTGATGACGGCAAGGGCAACATCACGCCTACGGCCGAGTTCAATTTCTATTCCGACGCTGCGGCGGCCAAGGCCGTGGTCCGGGCGGGACTTCCGACGACGCTGGTAGGCCTGAACGTGACGCGCAGAACGCTGCTGTACAAGGACCTGTTCCACCAGCGGCTGGCGGCAGCCGAGCCTGCGCGGCTGCGCTCCTTCCTCGAGGATGTCAGCCACCCGTACTTCGAGTTCGGGCGCAAGGAAAGCGGCAGCCACGCCTGCGTGATGCATGACCCCTTGGCCGTCGGGGTGGCGATTGACGCGACTCTTGTCAACACGGAGCGCCTGCCTTGTGACGTGATTGACACCCCGGGTTTGACGCGGGGCATGATGCTGGTCGGCAGGGACTCTAGTTCAGCGGCGATGGTGCCCGCAGCGGTTGCCACAGAGGTCGATGCGGACCGGTTCATAGATCTCTTTCTGGACGTGGTTTGCAGCGGATAGCGACTGTTGCGGTGCCTGCTCGATTGTTTCGAGCGCGTCAATTCGATACCCCTTTATGTCAAACGAGTCCCGGCTGCAGAGCGACCAGGGCAGACGTTGAGCCACCGAAAAGCGTACTGCCGTCACCAACGTCAACGCCAAGCCGGCCGTGCCTATATTGGGGGCCAGCAATTCTCATTTTGCAGTTTGAGGCATCTATTTTGGGGCTTTCCAGATTGATGAGCGACTAACGCTAGGGCGGTCAGAGTTGACACAGGGACCCCCTCAGGAAAAACATGAAGAATGGAACGTGTTTTAGGCGGCCTG
>JAJEHF010000094.1 GCA_022823865.1 Bryobacterales bacterium
AACCGCTATGAGCTGGGACGGAAAGTCACGGACGCGGAGCTGAAGCGGCTTTCGATTGAACGTGCCGAGTTCCACGGAGAGTGGAACTACACCTTGGCACCACGCCATTAAATGACTAAGTTATTTAGGCGAGAGTCCTTAGCCAAATCAAGACCGGCTGGGATATGGGGTTCCGCGCCTTCAAGATCCGCATGGACTGGCGCGGCTGGCGTCAAGACATCAACCCAGACAAGGACTTCGCGATGTTCCGGCGCGTGCGAGATTTCCTTGCTCCCGAGATCTACCTCGCATTCGATGCCAACAACGGGTATTCGGTCTCGACGGCCATCCAGCAGGGGCGGCGCTTCGAAGCGCTCGGCATCGATCACTTCGAGGAGCCGATTCCCCACTACGACCTGCCCGGGCTCAAGCAAGTCGCCGACGCCCTCGACGTGGCCGTCTCGGCAGGCGAGCAGGACGCCTACCGCTGGTGGTTTCACCAATTGGTCCTGCTCGGCGACCCCGATATCCTGCAGCCGGACATTCTCAACGCTGGAGGTGTCTCGGAAGTGAAGCGCATCTACGACATGGCGACAACGCTGGACAAGCCGGTGATGCCCCACAGCCCCCACGCAGGGATCAACTCGATGGCCTCGCTGCATGTCTACGCGACGGTCGAGACCGCTACCCGGCCGCACGAGTTCTCGGCGGAGTTCTCTGGTCCGCTGGACGAGGTGGCCGAACTGTACGGCGAGCACGTGCTGCCCAAGAACGGAGTCATGGAACTGACCGAGAGGCCGGGCCTCGGAATCGAGTTGAACGAGGCCGCGGTGTGTCGGGCTTGATCCCGAATCGGATGGCGGACTGTCTGGTCCGAAAGGTCGCGTCGCCGACCTTGCTCTCGTCGCGGGACCGGCCTCGCGTTCGGTCTCGCCCCGCCTTTGTACAACCTGCTGGAAGTACCTGACGCACAAATCGCACGAAGCAAGCAGCTTCGATAGCGGCGGGCGCGATTCTGAATTATCCTCGCACCAAGGAGGTTTCGATATGGAGCGCCACCGCCGGGCTCTGCGGTTTCGGCTGGTTTCCCTCGTAGTCTTCGCAGGTTGTTCAGCCATCTGGCTGGAACTGGCCAGTGACGCGCAGACCGAAAGCGACCGCGCGTGGAGCCCGATTCTCGTACTCAACGTCGTTGAGGAAGCCACGGGCGAATGGAGCGCCGCACGCTTTTCGATATCCGTCGACGGCAAGCCGCACGAGCCTCGTTGGATCGGACCCCACGGGCTGCGATTCGTTTCCGTGCACGTGTCCAAGCGCCAAACGAAGGTCGTCACGTACGCTCGGGGCACCGGTCCGGTTTGGGTTCCCCTTACGCCTGGCGCGAAGCGGGTGAAGGTCGACGTCGTCAAGGGACTCGACTACTTGCCGGTGTCCTTGGAAGCGGACGTCAGCGAGGATCCAGTTGGCATCACGGCCGGCCTCCGGCGCTGGAACCGCCTTCGCGAGGAGGGGTGGCGCGCAGCCGACGCCCACCTTCACTACGACCGGACCGAGCCGGACGGGGATCGTGACTGGTTCGCGATGATGTCTGGCGACGACATCGCGCACAGCCAGTTCATGACTCTAAGGGGCGGTATGGTGCCCGGCACCTGGGCACGGCAGTTCGCCTTCGGTGAGCGGGGGGAAGCCGCCGATGGCACGAGAACGATCGTGGCAGGCGAAGAGTATCGGGACAGATTGCAGGGCCATATTCTCCTGTTCGGCCTCGGCGATCTGATTGCACCCATCATGGCTGGCGTGCCCGAGGCGCCGTACAACTTCCCGACACTCGCAAGCGTGATGAGGCAGGCCCGCGCCACTGGAGCGCTAGCCGGAATCGCCCACGGTGGCAACTTGGGAAACAGTCCCACCGCTCTCGCGGATGCAGTGGGAGGAGCCGCGGAATTCCTTGAAATCGGAAATTGGAGCTGGGAGCTGTGGCCGCTCGACAACTGGTACCGTCTCTTGAATTGCGGCTACGTGCTGCCCGCGACTGCCGGCACGGACTTGCCGAACAATCCGCGCCGGGAGCCCTGGCAGCCGTTCCTCGGGGCGATGCGGATGTACGCAAAGACCGGGAACTCGACCGGCTCCCCAGCTTGGAATGAAGCCGTTCGACGGGGTGAGACGTTTGTCAGCAGCGGCCCGCTGATCGAGTTCGCCGCGAACGGTGTGGGACCCGGCGGAACGATCTGCCTGCCCGCCGCGGGCGGGAGCGTCCGCGTGAGCGCGGTGATGCGGAGTCCGCGAGAGCTGCAACGACTCGAGCTCGTCCGAAACGGCGCGGTCGTGGCGACGGCATCCGAGCAGGTTCGCGAAGGGGCCGTGCGTTCGCTGCGGCTTGAGGCTGAAGCGCGATTCGATCGCAGCGGATGGATAGCGGCGCGCGGGGAAGGCGCGCCCTCCTTGCTCCCCGGAGGTAACGAAGTTGCGCACACGAGTGCGGTGCGAGTGCTGGTCGCCGGGGAGCCGATCTGGTCGGCGGAAGACGGCGAAGCCCTCGTCTCGACCCTGCTAAAGCAGCGGGATCATTACAAGCGCAGCGGGCGCTATGCTTCCGCCAGCGACCGCGAGGAAGCGCTTGCCGTCTTCGACCAAGCGCTCGATAACCTGCGCGCCAAGGCCGACGGAGCGGTGCAACGTGAGCTCTGGCCGTGTCCCGGAGGCTGAAGCAAGGGGAGCTGCAGTCCGAGGAGATGGTGCGGAGGGCGTAGAACAGCACCGCTAGCAGAGGACGGGCTGGCTGATCCTATGGGTCGCCTCGGCAATCTTTAGCCAACGAAGAAGAGCTCGGACGACGAAACCGGGCTGGACGCCGTTTTCGCTCCGCCGTCGCTGGGCGGGTTGAAGGTACCTGCTGAGCGTATCGCGACCATGGTGCAGGTGGCCAGGTTCCCGCGAACCCAAGAGGGTACGACCGCCCGCGAGAGACCAGCTGGGTTGGATTGGGCACGGACTTTGGCCCGCTTCCCTTGTGGACACTATCCGGTGAATCGGTACGAATACAGGTCGCAGTCCTTAAGTACGAATCGAATGCGTACGCGCTTCCCGGCGAGCGACGACACGTCCGTGCCGCGTTTCCAGCCGTACGTCTCCTTGATTGCGTCGCCATAGCGGTCCGGCGCGTCTTGCAGCGTGAAACCCGGCAACGGCTCCCCGGACTCGGTTTGCAGCTCGACGCGAACCGAACCGCCCGCTCCAGTCGCATAGTTCAGGACCAGCCACCGCCCTTGGAATCGGATCGGTGCGGTTCTCAACTGACCGCCCGCATAACCCGCGTGCGCCGAGGCGAACCCGTCCAGGCGTAGGGTCGCGCGGACCAGGTGCGCGCTGTCGAACCGGTAGTGCTGGCTGATGTAGACCGACAGCTCGTCCTCGGCCGTCCTGAGCAAGCCCCATGCGGGCATTGAACTGCGGTCTCCCCAGTTGCGCCGGTCGCGGCCCGGACGCACCCACGCATGCATGAACGTCCGGTCGAAACGCACGCCGTCGCGACTGCTGAGAAACACCGCTTCCGATACGCCGTCGCTGCCGTGCTCGGGCAGGCGACGCCGATCGGGACGGAATCGACTCGGGAACGCAAAGCGGTATCGCGGATTGCGGAAGTAGGGGATCGTGGCGTTGGTGTAGAAGTGCTCGGGATGCGGTGGGTCCAGGGTGATCATCTGCGGCGCGTCCCACTGCCTGAAATCGTCCGACTCCACCAGGCCGACGCCGCGCACGCCCCGGTACGGCGTGCGGAAATAGCAACGGTACCTTGCGCGCACGGGATCCCAGAATGCAAGGTTTTGCGAATCGAACCTGCCCTCCGTGAAGACCGGTTCGGGTGAGACGAGGCTCCAGCGAATGCCGTCGGGCGAGGCAAACGCATGCAGCGCTCTCTTGGGATCGATACCGCGACCGACAGCCTTGTAGCGCTCGTGATCGGGCACGCCCGGACGAGGGTCCTTGAATGGCGTGAAGTTGTGCGTGCCCAGACCGCGCAACACGATGTTGTTTCGTCTAGACCCACCCCAGTCGTGGAGGCCGAGATCCGGTTTTCTCCACTGGATGCCGTCGTCGCTCTCGGCATAGCAGGTTTGTTCCGACTGGCTCCCCCCGGGTGAGCCCCGGTAGTACATCCGATACCGTCCCTGGTCTTCGAAGACGGTCACATAGGCCGATGTCGGCCCCTCCCACGGGCGGCCGAAGTGAATCGCCGGGTCCGCCATCCTCGGCGGATGCAGGCGCAACTCCACCCCGTCCATGGAATCGATCCGGTTGTTGCGTGCCACGATAAATGAGACGGCCCGGACCATATTTTTTTCGTCCATAACGGGACTTTTTCGGCCAATAACGTCCAACGAATCAGTAAGTTACGAGCACAGAGGCGGCTTGCGCTAGCGGATTTACAGTTCTTGACATTGCCACGATAAATGAGACGGCACCGAATGAGGCGCAAACTGTTCCGTTAGAAGGGTTTAGCGCTCTCAGGGCCGCTGCCGGAGGAATCGGCCGCCCGGCCCGCGAAGGCGCTCTCAGGCGCTCTCAGGGCCGCTGCCGGAGGAATCGGCCGCCCGGCCCGCGAAGGCGCTATCAGGCGCTC
>JAJEHF010000144.1 GCA_022823865.1 Bryobacterales bacterium
CGACCCCGGAGCAGGCCGCCATCACGATCGCCACCAAGCCCACTCGGCTCCAGCGCCGGGCATTCGATCTGCTCGGCATCGATCCGAAACAAGATGTTTCCATAACCGTGACAGGCTGAGAGCCGCCCTAGGACCGGAGAAACCCCATGCACTCAAGGGGTTATGGGGAAAATGCGGCTTGAACCCGCCGTGAAGTTCCGGTTAGCGTCGCGTATAGCTCCAGCAGCGCCTGTACGCTAACCCGTCCTGATCGCAAGCGCCAAAGCAGGGCGCACCGGTCGTCCGCCCGGGCCTGCTTCTCGGGGCCTGAAGCATCCGACTGGTAGACGAAGACGTTGGTATCGACGAATACCGGACCGCTCATGTAACTCGTCCCGGGTGGGCTTGCGGCCATCGGCCCACTCTAATTTGCGGGGCTTCCTAGCGAGGGCACCCTCCATTGAGATCTCGTGACCGTCTTCCCGACGTCGCATTTCTTCGATCATTTCCGCTAGCCAGTTCGACACGCTGCGGTTCGCTGTGGCGGCCCGGACTCGCAGCCAAAGCGCGGTGTCCTCGGGAAGCGAAACTGTGACCTTCTTCATGCCACGATAATAGGATTTCACGAGCCTCGCGTAAAACCGTGAGATTCCTTGTGAATCCGTGACGCTCGCAGCCGTGGCCGGGCCAGCGGGTTGCTAGCTGCCGCACATCCTCTCCCTCGAGGGCGTTGAGCTGGCTCCGCTGCTCGCAGAACACCAGCTGAGTGCGATGGCACGCTACTGCCTCGGCGGGTGCTGCATCGGGGAGTGGGTCGAGCCGCGGTCAGCGAACGGGTCTTGGTCAGCGGATGCGGGCACGCACCAGCGCGGGGTGCGGCGGCGGATGAAGATTGACGATGCTGGCGGCAAGCTCAAGGCCGCCTGCCCGAAGACCACTCAGTGACGGCCGAACAGATCACCTGAGACCGGCAGCGGATTGCAGGAGAAGTCGCGACGACCCAGCCGTCGCGCTGGGTTGCAGAGTCCGCCGCGCGCGGCAGTGACGGGCCTCCACCAAGCCGCTTGAACGGAGCCGATCGGTTCGCGAGCTGCTGGCGGCTATTCGTAGCGCAAGATCTCGGCGGAGTCAACTCGGGCAGCGTTACCCGAAGGGTAGATCGTGATCAAGTAGCTGATCAGGATCGCGGCGATCGCTACGTACAGCCCGTGCAGCGGGCGTGGCGCAAAAGGCACGTATTCCAAGCCGTAGACTTCCGCGTCTAGCGAGATCAGCCGGTAGCGCTCGCAAAGCCAGCACGTCAAGTGGCCGATGACCAGACCGGCTGCAGTGCCGACCGAGCCGATCAGTAGGCCCTGCCACATGAAGATTCGCCGAATCTGCTCTTGCCTCGCTCCCATCGATTTCAGGATCGCGATGTCTTTGGTCTTTTCCACGACCATCATCACCAACGAGATGAGGATGTTGAGGGCCGCAACCAGCATGATCATCCCGATGATCATTGCCGTGGCGAGCTGTTCGGTCTTCAGCGCATTGAACAGGACTCGGTTGCGCTCCATCCACGTGCTGGTGGTGAAGTCCTCCCCGGCTTCCGCTCGGATGGCGCGTGCGACCTCGTCGGATGCCTGGAAGTCATCGAGGCGAAACTCCAACGAGTTGACGACGTCGCCGAGCGAGAGCGCTCGCTGGGCGTCCCGTAACAGGGTGACGCTCCAGAGACTGTCGAGTTCGAAGAGCCCGGTCTCGAAGATCCCCACCACCTGAAAGCGCTTGAAGGCGGGGATGCGGCCGAGGGGAGTCATTTCGCCCTGCGGATTGAGCACGGTGACGATTGTCGACACTCGGGCGCCGATGGCATCGGCCAGACGGCGCCCGAGCAAGATCCCGGGATACTCGCCTCCTTCTCGCTCCAGGGCTTCGAACGACCCGTCCACGATCTTGGACAGCAGCCGCGAGACCCTTGTCTCAGCTTGCGGATCCACGCCCTTGAGCACGCAGCCCTTAGCGCGCACGGGCGTCGTGATCATCATCTCGCCGTAGAGCGTCGGCGCGACCGCCTCCACGTGCTCCAGCCGGCTCAGCTTGGCAAGTATGGGCTGATAGTCCTCGATGCCGAACTCAGGGTTCTTTTCGAGCAGGTTGATGTGGGAGCTCGCGCCGATCAGATGGTCGCGCAGACTGGCCTGGAAGCCGTTGCTGACAGCCATCGCTATGACGAGCGCCGTCACGCCCGCCGCAACACCGGCGACAGAGAGTGCCGTGACGATTGAGAAGAACCTGTCCCGGCGCTTGGCGCGCAAGTAGCGCTGGGCTACGTAGACCTCGAACCGCACGGAGCCACCAGTCCCAATACCCTTCGTTACGAACGCCCGCTAGCTGCTCACTGGGTCGCGCCGACCCCACGGCCCAGCCGGCACTCGCTGTGAATCGCCGACACGGCCGTCCGCAAGTCCTGCTCGTTCACCACGATAGCGATCGTCAACTCACTCGATCCCTGCGCGATGGCAATGATGTTGACGTGCCGCTTCGAAATCGCGGTGAACAGCCGTCCCGCCAAGCCGGGCGTGCCGCGCATGCCCTCGCCCACCGCTGCTAGCAGCCCGACGCTGTGGTCGACTTCGATCGGGTGCAGGTAGCCGTGCGCCAATTCCAAGGCCAGTTCTTCGCGCAAACGCTCGAGCACGGTCGCCACGTCCTCGGAGCGCACCAGCATACAGAAGTTCTGCCGGAAGCTCGAGCGCGTCATCAGCAGGACCTCGACCTTGGCGTGGGCGGCACATTCCAAGGCCCGCGCCATCAGCTGGGCGCCGGAAAGCGACAGGCCGCTTGCCTCGATGGAGACTAAGGCAACGCCGGACAGCGACGTGATCGCTCGCACGCCAGGTTGCTCCACTCGGTGGTTGAATATGCGTGTGCCGGGGCGTTCCGGGTGGAAGCTGTTCTTGATGTGAACGGGAATCTCGAGTTCCGCCAGCGGCGCCAGAGTGCGCGGATGCAGCACCTTCGCGCCGTTGTAGGACAGCTCGGCGGCCTCGTTGTAGGTGACATCCGCCAGCAACCGCGCATCGTCGGCAATCGCCGGATCGCAACTGAGAATTCCGTCCACGTCGGTCCAGATCCAGAGCTCGGCTGCGCGCAAGGCGGCGGCGATGATGGACGCCGAAAAGTCGGAGCCCCCGCGCCCTAGAGTTGTTGGGACGCCTTCGCGAGTGGCCGCGCCATAGCCCGCGATGATCGGGACAACCCCCTCCTCCAGCGTTGGTTGCAACACTGCGGATGCCTTGGCAGCAGTTTCCTCCAAGAACGGAGCGGCCCCGGCGAACGTTGCATCGGTAACGATCAGGTCTGTACCTGAAACAGGTTTCGCCGACACGCCACAGGTGGCTAACGCTTCGCTGAACAGCAGGGCCGCGATTCGCTCTCCCGTGGGAGCGGCTTCGTCGACCGCCCGCGGCGGCCTCTCCCGCAGCAGCAACATACCGCGGGCGACCCTCGCGAAGCCATCGAGGATCTCCTCAATCCGCGCTGCCACGCTGCGGGCTCGATCCTCGGACAACAAGGCCTCGCAGGCAGCGAGATGAGTATTCCGAAGAGCGGCCAGATTCGACTCAACGGCCCCGGCATCGCCCTGCTCGCCCGCTTCCAACGTGGCCAGCAATCGATTCGTGACCTGCGACATGGCCGAGACCACGACCGCGACGGAGCGTTCGCGCGCCTGCTCGGCCACAAGCCCGACAGCACGTGCTATCGCCTCGGGCGAGCCGACGCTCGTCCCGCCGAACTTCATCACGAGCAGGGAGGTGGACATCGCTGGCACTGTGGCTGGGGGACCCGCGCTTGGCAGGAGGCTCCGAACGCCTGGATCGGCCAAGAGCCCGCTGAAGTCTAGGGTGCCGGATCGTGGGCTTCGCGCTGCAAGTACACGCCGTACTTCTTGAGCTCGTCCTCGTAGTAGTTGCGGTGCAGCGTTTGCCACTCCTCGCTACCCTCAGGGATCTCACGCTGCTGCGAGGTAATCTTCTCCTTCGCACGCTGGTCGCTGCGCGCTTCCAGCATGAGGATGTCGGTGAGATGGCGCTGGATCTCCAGGCGTGTCTCGTTCCAGCCCTTGTTGAGGCGCGTGCCAGGAATGCGCGGCAGCATCGCCGCCATCTTGTGCGAGATCTCCAGAACCTTGTCGCGCGATAGCTTCATGTCGCGCGAGCCGCGGCCGCCGGCGGCGGCCGACACGACCTTGCGCTCGGCAAGGATCTTCCGCTTCACACGGCTGAACATGTCGTGGTAGGAAACGTCCTGGTGGCGCATGTACTCGGTGTACTGCGACAGCAGAGCTCGCGCTTCAGCGTTGATTTCGTCCTCTAAGCTGAGCTCGTCGAGGACAAGATCCTCAAAGTCCCTCGCGACCCGTTGCTGGGACTTGATCACACACGTCTGCGCACCGAGGCGCTTGGTGACCTCCTTGGCCAGAAAACTGATGAACGGTGCCGGGATCAGCATCCCTCGTGCCTCCATTGTAGCGAGTTCGGCGGACACCTGTCCAAGGGCTGGGCTGATCTCGATTTCTTGGACAGCGAGGGCGGCGTGCCTGTGCCGCCGGGCTCACTCAGCGAGCGGGGGGTGAGGCCGCCAACCGAAAGTCTGTGGCCCCTCAGCTTGGGATGTAGACGCAGGCATCGGAGGGCGACTTGATGCCGACACGGCACCCACGAAGCAGCCCGACGCTATTGGCGAGACCGGTGCAATGGCTGAGCCGGGGCGGCACATGATCGGGGCCGAGCGGGTTCGGGTCGGGCGCGGAGATTGCTGAGCGTGGGTGCGGGCCGGCCGCCGCTTGTGCCACACGGCGATCTGAGCGATGGCATCGTGGAGTATCCTTGGCCTACGTAACTGACTAAGAGGGCCTGCGCTGAATAGGTGGCCTATTGGCAGGACAATTGGCTGGTCGGCGGACAATACCATCGTGTCTTCCAGCAATGGCGGAGTGCGTGTACGGACCAGAGCTTCAACTTCTGGCTGGTTTGGAACACAAGATATCGGCGGCCAGCGCTGCGGGCAACGGCGAGGAAGCTGCCGTGCGCTCAAGCATTTGGCACGAGTTTCCAATCCCAGAACATGAAGGCCGTCGCTTTGAGCCTCCCGGGCACTCAAGCATTCAGTGTCGATGGCGTGGCAGAGGGCGAGACTCCGAAGCAGTGGCGTTCGCTACGCTCGAAGGATGGCGAAGATCACGTCACTAACGCAAGACCTGTACCGGTTCATGCTGCGCAACCGCACCCCGGAAGACCGGCTCCTCGGCGATTTGAGGCGCGAGACGGAGGAGAGGGTTGGCACACTCGCGGGAATGATGATCTCTGAAGAACAGGGCCTGCTCCTGCGCATCTTGGTGGCGGCGATCGGTGCCAAGCAAGTCATTGAAGTGGGGACATTCACCGGCTACAGCGCAGCGTGCATGGCAGCCGCTCTGCCGGCGGATGGCAGACTGCTGTGTTGCGACGTGAGCGACGAGTGGACATCGATCGGCGCGCCCTACTGGAGGCGGAGCGGTCTCTCCGATCGGATAGACCTCCGCATCGCTCCCGCCCTGGAAACCCTGCGCACGCTCCCCAACGACCCGCCGGTCGACTTTGCGTTCGTGGACGCAGACAAGCTCAACTATGTCGACTACTTCGAGGCTCTTCTACCCAAGCTGAGAACCAACGGGATGCTCGCCTTTGACAACGTGATGTGGCACAACTGGATGATGGACGCAGCCAACCAAGACGCTGAGACTATCGGAATCCGCGAGTTCAACGACCACATACTTGGCGATCCGAGGATCGAAACGGTCATGCTGCACGTCGGCGACGGGCTGACGCTCATCCGCAAGCTCTGAGCGCAGAGGCGGGCCACGCCGGAGAGGCCGATTAAAGCGGCGGCTAGCCGATCTCGAGCAAACTCTCGCGGACGCGCTCCTCGGGCACTCTGATGCCCAGTCCCGGAGTTTCCGGCACCTTGACATGCACGCCGTCCATCTCGATGTCTTCGGCGAAGAGATCCGCCAGGAACTGCGGGCCGTTCAATTCGGGCGGCAGCAGCAGGTCCAGTGTCGAGTACAGGTGAACCGACGCCATTAGGCTGACGCCGGCGTCGGTCAGCCCGCTGCCGAGCAGCCCAAGGCCGTGGGCCTCGGAGACAACCGCGCTCTTCGCGCAGTTGGTGACGCCTCCGCTCTTGGAGACCTTGAGCACGACGAGATCTGCGACGCGCATCTCGGCGACCCTTGCAACGTCGAACGATGAAAAGCAGCCCTCGTCGATCGCTACCGGGAACGGGCTCTTCTCGCGAGCCCGACGCAGGCCCATCCAGTCCTCGCTGCGCACCGGCTGCTCGAAACAGCGGACTTGGTCGAATTCCGAGAGCGCGGCGAGGAACCTCTCCAAATGGACCGGCTGGTAGGATTGATTGGCATCGAGCCAAACGTCGATGTCCGGCCGTGCCAGCAAGATAGCCCGCAACCGTTCAATGTCTCCATCCGCATCGCCGGAAACCTTGACCTTGAAGCACTTGCACGCCGGCCAGCGGGAGACCTCGTCTGCCATAGCGCTCGGCGAGTCGATGCTGACGGCGTAGCAGAGTTCGACACTGTCACGGAGCTTGCCGCCCAAGAGCCGATGCAGCGGCACGCCCGCGACTTGCCCAGCCAAGTCCAGAAACGCGATTTCAAGTGCGCTCTTGGCGAATGGGGCCCCGTTGCTGACGGCTGGCCGGATCGTCGCGTCCATGCGCTGCTTGAGCGCGTTCCACTCGAACGGCCCGCGTCCGACGGCCAGCGGCACCAAGTGATGGCGGAGCGTCCCCACAACGGCCTGAATGGTCTCGTAGGACCACGCCGGGATCGTGTTGGTCATGCCCCAGCCAACATGCCCGTCCTCGGTCTCCGCCCGGACCATGACGTATTGCCCGGGCTTGCCGGTGTCACCGACGGTGCCGACTCCGATCTTGAAGACCGAGCGGAACGGTATCCCGACGGGAAACACGTCAACCTTGCGGATCACCGAGCCCTCGTCCGTGGCGGCCGAGGGCAGGGAGGTCGCGGCGAGAGATCCAAGCCCGGCTCCGGTCAGCAATTGCGTAAAGTGGCGGCGATTCGATGACATGGCGCTAGCTTGCCGAGGAACAGCGGCTGTCCCGGCGCTATGAGGATTGTACTGCGGCCCGGGCCGCCGTTCGGCAAGCCGGAACCGGTTCCGCCCTGGTTCGATCGGCCTCATAGATTTGTGACAAACGATCTGCCGCCAGAGCTGACAGCCAGACGTTACTCGAAGAAACTCACGCAAACCGCTTGAACCACGCACCGGTTGCACCTACAATATTCGGCGCAATGCGCCCCGCCGGGTCTTGCGGGGTAAAGGTTCACGCGACCGGGAGGTCAAACCATGCGGAACGTACTCATCGCCCTCTTGCTGAGCGCAGCCACCGCTTTCGGCCAGTCCACCGCCGGAGAAATCGCTGGCACTGTGACAGACCCGACCGGTGCCGCTGTCCCGGGGGTTGAAATCACCTTTCTCAACGAGAACACCGGCGAGGTGAAGACCGTCGAGACCGGAGCGACCGGCGATTACCTCGCAACTCAAATGCAAGTCGGCACCTACATGGCGTCCGTGCAGTCTGAGGGCTTCCGGACCGTCGAACGGCCCGGGATCGCCCTGTCGGCACTGCAGAGCTTGCGGGTGGACTTCGTGTTGGAGCTGGGACAGGTCACCGAGACCGTGACGATCACGAGTCAGGCGCCTCAGGTCGACACGCGCTCGACGCAGATCGGTATGACAGTCGACGACCGCCGCATCAAGGACTTGCCGCTCAACGGCCGCAACCCGCTCGACCTGGTTCGGCTCGTGCCCGGGGTGCAGAGGGTCAGCACGACCATCCGGCCTTCCTTCGGCCAGCAGAACATGAACATCAACGGCGGACGCCACTTCTCGGTGAACTACCTGCTCGACGGCGGCTCGATGAGCTATTTCCATCGCGGCCAAGGCCTGATCCTGCCGCCGCCCGACGCGGTCCAAGAGTTCCGCGTCTCTACCACAGGCGTCACTGCCGAGCACGGCCGCGGCTTCAGCGTGATCAGCGCGGTCACGCGCTCGGGCACCAACCAGTTCCACGGCAGCGTGTGGCACTTCCTCCGCAACGACGCGCTCGATGCCCGCAACTTCTTCTCGCGCACCGTGCCCAAGCTCCGCTTCAACCAGTTCGGCGGCACGGTGGGCGGGCCGGTCATCAAGGACAAGTCCTTCTTCCAGTTCACCTACCAAGGCCAGCGCATTCGCGAGGACCGACTGCGAACGGCATTCCCGGCCACGCGCGACGAGCGAGCCGGCATCTTTACCGGGGCTAGCCCGATCAAGAACGCCGACACGGGCGATCCGTTCCCGAACAATATCGTCCCGGCGAACCTTCTAGACCCGGTGGCGCAGTTCATGCTGGACGGATGGGTGCCATTTCCAGAGGAGCACCGCGGCGATGGCAGCTTCGTGACGCAAGTCAGCCAACCCAGTGACGACAACCAGTACCTGACGCGCGTCGACCACAACATCACCGACCGCAACAAGGTCAACTTCCGGCTGTTCTACGACCACAACCAGGGCGCCGACCCGCTGCGCAACGCCGACTTCATCAACTACGGCCCGAACCCGCGTTTCAACCGCATGCAGACTTACACGCTGGAGGACACGCACCTGATCACCCCCACGTTGGTGAACACGATCCGCTTGACCTACACCCGCTTCAATTACCAAGAGAGCATCCCGTTCGACGACGACCTGGCGGACTTCGGCGCGACGCATTTCAACCATGCCGGCGGCGTCGTCAAGAGCCGGCCGCTGGTGCAGATCACGAACCGCTTTCGGCTCGGCCCGGGACGGCACCGCCAGCGGCTGTCCCAAAACTACGCCCTGTCGTGGAACATGAGCCTGCTCAAGGGCAACCACAACATGAAGTGGGGGCTGGACACCCAGCGCAACCAGTTCCTGTATCGCGACAACCGGGCCACGGGCAGCGAGTGGCAGTTCACAGGCAATCGCACCGGCCTGCCAATGGCAGACTTCATCACCGGCAAGGCCCGTCGCATCCGCCAAGCTTCGCCGATCGAGTTCGACCACCGCTACATCCAATCGGGGATCTTCTTCCAGGACAGCTTCAAGGTCCACCGCAATATCACGATGACCCTGGGCGTGCGGAACGAGTTCTTCCCGCGCTGGGAAGAGCAGCAGAACCAGCAGACCGCGCTTGTGCCCGGGGCGCAGTCCTCGTTCATCGGCGATGCGCCGTCCGGATTGATCTGGCTCTCGGACGGAGACTTCCCGTACCGAGACGCGCTGATGAACATCGCGCCGCGCTTCGGGGTCGCGTGGGACCTGTTCGGTGACGGCAGGACGTCGCTGCGCACCAGCTACGGCGTTTCGTACGATCCGCTGACGGCCGAGATGGCCGGTGGCGTGCAAGCGCTGCAACCGTTCGGCGCCTCTGTCGACATCAACCAGCCCGCCGCGCTGTCGGCTCCATTCCTCGGGCACTTCAATCCCTTCCCGTTCGTGTTCAATCCGAGCGATCCCAACTTCGTCTTCCCGATCACGATCCCGAAGGGATTCGCTCCGGGGCTGCGCAACCCATACATGCAGACCTACAACCTGACCATCCAACAACAGGTCTCGGACAACATGATGGTGGAGGTCGCCTACGTGGGCAACGTGGGGCGCAACCTGACGTATAACCGAGAGCAGAACAGGGCCGTCTTCGGCGAAGGTGCGACTGCTCGCAACACGGACGCCAGGCGCATCCACCAAGGGTTCGGGAGCATCGGCCAGCTCAACAGCGGAGCCTCGTCGGTGTACAACAGCCTGCAGATCCAAGTGCAGCGGCGTTTCAGCCGAGGCCTGACGTTCCAAGTGGCCTACACCTATGGGCGGGCGATTGACGAAGTGCTGACCAGTTCGGCCTTCGCCACGGTGACGCAAAACGGCTTGCAGGATCCCAACAATCGCTCCGCCGAGCGCGGGCGCGGGGACTTCGACATCCAACAGCGCATGGTGAGTTCGTTCCTGTATGAGATCCCAGGGCCAAAGGCCACGGCGCTGCGGCACGTGCTGGGCGGCTGGGAGTTGGGTTCCATCTTCACTCTTCAAGAAGGCGGCCCGTTCCATGTGGACGCGGGCAGAGACCGCTCGCTAACCGCCGTCCGCCATGATCGCTCGCAGATCGTCGGCAATCCCCACCTGCCATCGGACAGGTCGCGTGGCGAGAGAATCGCCCAATGGTTCAACCCGGAAGCGTTTGCGCTGGCTGCTGTCGGTGCTTACGGCAATTCTGGCCGCAATAACCTGCAAGGACCGGGCCTGATCAACTTGGACATCTCGCTCCGCAAGCGGTTCCAGATCAGTGAGGGCCACTCCGTCGACTTCCGCGTGGACTTCTTCAACCTGCCGAACCATCCGAACTTCGGCACTCCCCGCAGAGGCAGCGCTACGGACCGTCGCTTGGGACGCATTACCGGGGCACGTGCCGGGCGCATCGGACAGTTCTCGCTCAAGTACTCGTTCTAACGCGAGTCCTATTCGAGGGTCGGCCACCGACCTGGTCCGCGCTAGAGGAGCGCGGGCCGCGCAAGCCGGACGAGCGGCAGTCGAGACTGCCGCTGCCGGCTTGCGCGCTGGAGGTCGCGGCCGCTAGAACGAGCCCGGCGGGAGGGCCTTCCATCCGTCGCGGTCGACCTGGATGTGCCGGACCTGCCCCCGCTCGCCGATGGAGTCCTGCACCTGTCCGTTGACCACTAGCGTGATCGCTCCCGCGTTGCCCGCGGTGAACTGCAGGCGCTCTTGCGCTCGAAACGTGCGTACATTGCCGGCTTGCAGGATCGCCTCTTGAGGACGGCCTCCGTCCACGATCCCTCGCACCCAGACCTCGCCCGACGCGCGGAGTTGGATCGCCAGTGTCTCGGAAGCGCCGAGAGGGGCACGTTCGGAAGTTCGGGCCACAGGCGCGCTGCCCGTTGTTGCGCGCTGGGCAACCACCGTTCCGGGCGCGGCCGCGACTTCGGCATCTGTCTCGGTGGTCCTTGGACTCTCCGCGCCGACCGCCTCCGGAGGACTTTCGGTCACGACCGTCTCTGAGTGCCCGACATACCACCATCCCAAGCCTCCGGCGAGCATCAGGATGCCTGCAACGACTGCGTTCGCCCGGTTGACGATGAACTCGCCGGTCCAGCGCCGAATCTTCTCGAATGCTGCTGCCCGCAACGCGCGCGAGGGCGGCCTCAGCTGGATTGAGAAAGGCTCCGCGGGAATCTCGGCGACATCTGCGAGCTTTCGACGCAGCGCTTCGACCAAGTCGTCGCTTGGTAGACCCAGAGCTTTCGAATACTGACGCAAGAAGCTGATGGCGTAGAAGTCAGCTGGGATCGCTGCATGATCGTCACTCTCGAGCGCTACGATGTAGCGCCGATTGATCATCGTCTGCTCGACGACTTGGTCGATCGAAAATCCTTGCTCGAGCCTGGCGGCCTTGAGCAGGTCTCCGATGGATTCGACCTCGGCCATCACTCTCAGCCCAATTCTACAAGACACCTGAGAAACCCAATCCGCCTCCGCCTCTAGACTGGGCATCGCAAGGCGTCCGATCAGGTGTGAGGTCCGCTTGCCCTATGCTCAACGCTTGGCCAAATGGTCGGGAATCAATGAGTTTCAACACTTCACCGCGTCGGTCTTACTGCCCGACCTGAGTCGCGCCCAGCTGTTGCCTGGATGGGTCCCGGTCCGTGCCGGAACGAGCATGCGGGGCAGGCGCGGTGACGCCCGGCATGCTGCCGGGCGCGTTCGGGTACCTTGAAGAAGGGAAGCCCCGGGGCAGTTCACAGGTCGGACAGCTGGCAATGAAATCGGCAGCGAAGCCGTCCGAGCACTTGCGTTGTACTGCGCTCGCCGGCCTATCCAGACTTCCTCATCATTGACTGTGCAACAGGAAGGCGCACCGAGTGATGACCGATCGCTGCCGGATATCGATCGCTGCCCTTGTTGCTCAAGCGCGTCCGGCGCGGTGCTGTTCTCGTCCCACGACCGGTTGCGGCGCCAGCCGGGGACCTTCGAGGCCCTTGAATGTTCCGCTTGCCGGTTGGTACGCATCAGGCCGGCGCCGCCACAGAATCCGGCCACGCTGAATCTTGAGCGGGTTCGGGACGATGATCCGTCGAGCATAGTACGCCGCTTGATCAATTCGGGCCGTCGGCTCGCCGCGAGGCGCATGGCAACAGTGATTCGGTGCCGCGCCCACGGCGGAGCGGTGCTCGATCTGGGCGGCGGCTCGCCGCTGGGATCGGCATTGCACCGGCACGGTCTGGCGGTTGTTGCGGCTACTCCGACGTCGCGCCCGGTGAGTTCGCGTTTCTCGTCTGCCGGGGATTCGCTCGTACAAGACTGGATGCCCGACGGCTACTTCAATCGCGGCGCATATGACGTGATCGTCGGCAAGCACGTCTTAGAGCACGAGCACGACCCGAGAGCTGTCGTCTACGCCATGCTGGAGATGCTGGCTCCCGACGGATGGCTGGTCATCCAGGTTCCCAACGCGAACTCTTGGCAGGCCCTGCTGCTCGCCGGCGCCTGGGAGGGCTTCGACGTTCCGCGGCATCCCGTCTGTTTCGACGACGCCAGCCTCGAACGATTGCTAGACAGCTGCGGGCTCGTTGTGGACAGCCGCAGGACTGGTTCCATCATCGAGGCTGCCCTCTGCCTCGCCACAAGCCTCTGCCCCTGGCTGGATCCGGATCTCCGACAAGTCAGGGGCGTGCAGGAAAACCGCATCGTCGAAGGCCTCAAAGATCTGTCCTATTGTCTGGTCGTGATTGCTGTGTTCCCCCTGGTTCTCTTGGAACTGGCCAGCGATTCAGGTCCCGCAGTCCTAGTCGAGGCTCGTCGCAGGATTGACGACGTCCCAGAGACAGACCGTCAGGGGAGCGATGATGGTGCGACGAACCCGGCCGCGAAAACGGCCGCTCCTCCGGAGGAGCGCGACCCGTGATGCGACGCGAGCACGCACGTCGAGTGCCTTGCCTACAGCTGCTGCGGCTACTCTTTGCAGTTGCGGCCGGGATTGGTATCGGCAGTGCCCAACCAGGCGAGAGCGCCGTACCGCCGGAAGAGTATGTGCTGGCGGGACGACGGGCAATGGAGTGGACCAGCCGATTCGTCGAATTGGGCAACCGCCCCGCGGGCTCTGCCCAACTTCGCCAGCAGGCCCAGATGATCGTGGAGAATCTCGATCGTCTGTCCTGCAGCGTAGAAATCGACCGCTTCGTGGCGGCGACCCCGAACGGCGCCAAGCCGATGCGCAACATCGTCGCTCGTTTCGGCCCGGAATCGCACTCGCCGACCATCGTGATCTCCGGACACTACGACACCATAGCCGCTCCTGCGTTCGTCGGCGCCAACGACGGCGGCTCGTCCGCCGCCCTGCTGATGATGCTGGCCGAGCGGCTTGACAGGGCAGGGCGGGTGGGCGTCTGGCTGGCCTTCTTCGACGGCGAAGAGGCAATCGTCGAATGGAACAGCGGCGACCACACCTATGGCAGCCGGAGGCTTGCACGGCGCTGGGCCGCGGATGGAACGGCGTCTCGGATCGGCGCGTTGATCAACGTGGACATGATTGGGGATCGCGACTTGGACATCCTGTACGAAGGCAACTCTGACGCGGCGCTGAGACGCGAGGTCTGGGATATCGCCTCCTCGCTGGGCTACGCCGCCGCGTTCACCGCGAACTTGGGCTACGTGCAGGACGATCACGTTTCGTTTCTACAGGTTGGCGTACCAAGCCTCAACCTGATCGACTTCAACTACGGCCCTCGAAACTCCTACTGGCACACGCCGCTGGACTCGCTGGACAAGCTGTCCGAACGCAGCTTCGCGATCGTCCTGCACGTGCTGGAGGCCTTCCTCCAGCGGCGCAACCCAGCGCAGTGACAGACGCCTGGCGGCGTCAGCCGGAATAGCGCTGCCAGCGCTCGGGATTCATTTCGTAGCCGATTCCGGGCCGTTCTGGCACAGCGAGCAAGCCCCCGCGCACCTCCTCGGCGGGAACCACCGTCTCCGCTCTCCACGGGACCTCGCCAAACGCCAGCTCGAGGATCTCGAAGTTAGGAAGAGTGGCACAGACATGCGCCGCCGCCATGTTTCCGACAGGGCTAGCCGGACCGTGCGGCGCGACTCGCAGGCCAGCTGCCTCGGCCATCGCGGCGATCTTTTTCAGTTCGTACATCCCGCCGCAATATTTCACGTCTGGCATGACAGTATCTACCGTACCGTGCTGAATATATTCGAGAAATTCACTCGTCCCCCAAAGTGACTCACCTCCAGCCGTGGGCACGTCGACAGCCTCGTTGAACCGCGCGAGGTGCTCAGCCGAGCGGCACATCTCCTCCATCCAGTAGAGACGGTACGGCTCGAGCCGAGAGGCCACTTCCAGAGCCCGCTGGGCATTGAAGCGGCTGTGGCCATCGATCAGCAGGTCGCGACCGCTCCCGATCGCTCTCCGGACGGCCGCCACGAACGCCACGCCCCTCCGGACTCCTTCTTCAAACTTCTCCGGATCGCTCTCGTTTCGCGCCATATGGTCGAACGGGGCCAGCTTGAACGCGTCGAAGCCAGCCGCGACACCCTGGGAAGCGTTGGCCGCAAACCCCTCCGGCGTACGCTGCTCGCCCCGCGTGGCACGGTTGATGTTGGCATAGTTGCGAATCGCGCCGCGCAATTTTCCGCCGAAGAGTTGGTAGCAAGGAAGGCCTAGTGTCTTGCCTTGCAGGTCCCACATGCACTGTTCCAGAGCGGAGCAGTAGGCGGCTGTGACGCGCTTTTCGCGCGGTTCGGCGGCGGCCACCTTGAACAGGGCCGCATTTCGAAGGCGCTCGATCTCGAACGGGCTGCGACCGCGGATCGTCTCGAAGACGGTACGAGCGACAGCGGCGCCTTTGGCCGGAACGAGTTCGCCGGCGGATGCATCTCCGAGGCCGGTCAGGCCGTCCTTGGTCCGCAACTCCAGCAAGACCCATGCCCTCGGCCCGACCTCGGCCATGTAGACTGAGAGTCCATCGATGACGCCTGTGCTGGCGGGCCGAGCAGCCACCACCCGTGGCAAGGCTGCAAAAACACCACCCCAAAGCCATGTCCGACGTGTCATGATTGTCACAGTTTAGTTGAACTGCAACTCTTCGAGGACTGCATTGGACATGCTCGTGCGCTGCCCCTCATATTTTTCCGTCTCGAGCCTCGTGTGCCTTGCGTTCGCGGCCTTGTGCTTCGGGCAAGAAGCCGACGCCCCGAAACTTGACGTGCAGTCCGAAGATGCGGCTGCCACAGGTTTAGTCGCCACCCCTCCTGTCGAGGGCTCGGGCGACGGCGATGCATCTGGCCTGGCTGGCGACGCGGACACGGGCGAGCGGACGCGCCTCAATCTGCTCGGGGAGCTCGACAGCGAGTCCGGCGAGGCTCGCCGCAACGAGAACGTGCGGCTGACGCTGATCGACAACAACGTGCTGAAAGAACTGTTGCGGCGCATGGGCGCCACTGCGACGATCGTCGAGAGTTTCGCCGCCGAACAGTCGTTCTTCGGACTGGAGTACGGCGGCTCGCCCAAGCCGAGCCTCCACCAGCGGAGTGCACCCCAGGGGCGGCCGCGGGCCGAGTTGTTCTGGAGCCACCAGAACAGCGCCCTGTCGGCGCGGTCGTTCTTCCAGGTTGGCAACGTCCGCCCGGCACGGACGAATGACTACGGCGTCAACTTTGGCGCCCCTCTGGGCAAGCGGTCGGCGCTGACGCTCCAAATGAGCCAGCGCAGACTGCTGGGACAGGTCAACGGCAACGTCCTCGTCCCCGCCGCGGACGAACGAACCCCGACCACCACCGATCCCGCCAAGCTGGCGCTCGTCCAGCGGGTGCTGGGTGCATACCCCGAGGAGCTGCCCAACCGAACCGACATCAATGCCCGCGCATTGAATACGAACGCGCCGCAGAAGATCCACAATGATCGCGTCAATGCAGTATTGGATAACGCCTTGGGAAGCAATAGGTTAACGCTGCAATACAATGTCACGCTGCAGCATGTCGAGGCATTCCAGCTAGTGGGCGGGCAGAATCCTGACACCACCACCAAGAATCACAACGCCCGAGTGACTTGGAACCGCGCATGGAGTCCGCACACGACGACGGACGTGACGGCCGGCTTCGAGCGAATCGGCTCGCTGCTCGTGCCCGAAGAAACCTCCCTAGGGCCATTCTTCCTGTTCAGTAGAATCTTGCAATCGATTGGGCCCAGCAGCAGCATGCCGATCGACCGGGCGCAGAACCTGTTTCGCTATGGTGCGCGGCTGGCAAGGAACACCGGCAGCCACAACCTTGTCGTTGGAGCCGAGGCTCTACGCAAGCAGGTGAACGGATTCGAGAGCAACAACCACCGCGGCACGTTCAGCTTCCGCGCGGACTTCGGAAGAAACGCTGTAGAGAATCTACTGGCGGGGGCGGCTAGCCAGTACCGCTTTGCGATCGGCAACGCCCACCGCGGCTTTCGCAACGATTCTCTGGTGCTATACCTCCAGGATCACTGGAAAATTACCCCCGCGTTCACGCTGGAGCTGGGCCTGCGGTACGAACCGGTCGGCAGCCCCAGCGAGATCAATGCCCTAAGTGAGATCCCTTACGACGCCGATTTGAACAATCTCGCCCCCTCGCTGGGCTTCGCCTACAAGCCTAGCGGCCGCTGGGGCGTGTTGCGCGGCGCGTACGGCTTGCACTACGGCCAGTTGTTCAACGCCACGTTCATGCAGTCGCGCTTCAACACTCCGGGCGTCCTGTCGGTGTCGGTCAATGCGCCGGATCTCATCGATCCCCTGCGCGAGTTCTCCCCTGCCGACCTGAACCCGACAGCGCGGAGCGACCGCTACCACCTGGACCCCGAACTGTCCACGCCATACTCCCACCAGTACAACCTGTCGTGGGCCTTCGAGCCGAGGCGTGACTGGACGCTGGATCTCGGCTACGTCGGTAGTCGGTCGCATCGCCTGCTCAACCAGCGCTACACGAACCGGGCGCACCCAACTCCCGGCATCGCCCAAATCACGCGCACCATCAACCAGAGGCGTCCGGATCCGCGCTACTTCGATGTGCTGCACGTCCTCAACGGTTCGATCGGCTACTTCGACGCTGCCAAGGTTGCGCTACGAGTGCCCAGCTGGGCCGGCTTGAACCTCGACGCGTCCTATTGGTGGAGCAAGGCGATCGACCTAGGCGCCAACTACACGAACACCGCGACGGGCCGCGACGGGCGCCTGGCGCGCAGTCCCACGGAATTCGACGCCTGGGGCTACATGAAGGGCGTGAGCGATTACGACCAGCCCCACGCGACGTTGCTTCGGCTCAGCTATGCGGTGCCCGGCCGGCGCCGCCTCCCGCCTGGAGTGCGCTCGGTCTTCGGCGGATGGCAGCTGAGCGCGGTTGTGCTTTGGAAATCCGGCACTCCCTTCGGGATTCGTTCGGGATCAGACTCGCCGGGGGTTGGCAACGTGGATGGCGCGGGCAGCGACAGGCCGAACGTCTTGGATCCATCGATTCTCGGTCGTGTCGTGAACCACCCCGACCGATCTAAGGCGGCTCTGCCCGCGAGCGCCTTCGAGTTCATCCAGCCTACCGATCTGGGCGGGGACTTGGGGCGTAACACATTCCGCAAGGACAGTGTCTGGAACGTCAACATGGCTCTCTCGCGACGGATCCTGTTGGACAAACAGAGATCCTTGCTGTTTCGCGCGGAGTCGCTCAACGCTCTCAACCACCCGCAATTCGCCGAGCCGGACATCAACATGGCTTCGCGGACGTTCGGCGCCATCACGAACACCCTCAACGATGGCCGCGCCTTCCGCTTTACGCTGCGCGTGGAGTTTTGAGCGCGCCCGCCAGGGCGGGGAAGCAGCCTCTCTCCAATCCGTGCGTTGGGCCCGATCCATCTGCGGGAGCCGAGCGGATGCGACGCTTCCACGGACTCAGTTGTGACAAGGCAGTCTTCGGCAAGTTCCATCTAACGCCCGACTGTAACGACTGTAAGCTGAGTAGTGGCACTGTAAGGCGAATAGTGGAACTGTAAGCTGGAGAGTTGTCCCGAGACAAGCGTTCCCAAAGCATGCGAAAGCGAAGTCGAGAGGCGTGCTGCGACCGTCCGGCCGGGGAGACAGCGCCGCACGCGCGCGCCGGCAAGCCTGCGGTGGCGCGCGCTAGAACGTACCTTGGCGAGATCGCCGGACCGGGCGACAGCCGGCGTGCCGCTGCGATGACCGCCTGTCTGGCGGCAGGTGTGCTGGCAGGCTGCCTTGGGGCCCTCGCACAGACGTTCCAGGGTGGAGTGCGGGGCATCGTGCTGGATCCGAACGCTGCACTGATACCGCACGTAGAGCTGACGTTGGTGAATGATGAGACTGCGGTTGCCCGGTCGACCGTGTCCAACGCGGCCGGAGAGTATTCTTTCGCGAACGTCCAGCCCGGCGTCTACACACTGCGCGCAGACCTTGAAGGCTTTCGTTCCTTCGTGGCAGAAGGACTGACGATCGGAATCTCCACGTTCTTGGTCTCCGATATCACGTTGAACGTTGGCGGGGTCGAAGAAACCATCACGGTTACTGCGGAAACGCCCCTCATCGAGAACGGCACAGCGTCCGTTGCCTCGACGATCGACCGCAAGCAGATCGAGGTCCTGCCGTCTCCGGGGCGCAACGTGTTCATCCTTGCCGTGACGACACCCAACGTGGTGCACACAGGGAACCCGGTCTGGGTCAAGCAATCCGACCAAACAAACTCCTCTTTGCTGTCGCTCGGCGGCGGGCCCCTTAGGGGAAATAACTACACCATCGATGGCGTTTCGATGACTGACTTGCGCAACCGTTCGGTGATCATCCCGGTCTTCGAGGCCGTCCAAGAGATGAAGGTCCAGATCAACACATACGACGCGGAGATGGGCCGTACCGGCGGGGGCGTTTTCAATACGATCCACAGACGGGGAACCAACGATTGGGCCGGCAGCGCTCTGTATCAGTTCCGTCCGGGAGAACTGAACACCTTCTGGAGAAAGCTAGCCTATTTCCAGCAGCAGGACTTCGAGAGCGGGCTGCTGCGCCAGCGGGATCTCGAGAACGCTCCGTACAACCTGTTCGGGGGCTCTTTCGGCGGCCCGCTCTCCGCCGGACGGACGTTCTTCTGGCTCGCGGCCGAGGGGTATTCCGACCACGCAATCGGCAACACCACCGTTACCGTGCCAACGCCAGCCGAGGCGTCGGGCGACTTCTCGCAGAGCAGGAACGCGATCTACGACCCGTTCAGCCCCACCGCGGACGGTCGTAGGCCGGCCTTCGCCAACGGCCGAATCCCGGCGAGTTCGAAAGACCCCGCCGGATCAGCGCTGACAGGCTTGCTGGCCACGCTGGGGCCGGGCGGCCAGATCTCGACATCTGGGATCCAGATCGTGCGGGCAGTCCAGACCACCGGAAATCTAAGCCATGCGTTCAACGATCGCTGGAATCTGTCCGGAACCTATCTGCACTACCAGTCCACAGAACCACTCTTCGGGCACTACCAGGATCTGCTGAACTCCGACGCCCGGCCCGCCTTCGGGATCGATTCGTCGACACTAGGCCGGGACGTGCATGCCGTGGCAATCAACACCACGGTCCTACCGACTGCGACTTCGGTGTTCACTGTGCGCTATGGCCAGACGTACTTCAACGACTCTTGGAGCAATCCCGCGTTCGGCAAGGACCAGTTCGGCACCCAGCTGGGGATTCGCGGCGAGTTCTTGGACAAGCTCTACGCACAGGAGGGTTTCGATGGGCAATTCCCGAAGATTCTCGTCGCGGACTTCGGCAACAACGGCAATGCCTTGGGGGGGAATAGCAACAACGATGTCCAGTGGCTGTCACGCGAGATCAGCGGGACGTACGGTCAGTTTGTCGGCAATCACACGCTGAAGTGGGGAGGGCAGTGGCGCAGACTCGGGCTGCACACAGCCAACTTCGGCAACGGAATGGTGCTTCGGTTTGCCAAGAAGTTCACCCAAGGCCCCGATCCGGCGCATCCAGCCACTGGTTCGGGCAGCGCGCTGGCTGACCTGCTGCTGGGAATTCCCGACGGCGGCTCCGCTACTCTGGCCGCGCCAGCGGACCTTTTCCTCGACTACTTCGGCGGATTCTTCCAAGACAACTGGAGGGTCTCGCCGGATCTCGTGCTGAACCTCGGTCTCCGGGTCGAACACGAAACGGGCCTGAAAGAAGACTCGGATGACTTCGCGGTCGGCTGGGACCGCCAGAGCCGGTTTCCCGTGCAGGTCGGCCTCCCGCCCAGCCTCGAGGGACGGCTGCCTGGATTTCCCTTGAGGGGAGGGCTCATGTATGCCAGCCTAGATGGCAATCCCACGCATCAATGGAACCCGCCTGCGGCCAAGCTCGGTCCGCGCGTGGGGCTTGCCTATTCCTTGAACGCCTCTACCGTCATCAGGGGCGGCTTCGCGGTGTTCTGGGCACCGTACGCGATCCCGTCAGGTACCGGCGCGTCAGAGACCGGCACCTACGGATACACGGCCGTAACCGACGTCGAGGCCAGCATCGACGGTATCACGCCGAGTGAGTCGACCGCCTCGAATCCGTTCCCCCACGGGATCCTCGATCCGGTGGGGAACGCGAATGGCCGCCTCCAGAACATCGGGGGCGATGTCTACTTCAACGACCAGCACCGCGATTCTCCATACATCAAGAAATGGTCGTTGGACCTACAGCGGGAGATCGGCCGAGGGGTCGCCCTCAAGGTCGGCTATGTCGGCAGTCAAGGAACGAACCTACCGATCGGCGGAACGTTCGACTCGGTTGTCAACATCAACCAGCTCGCGGACGACCACCTGTCTCTGGGCGACCGGCTTAACGAACGCCGCCCGAATCCGTTCTTCGGCGACGTCCGCTTCGGATCGTTTGCAGAAGAGCAGACTCTGCCGCTGGGCCAGCTGCTGCGGCCGTTCCCGCACTTCCGCAACGTCTACGCCCGCCACGTGAGCGCGGGCAAGTCGATGTACCACGGACTTCGCGTCGAGCTGGAACGGCGCTTCGCGCGCTCCTGGGGCGCACGGCTGAATTACACGCACACAAGGCACCGAGACAACATCTACGAGGCAAACACCTTGTTGGAGAGCCTGACCAGCGCGGTCTACAACACGCCGGACGAATGTTCAGCGGGCAAGTGCCCGGTGTTGGAGTCCGACTATTCGCTGTCACGGCTACATGCGCCGCACTTGATGAACCTGAACTTCATGTACCAGACGAGGGGGACATCCAAACTGCTGTCCGGCTGGGCGGTTTCCATGGCCACGATCTTGCGCAGCGGTTTTCCGCTCGTCATCACGCAGAACGAGAACCCGCTCAGTGCCTACGGCTTCAGCCACCAGCGCCCCCAGAACGTCGAAATCGCCGGCGGGGGAGACCCGGCCCGCAATCCGGACCAATACGTGACCGCGAGGGCCGTCGTGCCGACCGATGGCCTGCAACTGAGCCAAGCTCCGCACACCACCGCCGCTGTCCGCAGTCCGGCGCTGGTGAACTGGGACGTAGCTCTGGAGAAGCGCGTGCCGATTCGCGAAACCATCAACCTATCCCTGAGGTTTGAATTCATAAACTTCTTGAATCAAGTCAATTGGCGCGGACCCAGAACAATCTACGGATCGGATACGTTCGGCAGCATTCCCGGAACCCGGGGATTTCCCAGAACGTTCCAGATGCTAACCAAGATCGTCTTCTGACCCGATCTGCCCGCGACACCGGGCCGCCAAGGTGCTGGCCTCAGCATCGAGACCGCCGCGTCGGCCGGCCACAGCCTGACTGCGTCAGAACCCCCGCACCGAAATCCGGTACGTTCCCGTCCAAGCGTCGCCAGGCGGAACCAGAGGAAGCTGCGGGTACTGCCCGCGGTGGGCCAGGTTGAAGGCGTTCGTGATGCCGGACATCGGCTCGAAACAAAGGAACTGCTGTCCCTCGCCGCGGGGCGCGTAGACCACGGCAACCGGGTATCCGTCGCCGTACGCTACCGTCAGGCTCTCTCCCGCGCCTCCAACGCTGAATCGTGCCCAGCCGTCCGAATCGGCCTCCAGGTCACCGAATACGTGATCCAGGAATTCGCCCCGCAGGGGTAGGTCTTCGGCAGCCGGGAACGTGTCCGTGACAGGGGAGGTGGCACCAGTCGGCGTGAACCGCTCGTTCAGCTCCCACAGGCTGGCCGCCGCCAGATGCACCCGCCACTCGTCGCGCGGGCTGTCATGCAGTTGGAAGTACGGATGGAACCCAACCGAGACCGGCATCGGCTCCGCGCCTTGGTTCTCTATCTCGGTCCGCACCTCAAGGCTCGTGCCCGCAAGAATATACGTCATGGCGATGCTGTGGGCAAACGGGAACTGTGCCATCAGGGCGGGGAATCGGCTGAACTCCAGGCGGCTCGTCACCCACGCCGAGTTCGAGTCGGAGCCAGCCTCAGCGATTTCCCACGCGCTCGAATAGAGCAGCAGCCCATGGATCGGTTGCCCGGCCGGGTCCGTGAGGTAGTTGCCGATGCCGCGGTTCAGCTCGTAGCGCACGCCGTCGGCGAAGAAGGCGTGCTCGTCGAGTCGGTTCGCCCACGGTGCGAGCAGAGGGTTGCCGCACAATTCGGGAGCGGCCGCGAACTCGGCGACCGAGTCGAACGGGAACCAGAACGCGTTCTTGCCATTGACGATGAATTCATAGGCATTGTTTCCGATCTTCGGCACGACCGAGACAACGACATCGTCCGGTCCGTTCAGGCGGACAATCTCGATACCGTCAGCAGTGGTTGGTGCGGCGGAATACGTCACTGAGGATGCGGCGCACATGGGCGGTTGACCAGAATACCGCAGGCTCGCCCGCGCTATTCGCCGGGAAGCTCGCGCAAGTCCGTGTCGCCCTGGCAGCACATGCACAGTCCGGGCTCGTGCGTCGTGATATGGCAGATCTCGCAGTAGTACGTCACGCGATGCAACTCGCCTTCTTTCACAGTGAAGATCTTCTCCACGGCGAACCGGCCGCCCTCGTGGCGTTGGCCGCGCAGCTCCCACAGTCGCTTGGCCAACTGCGGGTCGCGCATGGTGAGCTCGAGGCCCTCGTCCAACTCCAGATCGACCGTGCCGCCGCCCGCGATAGCCAGCTGCAGGCTCTTACCAGCCTCCGGAGCGAGCAAGGTGCCGCGAATCGCTTCGCCGGAGGCGACGGCGGAAACCGCCAGCAGCAAGGCCCCGACCATCGCGAACCGCCGGAATATATTTTCTGATAACATAGATTATGTTAACCAACGGGTCGGTCTGGCCAACGCTTGACTACCTCAACGTTACCCCATAATCCCCTGCCGGGCAAGCCTTTAGTCTGAATTCCGGTCGTTCCCGCGCCCCGTCGTCGTTTCGTTCTGCACCAAAGCGACCCTGCCTGCCCGCAGCGCTCCGCGCTACCAGTCCACTACGGAGCCGTCGAACGCATCGTACGGCATGGGATTCGTCCAGTCGTGGTCGATCTTGTCCGCGATCGCCTCGTCGTCGATTTCGACCCCGAGGCCGGGCTTGGTCGGCAGCGGCACGTAGCCGGCGTCGAATCGCAGCGGCTCCTTGAAGTACCCTTCACCGAGCGAGCGGAACTCTTGGCACATGAAGTTGGGGATCGAGGCGTCGAGGTGCACGCAAACAGCGGTGGCGATTGGCCCCAGCGGATTGTGCGGAGCCATTGCCGCATAGTACGATTCCGCCATCCCGGCGATCAGCCGCGCCTCCATGATGCCGCCGCAGTGCGACAGGTCCGGTTGCAGGATGGAGGCCGCGCCTTTCTCCAGCACCTCGCGAAATCCCCACTTGGTGAAGACGCGCTCGCCGGTGGCGATGGGCAGATGCGTGCCGTGAGCGATCTCCGCCATGATGTCATGGTTCTGGCAGTTGACCGGCTCCTCGATGAACATGGGCTGGTATGGCTCCAGGGCCTTGATGAGCAGCTTCGCCGTCTGCGGGCTGATCGCGCCATGGAAATCGATCCCGATATCGACCTCGTCCCCGCCGGCTTCGCGCAACGCGCGAAAGGCCTCGGCCGCCTTGCCAACGAAGGCTTTGTTCTCGACGATCCGGGCCGGGCGCTCCTTGAACGGCCCGACCTTGAACGCCGTGAAGCCCTGCGCCATATCGTCCCGGATCGTGTCGGGCGAGGTGCCGCCCTTGTACAGGCGCACTCTGTCCCGCGTCGGGCCGCCCAGCATGGCGTACACCGGCAACCCGGCCGCCTGCCCGGCTATGTCCCACATCGCCTGCTCGATTCCGCTCAGGGCGCTGGTCAGCACGGGACCGCCGCGGTAGAATGCATGCCGATACAGGGCCTGCCAGTGATGCTGCACGTGCCGCGGGTCCTTGCCCAACAGGTACGGCTCCATCTCGCGAATGGCCTCGGCACAGGTCTTCGCGCGGCCCTCGACGATGGGCTCCCCTAGACCGACCAGGCCGGCATCGGTGTGCATCTTCAGAAACAGCCAGCGCGGCTTGACCAAGAACGTTTCCAGCTTGGTGATCTTGAGTCCGTCGGAGAACGGGACCGGCGCGGCGGACCCGGACTGTGCCAAGGCCGCGCCCGCGGCAATGCCCGCGGCTGCACCTTGCAATATGGAGCGGCGTTGGAGGTGGTCTGCCATTGGCAGTTACTCTAGCCGATTCGACCTCACATTTCCATCGGCCCAAGCCTGCCGGCAGGTGCGCACCGCTTCTCCGCGGGAAATTCTTTTCCGCGCCACGGGCGAGCTGGGCGAGCGGGGGTATAATACCTTCTTCTGTGATGCTCTTCCGCTGTCGGCCATCTGGGCACGCCTGCCCTCGCATTTCTCTCTAACCGGTCGCCGCAGCGCAGCCGCGCTTCGCGGCTGGCAGAATCCCAGGAAGCAAGCTCATGCCACAAGCCACCATCATCGGACATCGCGGTGCCAAGGGACACACGGAAAACACCGTGCCGAGCTTCGAGCATGCGCTCTCGCAGGGCGCTGACGGCGTCGAGCTGGACGTGCGCCGGTCCGGCGATGGCGAGTTGGTCGTGGTGCATAGTTCGGTCGCGGGGCGCCACTCTGTGCCGTCGACTCCGTACGCGAAGTTCCGTGACTTGGGAGACGGTTACGAGATTCCCCTCTTCGAAGATGTGCTGAAGCGCTTTTCGGGCCGGGCCTTCCTCGATATCGAACTCAAGGAGCCGGGCTTCGAGGAGCAAGCGATCGAGCTGATTCAGGCACACGCCGAGATCAGCCGGACCATGATCAGCGGCTTTCACACGAAGATGTTGAACAAGGTGCATGACTTGCTGCCCGACATCCAGCTCGGGTTTATCTTCAACCGCACCCAAGACGAAGAGACCCGCTTCAACAGCCCGATCGATTTCGTGATCCCGCAGTTCCGGCTCGCCTCGCGCAACTTCATCGAGGAGGTCCACGACGAGGATCTCAAGGTGCTGGCCTGGACGGTCAACAGCGAGTCCGAAATGCGCCGCCTGTTGGCACTCAACGTCGACGGCATCATCACCGACGAGCCCGGCTTGCTGGCTAGGGTCTTGGGGCGTTGAGCCGTCAGCATACGAGTTCGCCAATCGGTGCCACAGTGGCGCGCCACGAGACGGCTGGTTCGATGCGATTCCTCACGCTGCCAACCTTTGCCGGCAACCCGGTCATTACCGCGGAGGCCACGGCAGTGGTCGATTTCATCGCCGAGCATGACCTGCTGGCAAGCTCTGCACACGCAGGCACTTAACTCGCAGGTGCGCTAGCAGCACCTCAGGCTGGGCACCGCCTGATGGGGGACGTGCGCGGAGTCGGGTTGATGCAGGCGCTGGGACTCGTCAGTGACCGTGACACGAAGGGGCCAGCGCCCCGCCAGACCAGCCGATTGATGGAAGAAGCGCGGGAGCGGGGCTTGCTCTCAGGCAAGCGGGCTCGATGGAAACGTGATCCGGATCTGTGCCCGGCTCAATATGTCGACGGCGGATGTAGACGCGTTCATCGCCGCGTTCCGTCCGGCGCTCGGCGCGGTGGGTGCCCGCTAGCGCGGATATCTCACCAAGTTTGGGTAGTGTCGGGTTTTGGCGTCATTGGCCCGGAAAATGGGCTGTGGGGAGCGGGCCCGCAATCGCTTCCCCTGCTTGGTCGTGCGGGAAGCGTCGCGTAGCCGCATCTTCGTCGAGTCCTGACCTGATTCGAGCCACTCGTGCCGGCCCGATCGGCAGATCAGCACATCGCAAACATGCCTCCCCTTGCCGCTCGGAGTGTGAAACCGCGCTGAGCCTGCACGAGGTTGCGAGGCGTCTGGCCGGGGACTCTGTTGCGAATTCCCGGCGCCTGGCGGTCGCTCGGACCGGGCCGACCGCAGGACAGTGCTTGCCGAGGAGGTTTCGTATTGCGCGAAGCAGCACTATACTGGGGGCAGGGCCATTTTTTTGTCCGAGTCCGAGGCAGTGCACGACAGTAGCCGGAGGGGCAGCGGCAGCCTGCTAGAGTTTGCGAGCTCGGCATGGTAGCGCTGTCTGCTGCGAGGACTGGACATTTTGTTGTCAGTCTGTCA
>JAJEHF010000111.1 GCA_022823865.1 Bryobacterales bacterium
CATGCAACACTCGCTTCCGGCTGGCGGGCTGCGCCTTTGCCGGACAGGTGTCGAACCTGCTGGCTCGCGGTGCAAGGTTTCAGCTCATCGCTTCCTCCTTGCCAGGGCTTGCCCTGGCGCAAAGAATTTCCGGAACCCACACATGCGAAGGTCTGCCTAGGTAGACCGTAGTGCATCGGTTATTGTAGCTGCCGATACCCTGCGCATCGGCGCATAGCAAGCTAGCAGTGCCGCTAGCACCACGGCTGCGCTGGCTGCTAGATAGACAAGAGGGTCGCTTGGTTCGACACCGAAGAACATGCCCTCCAGAAGTAGGGCAAGGCCGTAGGCACAGGCATTCCCGACCCCAAGGCCAATGAATACCGGGTACATCCCATTCAGGACCAGATCCCGTCGCACTCTCTCGAACGGGGCACCCAAGGCGCATCGGATTCCGACTTCGCGCGTTCGGCGAGACATCGATTCGGCAGCCACGCTGTAGACGCCAAGGCCGGCCAAGACGAATGCGAGGAGCGAGAACAGACCAATCGTAGTCGCGGCAAACACGCGCGTGGCGAGGGACCGGTCGACTAGGCTCCTGGCCGGCTCGAATGCCGCCAAGGGCGCTTCGGGGTCGACACTCCACACGGCCTTTCGCACGGAGTCGGAAAGAGACAGGGGATCAACCTGAGCACGGATGACCAACCATAGGGCTCTCGGTACGTTGTCGTACCAGTGCGGCTGATAGACCATGAGCGAGGATTCAGTCTCAAGTGACTCCAGGAACGCGTCGGGAACCACCGCGACAACCTTGAGCGGCTCTCCCGCCAGGCCCGTGAGTTCGCGCCCGATTGGTTCCCTCCCCGGCCACAACGCACGGGCTACGCCTTCGCTGATGACGACCTCTGGTTGCGTTGTGTTGAAGTCCGGGAAGACTCGGCCCTTGAGAATCGGAAGTCCCATCGCTGCGAAGTAATTCGCACTCGCCCATCGGAAGTTTGCGAAGGGACGTTCCAAAGGCGGAACTTCGGCTTCGCCGACTGCCGAAATGTCGCTGACGTTATTTGCACCTCCCAAAGGTGGCAGCGAAACAAGCCCGGCGGATAGAACACTAGGAATAGCCTCGATCTCCCGCAGCATCGCGTTGTACGCATTGGCTTGTGAAACAGATCCGTCGTATTTATTGCGGGAAACCGACACTTTCGTGATTGCCGCTCCTGACATGTCGAAGCCCGGGTCTCGATCGAGTGCGTTCTGCAGGCTCTGCAAGAGCAGGGATGCAAGCACTAAGAGGGTGATACCAAGGGCAACTTGGCCTGCTACTAAGATCTCGGCGGCGCGGCGGCCCGCTCTTGATTGAGTGTTCGCACGCCCAGAGCCTAAGAGCGAGGCATTCGGAGGAAGCTTCACGACGAAGCGCGCCGCTGCAGCCGAAAAGAGGGCCACCGACAAGATGCCCGCCGCCAAGGCGCAGAGAGTCACGGGCAGATCCACTGATACCGAATCGATGAGTGGCAGATCCACGGCGTACCAGTTCCGCAGAGCGTCGGTCAGGCCGGCGGCGAGCGCAATGCCGGCGCATCCGCCCGCGATGCCCAGCAGGAGGCCTTCGCACAGGAACTGACCAACCAACTTTCCTGGGGCGGCACCCATCGCCGCGTGGGTAGCGATCTCGCCGCTGCGGTTCCTTACGCGATTCAGGGCCAGGCTCGCGAGATTGAGGCAGCCGATCAACAAGACGAGCCCGACGGCAGCAAAGGCAAGCAGGAGCGGCTTACGGCTGTCGCCAACCATCGACAAATGGAGAGGCCGCACGACCGATGACAGGTCGATTCGCTCGCTCCAGGTCTCGGCAATCCCTGCGCAGATTGTGTCTAGTTCGGATTTCGCATGGCGAGCGTCCACTCCGTTCGAGAGCCGACCGATCACCCACCAGTTGAAGTTGCCCTCTGGATTCGGGCTTCGAAGTTCGAACGGTCGCAGGATATCGATAGCTTGTGCGTCGAAGAACATCGGTAGGGCCCTTGAAGTGTCGGGGAACACGAATTCCTCAGGAAGCACTCCTGCAACGTCGTATACACGGTCGTCGAGAATGATCTTCCGTCCGACCGCACCCGGGTCGGGACCAAAGTGCTCGCGCCAAAATCGATAACTGATGAGGACGCCTCCCCCCTTTCCGGGCTCGCTTTCGCTCTCGTCGAAGTCGCGGCCCAGCCAAGGAGAAACCCCTAAGGTCCCGAGAAACGATGGCCACACCTGCGCGACACCCACATTCGCAGGAGCGCCACCATCGATTCCCGAGAGAGTCTCTTCACGCCATCCAAACAGCGCCATGTCGGAGAAGCTGGAAGCATGCTGGCGCCATTCGGTGAAGTGCATCGCATTGACGGGGATGTATGGCGTATCGACCAAGTGGGCAAACTGAGCCACATGCTCAAACAGCAGCACCAGACGATCCGGCTCGCGATACGGCAGTGGGCGAAGCAGTGTGCCGTACATCAGGGCAAACACTCCGGTGACGCCGCCGACAGACAGCGCCACAATGCTGACGACGGCAACGCAATACCTAGGTGAACCTCGCAGGCTCCGAACTACAGAGCGAATCAATGTGAGGCAAAGGTTCACGAACGCCTTCCGTCCCTCCCTTCCGAAGGCTCGGTTACTAGTGGAACACGCAGTGCGCCCAAGAGTTACAAGGTTAGCCTCGAATCTTGAATCTCTCTTCAAGGAGGTGGAAAGGAGGAGCCACCCCCACCGGGAAGCAAGAACTGCGATCAATGGCAGATTCGGCCTAGCGCAACCATAGCCAGGATACCGCGAGTGGCCCACTCCGCATTGCGAACCGCAATAGCATGGCCCACCTGAGCGCCACCGTATCCGGGAGTCACTTACCTGCTGGAAGGCAGATTATCGACTGTCAGCGAATGGTCTATGATTGGCAACGTATCGCTATCTGAGTACTTGTCCGTTACTCAAATCGATCGTGGAACTTAGAATTTGTCCAGTAGAATCATCGCGCTCCTTAAATGTCGCTAAGGTCCTATCTCCTGCTTCACTTAGTCGAAGATACGTCACTGCGTGATTACAACGTGTTCGTATTCCTGATCGTGATAGATCTCCAAACATCTGTGATTTCAACGAAGCGTGGTGTGTTATCGCCTTGACAACAATAATGCCTGGATGCGTACATATCGGAAATTGTTTCTCGCTAAATCGACTCTCTGTTGTAACTACAATTCGACGATTTTTTCTGGCATATTTAACAATATCCTCATCCGAACACCCTCTATTTGCAATCGGCAGTTCACTGACACACTCAACCCTTAGCGACCGGCCAAGTGCCTTGATGTCATCCGCGAGCGTTCGGTCAACGCATTCATCAAGGAGCAATCTAAGGCTCGTCGTCGGCAAGTGGGCACTCCACTACCATCTTAGCAAAGCCGATGGCATCTTTCACTTGGTCGAGTGTCAGGTTAGGATAGGATTCTAACACGCCTTCCGGCGACCCATAATATCCAATCGCATCAAGAATCATATATACGGGAATTCTGGTACCAGCGATGCATGGTGCTCCACTCATGATATCAGGATCAACCGTAATTGTTGTATACTGACGTGCCGCAATTTGAAACGACTCTGATACTGGACGAGAATAAGATCGAAGATCGCGATATTCCGGTGTCTTTAAAGCCTGAATATGATCATAGATAAACTCTGAAGAGTCCCAATGGAATTTCATCAATTGCACTTCTGTCTTCTCGGGATCATGCCATGGTACGATCCAAGATGCCCCTTGTGCCATAGATTCGTCTGTGTCGAAAACGAGTCGATCATCGCGAACATGGGAGAGGCGTTGCGCCTTCCAATCCGCTACAGGACGGCTTTGAAGCTTCCGCTGTGCTAGCGTCGGCATGATTCTCTCACCCCCTACTCGAAATAGCTATTTCCAGCTCTCTCCACTGAGTCCTTTAGTGCAGAACTCTTTACATCAGCCCTATCCAAGACGGTCCTCAGCTTCGCTAGGTCCGTGCTGTCCATTGCGACATAGAAACTCTTGAAATCACCGTCTTGGGCGTAGGTGATATTCAAGTTATGAATCACCATGGATCCTTGGATCTTGTCTCCTCCTTGGTCGAACACAGTCCGCACGTCGCTAACGATCTTGGCCGAGACGAACACTCGGTCAAAATCATGTTGCAGATCAGAAGCTCTCGTGGAAACGAGTAAGGCCTGTGCACTGAGTAGAGACGAGAGTCTATGCAATTGCTCCGGCTTGACGAGTTGGTCTTGGAGCGAACGGGCAATTGCTTGAACAAAGTTTTCGATACTTCGGTCTGCTCTTAAACGTGCATGGTTCATGCTGTTCAATGCACGCACAATCTCAATGACACCATCAAGTCTGTTCGAAAGTTCTTCCGATACTCTGTCAGCCAATTTCTCGACATTAAGACTTGGCGCGGTGGACTCAAGTGCCTCAAGAAGATCTTGATAGTCCTTGGAGTCCAACTCAATGATTCGAGTAATCACCGGCTTAATCTGTTCTGGGACATGGAGCTCCAGCATATTAGTTGTCCGTTCTGCCCGATTCTTGGTTGACAGCAGTTGCGCGGTAGGGCCTCTCGGTGGAAGGCTCTATGGCGTGAATCAAGCGCACAGCTCTCTGCCCGCCAGCAGGTTGCAGATAACCTTCCGCCCGATTGTCCTGCTTCGACATTCTCCAGTCACCCGAACGTGAGCATCTCTTCCCCGGCCAGCGTACCATACCGATGGCACGTGCGACGTCACCCGCAAGAGACAGCGTCGTGGAGAGCAGTCGAGGAATCCTACCCGATCCTTTAGCGGCACTCTCAAGGTCCTCTGCTTACAATACAACGCATTCCAATGGTATTGCGAGATGGGGACCCTTCGAGGGATTGCTTCTACGGCTTTGGGTGAGGTGCCACGTCCAAGCCCAAGGACTCGCAACGCTCAGAAATGGTGAAGCGGCCGCGATGTCGCTGAAGCTTCAGGAAAATTCCTCCCCGTTGGACAGTCCCGCCAGTGATGGAGCGTCCAAGGAATCGTCGCTACCGGTGGAGCCCACCACCTCAAGATCGATCAACCAGATGGGTGCTGATCACATACCTCTGCAGGCCCCTTCCGCGACTGAGTTAGCGGGAGATAACGCGCAAGTCCTGATCCAGTTCCACGACCGCGGCCCCTAGTCCGCTGCCGACGCGCCTAGCAAAGCGGACGTCGGAGATCGATACCCGATAGCCATTCTCTGTCTTCTGAACTCGATAGGCCGGCAACCGTTTCCAGTTGTTCAGACCCCTGACCTGCGGTGCTGCAAGCGCAGCCCGTGTGACGGCGCTCTCGCGACCACGGTCGATGGACGGATAGGTAAATCGGATCGATTCAGTCGACAACCAGTTGACCTCTAGGAAGTGATAGTGCTCTGCGTCCGCGACGACAATGTCTCGGCGAAAGGGATTGCCGGGTGCGGGGCCCGGCATGATCTCCAGCGTGGCGCTGTCGCGCTCTGCTAGCCACGCAGCGACCTGCCGGGCGGCGAGCCGTGACGTGGTCACCATGATCCCGATATACAGCAGGGTGGCAACCAAGGAGAAATTGGCAATTCGTCGAATGCGGCCCTGAGATCGTTCGTCAAAGCGCAAGAAGATGATCGCAACCACACCCATGCACCACAGGAGCCGGACCAGCAGGGCCGCGCCATCAAAACTAGTAATGAGCAACGTCGTGGCGGCACCGAGCGCCACCCACGCCGAGACTCCGAACTTCGAAGCGCTATGCGCAACCACGACGGAACTGCCGAGCAGCAGCCAGAGCCATGGATCGATGATGAATAGGGCATCGCCGTAGAACCACTGCCCGTCGAAAGGCATCAGGAGGCGGACGCCATAGATGTTCAACCAGTCAAGCAAGGGGTGCGAGACGACAGCCAAGGCGCTCAGTCCAAGCAGGGGGCCTGCCCGCGCCGTTGGCTCTCTCCCTCGCAAGCGCGCGATGACCCGATCGACAAGCAACAGAAGCAGGGTCAGAACGATGGGCAGGACGACCATCGCAAGCACTCCGTGCGTCCACCCCCGCCTAAACCAGAGAGACAGGTCGCGGTCCATGAACATCGTCACCGCGTCAATGTCAGGAGCGTTGGCACCGAGAATCAGGGCCGGAGCCGAATACGGGGTCAAGTCCTTGAGGCGCGTCTCCGCCAGCGTGGCACCGGCGAGGGTGTGGGCGAGGGGGTCCATAGGACAAGGGAATGCCGGCACTCGGACGGCGTCAGAGACAAGGCCGACTGGGACTTCCCAGAATACTTAAGACCCGCCGTGTACCCACCGCCGATGCGGCAGGCGACAAGCCAGTCTCTCTGCTAGGCTCATCACAGCATGACTACAGACAGAACGAGACGGCGGTTTCTGACTGGCATCGCAACGGCCTCTGCCTTGGCTGCCAGCCCACGCGGTGTGGCAGCTGCCGTGCAAGGTGAGGCGTATTGGGAACAGATCCGGAAGAAGTTCCCCTTTCGGGAAGATCGCGTGCCCATGAACGCCGCGAACCTGTGCCCGTCCCCGACAGGCGTCGCCGCGACCGTGACGGAGCTGACTCGGTCGATCGACGAGGATTGCTCCTTCCAGAACCGGGAGCGCTACGCTTCGGACAGGGAGACCGCGCGGACCCGGGTTGCAGGCCAGATCGGAGCGGAAGCGGACGAAGTCGCTCTAGTTCGCAATACTAGCGAGGCCAACAACATCATCAACAACGGGCTCGACCTCAAGGTCGGCGACGAGGTCGTGATCTGGGGCCAGAACCATCCGACCAACAACGTCGCTTGGAAGGTTCGGGCGCAACGGAGAGGATTCTCGCTGCGCGAGGTTGAGGTTCCGTCGAACCCTTCTGCCCCTGATGAGTTGATTCGTCCGTTTAGGGAGGCACTGACTCCCAGGACGCGCGTGCTGGCCCTCACCCACGCCTCCAACGTAAGCGGGGTCTTGCTACCGGTGCGGGAGCTCTGCGAATTCGCGCGGCGCTCTGGAATCTACGTCCATGTGGATGGAGCCCAGACCTGGGGCGCGCTCGAGCTGGATCTCCATGAGCTTGGCTGCGATTCATTCGCAGCGAGCGCGCACAAGTGGTACTGCGGCCCCAAGGAAGTCGGGCTCCTTTATGTCCGCCGCGAGAGGATCCCAGAGATCTGGCCCAGCACCGTGGCCCCCGGATGGGGCGAGGAGGCGGAAACCGAACTCGCAGGAGCCCGGAAGTTCGAGTCGATGGGACAGCGCGATGACGCTGCCATCAGTGCGATGCGAGAGGCTGCGGCACTGCACTCCTCCATCGGGACAGATCGTGTGGAGCGGCGAGTCCGTGAACTCTCTTCGCTGCTGAAGCAGTCGCTGGCTTCAATCGGAGCCACCCTCGTTACACCCCTCGACGACAAACTCAGCGCTGGTGTATGCATCATGCAGGTGGCACCCGAGAAGCGGCAAGCAGTCTTCGACGCCATGTATGACAGATTCGGCATCGCCGGATCGACATCCGGCGGACTTCGCCTGTGTCCGCACGTCTACAACACTCGTGAGCATATCGAGAGGGCCGCGCGGGGCGTCGCGTCGCTTCGAGCCCTCTGGGCTTGAACGCAAGGCCCTAGGAACGCATCGAGACGCCGCGGGCGTCGGGCTCGGCCTGGGCGTCAGTCGGCCCCAATGCGACCAGCATCGCCCGACGCCACCCATCGCGCTCCGATCAATGCTGCTGTACGGAACGACGGACGGGTCGAGGGCGCGATCAAGTGGGCGAAAATCCGTGTTACGCGATGCTGGCTCTCAGTGACCTCGCACGCGTGTCGCAGCTGTCGATGGGAAGCACTGGCCGGGCAAGGACGAAAGCGTCGGCGTGCGTTCTTAGACATGGCTGTGGCCGCGACATTTCAGGCCGAGCCCGCCAGAGCCCTATTCCGATTCTCCGAGTAGCGTGAGATCCAAGCCGGGGAACGCAACAAAGGCCCTGTCGGTCGTGACTAGGCCCAGGCCGCTTGCAAGTGCGAATCCGGCCAGATATGAATCCATCCAGATTTTCGGACTCGCGGTGTCACGCAACGAGAGTGACTTCCAGCGGGTCTCGAGCCGAGATGGTTCCTCTGCCTGCAGGAAAATCCGGTCGTCACTTAGGATCTGCTCGTATATCCGCCACGCATGTCGATTCGTGAGCGGAGGGGTGTCGTAGCGGCCCATGACGGCCGCTGTCGTAACCAGCCTTAGGAAAGATTGCTGCGTTGCTCGGCAAAAGCAGACGGAATTAGGTGTGTTGATCGTTTCGAGCCAGTCCTTGGCCGCGCGGTGGTGCTGGTGTTCAGAGAGCGCAAGAGCCAGCCAGACGTTGCTATCGCACAATACCAAGATCGGAAAGCTCCCCGTCCGCTAGGATCGCCGCGACGCGCTCGGGCGTCAGCTCTTCTCCCGGCTCTGCCGGGCGCGCGCACTTCACAAGCGGGAACTGTACGCGATTCCGAACCGTCGGCTTCTCAGCCGAGGACACAGCGAGACCAAGTCTGAGCAGATTGGTAACGACCTCCTTCAGCTTTAGGTTTCCCTCGGCCGCGCGAATCTTGACAGCGCACATCAGTTCGTCCGGCAGGTCAAGCGTCGTCTTCATTCTGAAATTCTACCATAATTATGGTTTCCCAGATTCAATCTGCCGGTCACAGCTAGCACTTGGAGGTGGCGGGTCTCGAGACGGAAAACTGTGTTGCAGCGTTGATCGTTCTGCGGGGCCGTCGGTCGTGCCGGGCCACAGCTGCAGCTGATCCAGTGCGAGCTGCGACTAATCCGGGAGCACCTAGAACAATGCTGGCCCGGCGGCGGAACAGTCAGGTGCGTCCGGCAGGGCGTGGCTCCGTACATGATCCGGTCGCTCCGCTCCCTCCGCCGGCCACCTCAAGCCCTACCGCTACGAAGGGGGGAAGTCTGCCAAACCCGCAGTGGATCTCCCCCCACATGTGTGCAATTTTCGTTTGTCAGAAGTGCGCAATTTTCGCTTGACATTGACATGGCTGCCATTCGATCTGCTTTCGCGTAGCGTGCGATTCGCTGGCATGCCAGAGCAGGAACGCGTCAAGTGACGTGTGGGCGCACAATCGTGCTCGCCCAAGGTCCGGCGTGGTTGTCGTGCTTCCGATATCGAGACACACTGGGAATTCGCCTTGCGCGAGAATGGCTTACGAGACGGGCGGTCTCGAGAGCGACTACGAACGTGCCTGGTCCGGAAGCCACAATGAGGCCACACCGACCCTTCGGCTTGTGTCCGACGGGGGCGCCATGAAGGACCCTGTCGCTTGGTACGACAAGCACGCGGGCACGGTCTCCTCGCGATACGAATCCGTGAAGCCGGAATCTCTATACGGCTGGCTGACCGACCTGCTGCCCGAACCGCCGGCGCTCGTCCTCGATGTTGGCGCCGGATCCGGACGCGACGCTGCTTGGCTCGCCGCCAAGGGATACGAGGTGTTCGCCGTCGAGCCTTCCAAGTCGATGCGGCAGGCCGCGGCGAAGCTGCATCCCGCACCCTCGGTGCGCTGGGTCCACGACTCGCTTCCCAGGCTCGACCACACGGTGCGGTCGGGGCTCTCGTTCGACGTGATCCTGCTCAGCGGAGTATGGATGCACGTACCTCCGGGGCAGCGGCCCCGAGCCTTTCGCAAGCTCGTCAACCTTCTCAGGCCGGGAGGCATCATCGCTATCTCTCTGCGGATCGGCCCCGAGGAGCCGGAGCGCGGAATGTACCGCGCGGACAGTGGGGAGATCGAGTCGCTAGCGCAGAAGCACGGCGTGATCGTCCAGCGAGCACTGGAGCGCGAGGACCTGTTGGGCCGCGACGGGGTGCGGTGGAAGAACTACGCGCTCACGCTTCCCGACGACGGAACGGGGGCGCTGCCCCTGCTCCGGCACGTGATCTTGAACGACGACAAGAGTTCGACCTACAAGCTCGGCCTGCTGCGCTCGATTTGCCGCATCGCAGATGGCTCTGCCGGGCTTGTCCGGCTCACTGACGACGACAAGGTCTCCATACCGCTCGGATTGGTCGCGCTGACTTGGCTGAGACTCTACAAGCCGCTGCTCGCAGCTGATTTCCCGCAGAATCCGAAAAACGTTCGAGATGGGATTCACCTCGGATTCGTCCGAGAAGGTTTTCGCAGGCTCGCGGGATTCTCTCACTTGGACATGAGAGTGGGAATCCGCCTCGGGGCGACCGACGCAGCCGCACTCCATCGGGCTCTCCGCGATGCGGCAGAAACAATCCGGCGCATGCCCGCCCACTACATGACGTTTCCGGACGGGACTCCCATCCTCCCCGTCAACCACACGGCAAGGCTCCCTCGGGGCCTGACGCCCGAGGTCATCGACGAACCGTACCTCCGCAGCTTCGGCGAGATGATCGTCCCATGGAGAATCTGGCAGGCCGTCCAACGGTTTGCCGTCTGGATCGAGCCGGCGCTGGTGGAGGAGTGGATCCGCCTCATGCAGCGGTACGCCGAGACGCAGGGCCGACACTTGCCAAGGGATCGCGCAGCGGCAGCGATGACGTGGTCCGACCCCACTCGAGACGTAAGGATCGCCAAGCGGCAGGCGCTAGATCTGCTGGAGTCCAGCAAGCTCTACTGCGTGTGGAGCGGAAAGAGGCTCGCAGCGAAGTCACTCGACCTCGACCACTGCTTTCCGTGGTCGGCCTGGCCGTGCTCGGACCTCTGGAATCTCATGCCCGCCAACCGGTCGGTGAACCAGAACGAGAAGCGAGCCAACCTGCCAAGCGCGAGGCTGATGCTGGCAGCGCGCGATCGCATTATGTCTTGGTGGGAGTCCGCGTACGGCTCCCCAACTTCGCCGATTCGCGAGAGGTTCGGGCTCGAGGCTGCGTCCAGTTTGCCCGGCGTCCTGCCATCAGCCCCGGATCTCGACTCGTGCTTCGAGGGAGCATTCGCACAACGCACCAAGCTGCGCTACGACCAGCAGGTACCAGAATGGTCGGGGGAAAGATACCTCGGGTAGGTGCCCCGTACATTGCGGCGAGGCTCTGCTCTTCGCTTTCGGCGCACGCGGTTCATGGCGACAATCGGAGCGACAGGTCGGTCATCGCCCTCACTTTGTCGGCGGTGACGAGTCCCATTCGGAAGCAGAACAGGAACTTCGTTAGGGGCTTGGCACGACCTCCGCTCCGGTCAAACTGAGACCGTAGTCGGTCGACCATGCAGTTCGGACTTCTTGACGGGCGATCAACACTAGCGAGGCTGGGCCTCAGGCCCAGGAAGGCACGCAAGGGCGGGACGGGCGGGGTGCCGAGCGTCGCTCGTTCGGGGACCGCACCGAGGGAGACGGGCTCTCGTCAGTGGCGGCCGCCGTCGCCACTGACCGAACCGCTGCTGTAATGCATCGGCAGCGACCGCCGCCGTCTGAACAGGAATCATATCCGTAGTTGGGACCGGCAAGTCCTGCGCGGTGTTGTTTTCGCGGTTGACCGAAGACCGCTCCGAACCCTGGAATCCTAGGCGGACTTGTCGGACAACCGCAGTCGCGCTTCCAATTCACGGATCCGTTGATTCGCCTCGTCGCGCTCCTGCACCGCCTCGTCGCGCTCCCGCACCGCTTCTGCGTGCGTGAGCATGTCCCGCCCCAGCCGTGGATCATGGAAGCGCAGCAGCCACCGCTCCGCCCGCAACTCCAGGCCCAGCGCCTCGCTCCGGTGCCAGCCAGCCGCTCGCACAGCCCGCACCCGCTCGTAGCGGCCACCCGCCAGCCGCCAGCCCTCTAGCCGCCCCGCGATCAGCTCGCCCAGCGGGTCGAAGCGCCAGTATTCGTGCACTCCCATCCGCTCGTACGTCGCGCGCTTGCTCGTCGCGTCGCGACGG
>JAJEHF010000098.1 GCA_022823865.1 Bryobacterales bacterium
GGCTTGGGGCAGTTGGTCCGGTGCGAGGAACATCGGGATCTGTCCGGGCTTGCGGGTACCCATCGCCATGACTACGATTTTATCGAAGCCTGATCGAGATTTGTTGGAGTTTCAGTCGACTTTTACCACGGGCTGCTAGGCCTGACCCTAGAGGAGGCCATTCGGAGAGTCACCTTGAATCCCTCGCAGGTATTCGGACGGCTGAACGAGCTCGGAACGCTGCGAGAGGGTGCCGAGGCGGACATCGCTGTCTTCTCGCTGGAGGACGGGCAGTTTCGCCTGGTAGACGCCCTTGGAGCAACGCGCACAGCCCACCGAATGCTGCAACCCGTTGCCACGATCAAGTCTGGACAGCTCTACGGGTCGGCCAGCATCCCGACGGAGCGCCTGTGACGGTTCCCGTTGATGCGGCGGGCGTCTCAGCAACACCCGCGCTACCGGTAAGGGCCTTCTGGTGAGACGCTCCATTGCCATGCGCGCCGGCTTCTTGGGCGCGATCGGTCTGGCCGCGATGGTCTCGTGTTTTGAGCAGGTCGAATCCCTCTTCCCTCGCCACGCAGTCCAGCTTCACGTGACCGCCCGGCGGTCTGACACGGGCGAGCCGATTCCGGTACGCGTGTACCTGTTCAAGGGAGACCGCGAATTCCGGCTGAGTCCGGTCGATGCGATGCTGCCGTTGCGTCCCGACCTGTTCTACCGGGAGCGCATCTGGCGTCGGGCGGACGACGCGCGCGTGCTGGAAGTCACCGCTAGGGACAGTTCCCATTTTGTCCTGCTCGAAGGTACGGCAAGCTTCAACTTGCCCGCCTCCGACGGATACCGGATCGAGGCGTACCACGGCACCTTCTTCCGGCCGGCCGAGGAGTCGTTCTCGCTGGAATTCGGCGAGGATTCGGAAATCACTCTGAACCTCGATCCGATTGCCCCGGGCCGTCAAGAGCAGTGGCTCGCAGGGGACGACCATATCCATCTCGTGCGCGCCCAGGAAGACGACCCGATCTTCCTGCGATGGATGCAGGCCGAAGACCTCGCGGTAGCCAACTTCCTGGAACTCCAGCGGCAACAGCATGCCGCCATGCAGTGGGGGTTCGGGGAAGAGGCCGAAGCGAGGAGTGGCGGCTTTTCGATTCGGTCGGGGCACGAATCGCGCAGCCGCTTCTACGGCCACACCCTGTTCCTGGGTCCGAGCCGAATGATCGAACCACTCAGCATCGGCCTGGAATACGCCAACTCTCTCCGGGCGTTTCCCAATCCCCTGGCACTCTTCGCCCAGGGGCGAAGACTCGGAGCGCTAACGGGTTTTGCGCACTTCTACGGCAGCCAGCCCAACTCGACGCTCCTGATGAACTTGGTCCACGATGCGATCGATTTCGTGGAGGTGTTCCAGTTCGGAGTGCTGAAGACCGACGAATGGTACGAGCTGCTCAACGCTGGCTTCCGAGTCGTGGGTCTGGCGGGCAGTGACTTCCCGGCGAATCTCTCCCGATTCGCGTCCTGGCCTAGGGCGCTGCCGCTACTGGGTCCGGAACGGGCCTTGGTGCGAGCCGAAGCGGGCCAGTCCGCGTATGCCGCGTGGGCAGACGGGGTCCGCCGAGGCGCGGTCGTGCTGACGAACGGCCCCCTGCTCGAATTCTCGGTTGACGGCCAATCTCCGGGCGACCTCACCGTATGGAACGAAGACTCTCGCGAGGTCCAGGGGAGCGCGAGAGCTGCGTATTTCCGGCCGATCGAGAGCATCGAGATCGTGCGTAACGGAGAGATCGTTGCGCAGAAGACCGGTGACGGGGCAGGGCAGGACCAGCAACTCGACTTTCGGCTGGAACTGCACGAGAGTTCTTGGCTCGCCGCACGTGTCACCGCTCGGACCCTGGAGGGGGGACGCGTCGTGCAGGCGCACACTAACCCAATCTATTTTCACCGCGACGGAGAGCCCGTCCGCGTCGGTCCCGCCCGGCAGGCGATTCGAGAGCGATGGTGCCAAGAGGTCGCGTACTACCGGTCCGGGGCGTTGGAGTTTCCAGACGAGAGGAGCTTGCGGGAGTTTTTGGCCGGTGTCGAAGCAACCTCCCGGGCCCTCGAGCACTGACGGAATGCCGGCTTTGCCGGCTCCGTAGCCCTCCGACCCACCCCTCCGTCGAGGCCAATGAGTGAATCGACGGCAATGTCGGAGTTGGACCCGCTATCATCAAGACCGGCGGTGACCTGGCGAACGATCCCGGCTGCTCTCGATCGCAGCGCTGGGAGTACCGCACAGGCACTCTTGTCAACGAGGAGGCACCATGGCATTTGATCGACGAGAAATCCTCGCAGCCTCCGTCGCCGCGACCCTTGCGTCACTGCCGGCGCGAATGGCCCGCGCACAGGGCCCGGAAGCTTCGAATGAGGGGACGCCAGGCATTCCAGGTCCGTATCCGGGGCGCGTCGTTGCGGTTCACCATCCCAACAGCATCGTCTCTGGCACCTACCAAGCCGATCCGGTCGAGCAGATGATCGATCGCGGGATGCGGGAACTCACGGGCACGGAGATTCCGCTCGACGCCTGGCGAAAGTTCTTCCATCCCGGCGATGTCGTCGGCATCAAGCTCAACCCGGTCGGGATGCCTCACGTGATCTCCGCCCCGGAAGTGTTGCACCCCATCATCCGGGCATTGGAGGCCGTCGGTATCCCGCGGCGCGACATCGTAGCCTACGACCGCTACGGTGAACAGTTCCAGAGGGCCGGATTCGTGGAATGGCTGCCGGAGGGTGTCCGCTGGACCTCGGGTTCGCCCACCACTCAGAGGATCCAGCTCGATATGGACGGATACGATCCGGACGTCTACATGGAGATGCCGCTGGTGCACCCGGCTTATGCGCCTGAGTACGACTTGAGTGACGCGCACGCCCGGCGGTCGTACGTCGCCAGGTTCTTGACCAAAGAGGTCAACAAAGTCATCAACCTCTGCGTGGTGAAGCATCACCAGTCCGCTGGCGTAACCCTTGCCCTCAAGAACATGTCGCATGGCCTGGTGAACAACGTCAGTCGTAGCCACGCGACGACGACTGCGAATGTCTGCGGCATCTTCATCCCGGCTGTTGTGGACCTGCCGGTGATTCGAGAGAAGGTGGTCCTGCACATCCTCGACGGCGTGAAGGCCGCATACCACGGCGGACCGGGCAGTAGCGTGGAGCGGTACACCTGGGAACACAAGACGATGTACTTTGCCACGGATCCCGTCGCGCTCGACAAGACCGGCTGGCAGGCGATCGACAAGAAGCGGGTCGAAGTCGGGAGGGCCCCGATCGCCCTGCTGAAACCCGACGAGGACAGCCAGTGGCTCAATGCCCAAGTCGAGCACATCGAGCTGGCCTCCAACTTCGGCCTCGGGGTGTTCGACGACGACAAGATCGATCTGAAACGGATCAACCTCGCGTAGGGCGGAGAGCGCTGCACGATCGGGCACATCAGCCCCGAGTGGTCCACTTGGCTGGCGGCCAAGCGCCGGGGTCTCGGCTCATGGACCGGACTAGGTTTCCGAACGAACTGGCGAGCTTGCGGAACGACCGCGAACGACGATAGGCATCGGACAGCGAGAACATCGCGACGGCGAACGACGTCTTCACGCTCGGGTTGTTCGGCGACTGGCGCGTCCCAACTCGCCGTTTGTCCAGCGCGTTCGCAAAGGGCCATGTATGGACCGGGTCTCTGTAGACTCGCTGTGACTCTGCCGCCTCCACTAGGCCGGCGCGTTATTCGTCACCCGCCTCAAAACGAGTATCCAGTCTGAAGCAGGCGTCTCGCCTGCTTGTTCACAGCGGGAGGCACCAAGGGCTGCTCATTGCGGCTCCACAGCGCACTGTCGAGCCTTGGAAACAGGGGTCACCTCAGGTGAGGAACGGCAATCCTTGCCTTGAAACCCTGGTGATACACTGGACAGCTTCATGCTCGAAGTGACCTCCCTCGATGGCTCCCGCGAAGTGTTCGAGCGGGCCCTGAGATTTGCTCAGGGGCAAGTGCGCTCCACCGTCCAGCGTGACCCCGACTTTTACCCGATGTACACAGAGCAGGGTCGCTGGCGCCACGACAAGCCGGCTTGGACCCACTGGTGTGACGGTTTTCTGCCGGGCATGATGTGGATCTTTGCCAAACGCACCGGCAGTCCCGAGTGGATGAAGCTGGCGCAGCGGTACACCGAGCCTCTCGAGCCCCGCAAGATGGACCGCGATGTCCATGACTTGGGCTTCATCTTCCTGTCGACGTATCACCGCTGGTACAAGCTCACCGGGAATCCCGATCTCGATGCCATCGTGATCCAGGCCGGTCGCACGCTGGCGCTGCGCTTCAAGCAGAAGGGCCGGTACATGTCCTCGTTCATGGGGCCGGAATCGATCTTCATCGACATCATGGCCAACGTGGGGATCATCTTCTACGCGGCCCTGCGCACCGGCGACCCTCAGCTGATGGATGTCGCCATGCAGCACAGCCTCACTTCCGCGCGGGTGCTAGTGCGCGGCGATGGCAGCTCTTCTCACGAGGGCATCTATGATCTGGAGACCGGGGAGTTCTTGCGGCAGTCGACCCAGCAGGGCTGGCGGTCGGACTCGTGCTGGGCGCGCGGCCTGGCGTGGGCGATCTACGGCTTTACGTCGGCCTACAAGTTGGTACGCGATCCGCGGTTCCTGCAAACGGCCGAGCTTTGTGCCGACTACTTTCTGCAAAACGTACCCGCCAACGGCGTGACGCCGATGGACTTTGACGCGCCCAAAGAGGATTGGCGGGACGAGACTTCCGCCTCGGCCATCACCGCGGCTGGCCTGTTTCGGCTCGCGAAGTTGAGCGCGGACCGCTCCAAGGGCTTGCTCTACGACCAAGCGGCCCGCCGTGTCCTGCTGACGCTCGCGCAGCCGCCGTACCTCGCTTCTGAGACCCAGGGCTGGGAGGGAATCCTCAAGGAAGGGATTTACCATCTCAATCTAGGCCTCGGTGTCGGCGAATCGGTCATGTGGGGCGAGTACTTCTTCGTGGAGGCACTGGATCGAGCGCTTGGCCCCGCCTAGAGCCCAATAAAGCGAGTGATCTGACCGCGGCCGCGCCGAGGCCAACTTCGCCCGCCCGCGGCTCGTCTCCGCTGGTCCGATCCCTGACCCAGCCGCGGTCGGCCCTTGTGGCTGCTCCGGGCTTGCGCCCTATTACGCCAATCGATCCCAAGCCTCCGATTTCCAGCTGGCCCAAAATCTGGGCCGGGCCTGATACTGCGAGTGGCCCGTTCGTCACCCCAGCCTACGGCCGAGAGCAATGGTTCGGGGTTGGAGAGGAGCCCATGCTCGCGGCCTTTCTCGCTTCCCGGCTCGAGGCGCACAAGCGCTCGCGGGCAGCCGGCGGGCGATATTGTGACGGACTGATACACTGCAACCGGCCCCGCAAAGGCCGGACCGATGCGAGCGTGGCAATTCTACGGTTTCGGGGACATGCGCCTCGAGGAGGTGCCCGAGCCGGAGCTACGAGACGGCCACGTCCTCGTCGAGATCCTTTGCGTTCAGCCGAGCGTGACGGAGGCACAGCTCGCCTTCGGCATTCCCACGCTCGCCTTTGAGGAGATCAGAAAAAGACTGGAGACCGAAGCGCCGATCCGGCTCTTCGGCCATGAATTCTGTGCGCGCGTCTTGGAAAGCCCGCCCGGGTCGCGCTTCCGTCCCGGCGCTCGAGTGGCAGCGCGGGCGAAGCTGCCATGCGGGGATTGCCCGCTTTGCAACGAAGGCCAGGCCATCGCTTGCCGGGCCGGGCCGATCATAGGGTTTCAGCTGCCGGGCTGTTTTTCGGAGAGGGCGCTGCTTCCCGAAATCGCGCTGGTCCAGGTCGACGACTCGATCAGCGACAGCGAGGGGGCATGCCTGCAGTCGCTGAGCGACAGTCTTGCCGCGGTGGAGACAGCGGGTATCCAGATCGGCGAGTCGGTCGCGATTTTCGGCCAAGGAAGCATGGGATTGGAATGCATGCAGGCGGCGCGTAGCGTGGGCGCCGGGCTGGTGGTCACTGCGGACATTCGCGACGAGGCGTGCAACATATCGTTGGAACTCGGCGCGGACGTCGCGATCAATGCTCGCAGGAACGATCCGGTAGAGGCGATCCGGGATCTCACCGGCGGTCAGGGCGCGGACGTTGTATTCGAGTGCGCGGGGGGCAGCCCGAGACAGGGCCTAGCTGGGTCGAGCACTCTCGATCAGGCGATCCAGTCCGTCCGATCGGGAGGCAAGCTGATAGTGGTCTCCTGGTTCGGTCAATCGCTCGAGATCGACGTCGACGGCCTGCGCGAGCGGAGCCTGCGCGTGCTGTTTCCCGACATCAGCTCGTACGCCCACCTGGAGCACACGGTTCGGCTGGTCGCTTCGGGGCAGGTGCGCCTGGGCCCTATGCTCACGCACGGCCTGTGCGGGCTCGAATCGGTCCGCGAGGCGTTCGAGATCACGGCCAATAAGGCCAAGTACGGAGCGATCAACCCCGCCCAGGTGATGATGCCCGCAGGCCAGGGGTATATCAATTCCGAGTGACCGGCCGGCCTTGTATCGATATGGAACCCAAAGGAATTCCCCCGCCACCATCCCGACGCAGAGAAGGGATTCCGGGCACTGCCCGCCGCTTTCTGGCGTTATCCACCGGGCTGGTGTCCGATGCTCTCGGCAAGGCGGGGGCAATGGATCATGGCATCCAGTGCCGGTCCGCGACAAGCTCGATGGCCGGCCCGGCCTTCACGGCACGCGTGCATCCATGCGACATCCTGATGGTCGGCAAGGCACTGTCGGAGTGCCCCCCGAAATACGTCCTTGTGATTGACGGTCGCGGCGACCGAAACACTGCCCTCTGGGGCGGCATCACTACCCACGCGGCCCGCCTGAAGGGGCTGGCCGGTGTCGTCGTCGACGGCGCGATTCGCGACAGCGCCGAGATCGCCCGGGACACCTTACCGGTGTTCGCCCGGGCAGTCGTGCCGAACGCAGGCGGGGCCGAATACCTTGGCGAGCTCCAAGTGCCGGTTCAGTGCGGGGGACTGCCGATCAGGCCCGGAGACTGGGTCGTCGGCGACGAGGACGGTGTGGCCGCAGTGCCAGAGGAGCGGGTCGAGGAAACCCTGGATTCTGCGGAGCGCCTGCACGAGATTGAGACCCGGATCACGGAAGCTGTCCTGAGAGGCGAGGATCTCGGCGCCCTGCTGCGCTATGACGAGTTGGTTAACCGCAAGCGCAAAGCTGCTTCGCTGCCGCAACTGCGTTTCCGGGAGGAAGGCTGAAGCGCCCCGGCCCGACATCGGCTAGGCGGAGGACCGCATGAAGAGGTTGCTCCCGTGGGAAACCCGCGAACTGCCGGAAGCCCCTCCATTCACCCTGCGGAATCTTTTCCGAGTGATCGGACCGGGGGCGATCCTACTTGCCTCCTCGATTGGCGGGGGCGAGTGGCTCGTGGGGCCGGCCATCGGCGTCCAGTTCGGCCGGAACCTGCTCTGGATCGCTACGCTGGCGATCGTGCTGCAACTGCTCTTCAATCTCGAAGCGGTTCGCTACACGATGTACACGGGAGAGCCGGTCATCACTGGATTCATGCGGCTGCGGCCAGGCCCGCGGCTATGGGCTCCGGTCTACGCGGTTCTGTGCGTCGCTCAAGTAGGCTTGCCGGCCCTTGCCGCCGGCACCGCTGCCACGGTCTTTGCGACCTTCGCGGGACGCATGCCGGGCGCGCAGGACAGCGGCTCCCTTCTGGTTGCGACCTACGGAGTGCTCGCTCTCGCATTGGTAATCCTTCTGTTCGGCGAAACAATCGAACGGACCCTCGAGCGCGTGTCCTGGGTAATGGTTGCATTCATCTTCGGATTCCTCGCGTTCGTCAACTTGTGGTTCGTTCCGCTCCGGGACTGGGTGTCAACAAGCGCCGGATTCTTCTCGATCGGCGGGCTGCCCGAAGGGATTGACTTGGCCTTGGTTGGCGCGCTCGCCGCCTCCTCCGGTTCGGGAGGCTTCGGCAACCTCGCAATCTCCAATTGGTTCCGAGACAAGGGCTTTGGCATGGCCGCTCACTCGGGAGCCATTGCGTCTGCGACAAGTTCCCTCGTGGTTCACGTCGCCCCGACTGGCAGTGTGTTCCGGCCCAGCGCAGCTAACTTGGCCCGCTGGAAACGGTGGTGGCAGTACGCTCGCGCCGACCAGGTCTGGCTATGGGCTGTCGGCTGCTTCGTCGGAATGTTCCTCAACGTGAACCTTGCGGCCAGTGTCGTGCCGCCCGGCACGGACCTGTCCCAGATCGGTGCTGGCGCCTACCAGGCTGAATACCTCGCGCTCAATGTCTGGCACGGATTCTGGTTCCTCGCCCTGCTCAACGGCTTCTGGGTGATGTTCTCGACGCACTTGGGAAACACGGAGGTTCTAGTGCGGATGCTGACCGACATAGCCTGGGCCGGCAGTCCGGCGATCCGCGGGCTCGTGCGGAACCATGCGCGGACCCTTTACTACGCCCTGTTCCTCGGCTTTACGGCTTGGTACGCCATCGTTGTCCGCTGGGGAACGGCCATGGACATGATGAAGTGGCTCGGCAATGTCGGCGGGCTCGTCCTGGCCTTCTCCAGCGTCCAACTCCTGATTGTGAACACGCGGCTGCTTCCCCCGGAAGTACGCCCGCCGCTTTGGCGCCGGCTCGCCCTCCTCATCAGCGCGGCTGCCTACGGCACGATGTTCGTCGCCGTGGTGCAGAGCCTGTTCACCTGACCGGAACAGAGCCGGAGAAGGGATCGCAAGACTGCTGCGAGACAGTTGGAGCAATGCGACCCAACAACACGAAGAGGATTCTGGAAGACGGCCGGGTCGCTGTCGGCATTGCCCATTGCCAGCTGCCGACCTGCGAGATTCCGAAGATGTACGGGGCGGCCGACCTCGACTGGGTGTTTCTGGACTCCGAGCACAGCCCGTTCTCCAGCGATGTCCTGCATGACTTGATCAGGGCCTGGCGCATGACCGATATCACCACGGTCGTGCGCGTCTGCGACTTCCAGTACAATCTCGTGGCGCGGGCGCTGGACCGAGTGCTTGGCCCCGCCTAGGGTCCAACCATGCAGGTGATCTGACCGCGGTCGCGCCGGGGTCTATTTCGCCGGTGCCAGCGGTCCTTGGTGCATCCCTACTGGTCTCACACCTGACGCAGCCGCGGTCGACGCTGCTGCCTGTTGTGGGCTCGCGCCCTTCCGGCGCGCTATTCGACCCCCGCGTTGTTTGGCCGCCACACTGGCATAGAATTCAGCACTTCTCGCAGCCGGGCCTTGATCTTGGCGGCGGCCGGAATGTGGCTGGTGTCTGACAAGGGCCGCTTTTCCTCCCAGTCGTGGGGCACATCGTAGAAGCGACCGTCGGCATAGAGTTTGAAACGCTTGGTCCGTGCGAATCTGACTCGCGGGAACGGCACGGTCTCCAGCGATGGGTCGCGATCATAGTGCACAAAGATCGAATCGCGCGGGCTTCCGGCCCCCCCGAATAGTTGTGGCAGGAAGCTGCGGCCGTCGAAATGCTCTCCCGCCGGCATTTCCCAGCCAGTCAGGTCGGCGAATGTAGCGAAGAAGTCGCTGAACTCGATCAGGTCGTCCGACACCAGACCCGCCGGCACGTGCCCGGGCCAGTGCGCAAACATCGGTACGTGGGTGCCGGCGTCCTCCGGGTAGGCCTTGCCGCCGCTCACTACCCTGTCTCCCAGCATGGACTTCAGGCTGCGGTGGGTGCCGTTGTCGCCCGTGAATAGCACCAGCGTGTTCTCTGCCAAGCCCAGCTTGTCCAAGTGATCGATTAGCCGTCCGACCAAGTGATCCGCGTATTCGACCATATCGGCGAAGTACGCGGGATCACTCTTGAACTTGGTTTTCTCGGTGATCGTTGAGCTGTGAGGCGTGGCCACGAACGGAGAATGCGTCAGCACCATGGGGTAGTACAGGAAGAAGGGCTCGTCCTTGTGGCGCTCGATGAAGTCCAGCGCGAAGTCGGAGAACAGGTCTGGCCCGTAGTCGTCCATTGAAGTGTGGAGGTATTGGCCGTTCTTGATCACCGCCGGATGCCAGAAGCGCGAAGTCGTCTTGGAGCGCGGCAGGCCGACCGCGCCGTATCGTTCCATCTCCGCCGCCGAGAGTTCGAATGGGTAGGCCCAGTGCATGTACTCATCGAAGCCGGCCTCTTCCGGGGTAGTGCCGCTCTCAAAGGAAGCTGTGTCGGGGCCGCCCCACAACTGCCACTTGCCGGTCAGGGCGGTTGCGTATCCGCCGTCTCGCATCAGGTGCGCGAACGTGGTCTGGCCCTTGGGCATGTGCCCGAACCGATCGTAGTTCCGCCAGTTGTACTTCCCGGTCATGATCTTGATCCGAGAAGGCGTGCAGACAGGCTGGGAGTAGCAGTTCGTGAAGCGCATGCCTTCAAGTGCGATGCGCTCGAACACTGGAGTGGAATAGCTCCTGCCGCCATTGGCCGAGATGCATTCGTAGCCCATGTCGTCGGCCATGATGAGCACGACATTCGGCTTGGCAAGCAAGGGTAGTGTGCTGAAAACGGCAATGATCAGGAGCTGGCGCATGGATCGACCATTCTAGATCGGGTTGCGGAGGACATTCATCGCTAGACTACTGTTCGGCATGCTGTTCCGGTGCGATTCGGCCCTTTTTCTGGCAGCAGCGCTGCTGGCTTCTTCTGTCTCCTGTCGCACGCCGGACGAATCTGCAGGCCACTGGCCGGACGGTGCCTGGGCGCGGCACACTATCGACGACTCCTCCTTGGGCGCCGACGGTGTCCGTCTCGCGGATATCAACGGGGACGGCCGCTTGGACATCACCTCCCCGTGGGAGCAGGGCGGGCAGGTCCGCGTCTACCTGCACCCCGGCCCCGACGGACTGCGGGAGCGCTGGCCCGCTGTCACCGTGGGCGAGGTGGGCGATCCCGAGGATGCCGTGTTCGTTGACCTCGATGCGGACGGCAACATGGACGTGGTCAGCTCGTGCGAAGGAGACACGCGGTCGATATTCGTGCATTGGGGCCCTGAGGACCGCGAGAAGCTGCTGGAGCCAGACGCTTGGACCACTGAGGAACTGCCTGCGGCCAGCGGCGCTGCCAAGTGGATGTTCGCACTGCCTGCGCAGGTCGACGGAAAGCATGGCACCGACTTGATCGCGGGTGCCAAGGGAGAGGGAGCGCAGATCGGCTGGTTCGAGGCCCCGCCGGACCCGCGGGATCTGGCGGCATGGGAGTTTCACGCGCTCTACGACGCGGGCTGGATCATGACGATCCGGCAGCAAGACGTCGACTTGGACGGCGATTCGGACATCGTGGCCACCGATAGGACGGGCGAGCGGCGTGGCGCGTTGTGGCTGGAGAACCCCGGACACAGCGGTGTCGTCGGTAACCGATGGGACGAGCACCGCATCGGATCGGTGGGGGACTACGAGGCGATGCACAACGCCGTCGCGGACTTGGATGCCGACGGCTTGGAAGACCTGCTGGTGGCAGTCAAGCGAGAGCCGATTCGGTATCACAGACGGACCCGACGGCAGCCGCCTAGCTGGGAGACCCACTTGATCGAGATCCCGGCGGGCGCCGCGGGGGGCAAGGCCGTAAAGGTGGCAGACGTCAACCTGGATGGACAGGCTGATCTGATTGTGTCGTGCGAGCATGCGACCGATGGAAAGATCGGCGTGTACTGGCTCGATCATGGTGGCTCTCCCACCAAGTCACACTGGATGCCCACCTCGATCAGCGGCCCCGAGGGCTTTATCTACGACTTGCTCCAAATGACGGACTTGGATGGCGATGGGGATCTTGATGTACTCACGCTTGAAGAAAAGGGGCCGTATCTTGCGGAGGGATACCAGGGCAGGGAACTGGGAGTGGTCTGGTACGAGAATCCCGCTCGGTGAGGCTGGCTCGACGCACGGGCGGCGTAGCCCCGCGCCTGTCCGCCTAGCGACAGGTCGGATCGCTTGGGTCGCTGGCTTCGGACTCGCTGTCCGGCTTGCCTGAGAGGAAGGACTGCATCATCCGTTTGGGCTCTGGCGTTCGGTAGGCGTTGGCGAAGAAGTCGACGCTGGCATCGATCGCATCCTCAAGGCTGGCGGCGTCCCAGTGCTTGAACAGCGCCTTCTGATCGCGGATCGCTGACGCTCCCGCCGCTAGGATCGACGCCAAACACCGCTCGACGGCGCCATCAAGGTCGCCGAGTGCAACCGGACGCCGCACAAATCCCATCGAGTAGGCGTCATCTGCGCTAATGATGTCGCCCGTGAGCACGAGATCCCGTGCTCTGCCGGCTCCGATGATCCGAGGCAGCAAGGCCGCTTCAATCACTGAGGGGATACCGACTCTCACCTCGGGCATCCCGAATCGCGCATTTGCGGACGCCACGCGAAGGTCGCAACTTGCCGCGATCTCCATGCCGCCGCCGAGGCAGTAGCCGTTGATCCGGGCGATCGTAGGCACCGGATGCTCTCGCAAGCGAAGGCAGAGCTCGTGCAGGCTGCTGATGAACTTTCGCGCCGTGTCTGGCTCAAGCCCGGCCAGTTCACGAATGTCTGCCCCTCCGATAAAGGCTCGCTCGCCTTCCCCAGTGAGCACGACGGCGCGGACGGACTGGTCAGACGCAAGCTGTCCCAAGTGTTCGATCAGCAGGCGGACCAGTCCGCTGTCGAGAACGTTCAGTTTGCGCTGGTTGTCAACGCTCAGATGGATGACCGATCCGGCCGGGTATTCGCGGCGATCAATGTGAATGCTTGGTCTCACCATAGCCGTAAGCCTGCCCAATTATCTGAAATGTCATCTACTTCGGAACGCAATTTGCATGAACTGCGTGAGCCGCATGGACCTGTACGCCGCGACCGATGACTTGATTCTCATAGTTCGATATTCAATCTTAAAAAGTCAAATCGATAGCATATCTTGATCATTATTCTTACTTTTCTGTGCTAGAATCCAAGTGTGTCTATGGCTATGGGAGTACATGCCGTGAATCCGTCTGGCCTCTCCGGTCGATTGCGCGACGCACGAGCAGCTCGCGGTCTCAGCCAACACGCTGTTGCGGAAATAGTTGGCGTGCCACGGACCGCAATCACTCAGATCGAGGCAGGCAACCGATCCGTCTCTACGCTCGAACTCGCAAAGATGGCTTCGTGCTATCGGTGTCCGGTCGAGTACTTCCTGTCCGCCGCCAAAGAGGATGAAGACATCTTGGTGGCCTTGCACCGAGTCGCTCCCGGGTTGGAAGCAGAGAACGAGGTGCGTGATCAAGTGGACCGCTGCGTTGCCTTGTGTCGCGAAGGTGTCACGCTTGAGAGCCTATTGGGATGGGACCGACGATCTGGGCCGCCATCGCGTGATCTGCGTTCGCCCCGTTCGACAGGAGAAGCAATCACTCAGGCGGAGAGAATCGCCGACGAAGAGCGGTTGCGGCTGAACATCGGCTTTGCGCCCCTCGCAGACATTTCGGAACTCATCAGCTCGCAAGGTATCTGGGCGTCCGGGGTTGACCTGCCCGACCACATGTCAGGCTTGTTCCTCCGGCACCCGTCAATTGGCATGGCAATTCTGGTCAATGCCTCGCACCCGCATGTCCGCAAGCGGTTTTCCTTCGTTCACGAATACGCCCACGCCTTGTTTGATCGAGACCGAACCATCAGTGTCTCTAGCACTGACAATTCAAAGGATCAAGTAGAAAAGCGCGCCAACGCCTTTGCCGCAGCGTTCCTGATGCCTAGAAACGGCGTGCGTGAGGTCTTGCAGCAATTGGACAAAGAGTCTCGAGGGAGACCTGGAAACTTGATCTACGACGCCGCTAGCGACGGGTCTGTGGAGGTAGAATTTCGCTCCTCGTCGAATTTCCAACGCGTCACGTATAAGGATGTCGCGGTGGTGGCTCAGCGTTTCGGTGTCAGCTATCAGGCGTCGGTGTTCCGCCTCAGGAGTTTGAGGTACATTTCGCAAGTCGAGTGCGATGACCTGCTGGAACGCGAAGAACTCGGCAGAGAATACCTCCGTGTTCTCGGCCTACGCGAACAAGACGACGAGGCTGGGCGTGTAACTGAGCGACGTACTCGGTACCGTGAGCTGCGGAGCGAGGTCACAAGCCTAGCCATAGAAGCCTACCGTCGCGAAGAAATCTCGCGAGGGCGACTTCTCGAATTGAGCGGCCTCTTGGGAACCGATGGTCGGGAATTGCTGGAACTTGGCGAAACCCTGCGCTTGCAGTGACAAGAATGGATGGAAGTCAACTCCTCAACCACCGTAGTGGTGGACACGTCGGTGCTCATTAACTTTCTTTGTATCGATCGCATGGACTTGATCGCCGGGCACAGCCATAGCTTCATAGTGACGGAGCATGTTGCGGTGGAAGTCAAGGATTACTATTCGGATGAGCGAAGACGGCTTGACGATGCCTTCAAGTCTTCCGCTATCCGTGAGGAGCGTGTCGAAGCGCGGATTCTAGCCGCTATTTCCTCCTCATCGGCCACATCGGCAAGATTGGGTCTTGGCGAGCGATCTGCAATCGCTCTGTCGATTTCCAGGGGGTGGAAACTAGCGATCGATGATCGGAGGGCAGCAAAGGAAGCCCTCGAGATGAGCTCGACACTCGACGTCGTAACAACTAAAGATCTGGTCGTATCGATGATTCGTGAGAATCTGCTTAATATTGCCGAAGCAGACGACATGAAGCATCTATGGTCGGCTCGCTACCGATTTCACCTCCGAATCGACAGTTTCGCAGATGCCGTATAGGGGATCAGTGCCTTGAGGAAAGACGCATGCCTGAGGAAACACCGGGACTTGCGCTTTGGGACGGAGACTAGATCGTCCGAGTGAGGGGGACGCCAAAGCTAAGGGGCAGCGCATTAATAAGTTGGCAAATCTGACAGCTAATTTGCCATGAAATGCCTTGCCGTCAGGGGCAGGCTTAGCCGTTTTTGCCTTTTGGCCGATCTCGGGAGTTCCCTGACCGGGTTTGGACGGGTACGATACGGTGTGATTGGAGCGATTTCGGCCCCAGCGGACACCTAAATGGCATATTCGATATCATTTAATCGTTATTATGCCATTTAGGGGGTGTGCATGAGAACCGAGACCTTCCCGGCCCAAACGGTCATCTCCCTGCTGCGCGAGAAAACTGTCGCGCAACTGGACGAGATCCTCGCCGAGTTCAGCAGCGCCAGCCGGCGCACCGTCTGCCGCAAGCTGGTGGCGGCCGGCTGCCGCTCCAGCTATTCCCACTGTGGACGCTTCTACACTCTGGACGAACTGGCCGCCTACGACGAGCACGGTTTGTGGTCCTACCAAGGGATCCGTTTCTCCCGCGCGGGGACCCTGCTCGCCACCGCCGTCGGCTTGGTCGAGCAAGCGCCCGCGGGCTGCTTCGCCGAGGAGCTGGGTCGCATCCTGCAGGTAGAGGTCCGCAATGCGCTGGGCCAGCTGGTGCGCGCCGGCCGCCTGGGGCGCGAGAAACTTGACGGCCGGTTCCTGTACTGCTCGCCGACGCCGCAGCGGCGCGAGCGGCAGTTGCGGGCCCGCCGGCTGCTGCTGGCGGGAGGGCCCGGGCCCGCGCCGCCCGAGCGCGGCGAGGAGCGGGTGCGGCAGGCTGCCGGCAGGCTGCTGGGCGTGCTGGACGAGCGCCAGCGGCGGCTGTATGCCGGGCTGGAATCGCTGCGCCATGGCCGCGGTGGCGACAGCCGGGTCGCGGCCCAGCTCGGCATGGCCCCGGCCACGGTGGCCAAGGGGCGCCGCCAGCTGCTGTCGGGGGACTACCAGAGCGAGCGGGTGCGCCAGCCCGGCGGCGGGCGCAAGGCGCTCGAAAAAAAAAGCCCGCGCTGACCGCCCAACTCGTCATTCTGCTCCGCCACGACACCGCCGGCGACCCCTGTTCCGACTTGCGCTGGACCCGTCGCAGCACCCGCAACCTGGCCGCGCACCTGACCGATGTGCTCCACCTGCCGGCCTGCCCGCGCACCGTCGCCCGCCTGCTGCGCGCCTTGGGCTACTCCCTGCGCGTGAACCACAAGTGCATCCCGTCCTGCTCGCCCGCCGAACGCAACGACCAGTTCGAGTTCATCGACCAGCTGCGCCGCGACTGCGCCCGCCTGCACACCAATGGCACTGAGTTAGGCTGGGCCAATCCGGCGTTTCTTGAGCATGCTCTAATGCTTTGATTCCATGGCACTTACAAGAAATTCGAAGATTTTTCGCAAATCCCCTTGACATCCCGGCCCCAATTTGCGATGGTGAG
>JAJEHF010000014.1 GCA_022823865.1 Bryobacterales bacterium
TCAGTTGTCCGGGCCGCACCAAACCTACGTCGGTTATCGGGCGAGTGCCCGCCCTAGACCACACCAAATCGAGTCTCAGCTTGCCCGGCATAGAACGCAGTTGGGCCGCCCTTGCGATCCGAAAATGTTAAACATGGGCTAAGCTCCCTAGCCAGGCCGAAGGCGCGCCAGCGCCACGCGCGCTCCCGCGCGCGCCTGCAGCGAAGCCGCCGCGCTGCCCCGGTTCAGCGAAATCTCCACGTATCCGGAGCTGCCCAAGATCAGGAACGGCTCACCACCGGGAGCATCGGCATACGAATCGGCTCGCGAGCCAACCACCCTTCCGCCGACCTCCAGCCCTGAGCCGTCGGCCAGGTCCTCCGGACGAAAGCTAGTCACGACGTTCCCGAACCGATCCACGTGGAGCACGGCCCCGATGCCAGCGGCAACGGCGACTGGCGGGAGGCGTACCGGTTCGGCCATGCTAGGGCCGACGTCTTCGAACTTCAGGCCACCGGCTAACCTAGCTGCGACCGGGGCAAACAGGTCGCGCCCGTGAAACGTGCGGCTGATCTCCCCCAGTCCGTGCCGGGTTTCGACCCGTCGGACGCTGGACGTCGCGACCGACTCCAAGACCTGCGACAGCACTCCGTTGTCCGGCGCGACGAAAAAGTGCCGGCCGGCCGAGGCCGCTATGGGCGCCCGCGACGACCCGACTCCGGGGTCCACGACCACCACGTGCACAGTGCCGTCGGGATAGCTCCGCCACGCCTGCGCGATCGCGAACGCGCCCTCGGCAATGTCGAAGCTCGGCACGTCGTGGGTGATGTCAAAGACCTGCACGCCCGGAGCGAGACTGGCGACCACGCCCTTCATCGCCCCGACATAGTGGTCGCGGGAGCCAAAGTCGGTTGTGAGCGTCAGCGCGCCGGGCAACACTTGGGACATGCGCGCTCTCCCAGCCCAGCTATCAGACCGTCCGTCCCCATTGCGCAACCGCGGAGCGGCGCGCCGCTCGCGCGGCAAGTGCTCGGTGCGCCAGCATCAGAGACCCGGGAAGCAGGATAGAAGCCGCAAACGCCATCAAGAATGTGTTGACGTCGCGGACGTATGCTCCCACACCCGCATAGACCGCCGCAATCGCGAGATTGGACGTGCCGACACAGACGAAGAAGCGCAGCAGCGGCATGCTTGCCACCCCCGCGATCACGACGGAGCCCTCGGCCAGAACCGGCACGGCCCGCGACGCGATGAGGAACAGGCCGCCCCAGCGGGCATGAGCGCCGGCGGCGCGCCGAAGCTCGGGTTCGCCCACTATGCGGGCCGCAACCCGCCTGCCGGCCCAGCGGCCGACGCCGTAACCGGCGAGCGCCCCGGATTGCATCCCGACCCAAGTGGCGGCCATGCCCGGCACAAGACCCAACAACAGTCCCGAAGCTGTCGCCACCAGACTCGAGGGGACGGGCACGAACAGGTCGGAGGCCAGCAACAACACGACGGCCGCACCGACCGAGGCCCGGCCCGACGAGTCTTGCAGCAACGCTTCCGCGAGACGCGCGATGCTCTCCTCGAAGAGCCAGAACGGCACTAAGACCAGCACGAGGACGATACTTGTGAAGAGGCTCCAGCGAAGCACCGCGCCCAGCACCCTACGAGTCTAGCGACATGGCGTTTCGTCCTATTCCGACTCGAACGCGACCGAATTGCTCTCGTGCCCGCCGACCGCGATCTTGACCGTGTGATCGCCGGGTTCGAGATCTGCGGGCAGGTCTAGCGTGACCACATAGACGCCCGCCTCGAAAGATGCCAGCGCGCTCATGGTGACCTCGACGGGCTGTTCGTCCACCCACGCTTCCGTTTCTGCGACTACATTCTGCCTAGGCATGGAGAGGCCTGGCCGCCCGGTGCGCCCGGGAGGGCTGACCGCTCCGAGTCCGGTGCCATAGACTTCCAGCAAGCCCCCCGCGCGCGGCAGCACGCCGCCTCCCGGATTGTCCGGATCGACCACGGCAGCGCGCGCTCCCCCGCTCACCCGATCGGGAAAGATTCCCGGCTGTGCAGGCCCCAAGGGGATCATTACAGGATCTGTCCGCCCAAACGGTGACGACACCACAATATCCGCGGCATCCGCGGGGATCTGGAAGGGCAACTGAAAGGTAATCTCTGTCTGGGACACCTTCACCAACGGAACCGCCACTCCAGCGACATGCACGCTGGTCAGGCCCAGATCGACCGGAAGAGCCGGATTGTCGAAGGTCAGGATCGTGTCAGCTTCGGACGGCTCGGTCCCCAATGCATTTCCGTAGATCGTCACCAAGCTCCCGCGGGCGAAGCCCCGGCCGCCATCAGCAGTCTCGCCACTGGCGGCATTGGCCGTGAGAGCGGCCATCACGGCGGGCGGATTCTCCGACACGACCGCTTGGGTCTCCACGGCGCTATCGGGCACGCCGCTGATGGTTGCCGTCAGTGTCTGGCTGCCCGCTGAAGACGCCAGTGGCCACTCGATCTCGGCTCGCCCGAACGCGTCGGTCTGACTGGGCTGGATTTCGGCGGCATCCGCGCCGGTCACTGTGAACGCAAGCTCGACACCGCTGTAGGGCACCAAGTTCTCGTCGCGAACGCGGTAGTCCAGCGGCTCGCTCAGCCTCGACCCTGCAACGCCGTACCACTCCGGAAAGTGCAGCTGCTCCAAGCTGAGCTCCGTGGCGTCAGCACGCACCACTAAACGGGTCTCCAAGCGGTCGTACCCAGCCTCGGCCGCCTCGGCGGTCAGGGTTGCCGTGCCAGATTCCAGTCCGCGAGCCTCGAACTCGACCAATACTTCCCCTGCGGGGATCGTCACCGTGGCGGGGACTTCGGCTATGGCACCGTCAAGCCGGAGGTTCACGACGAGGTCTGTGTCGCGGGACTCGGCAATCATGACCTGTGCCGAGCCGGTACAGCCGATCAGCAGCCCGCCTGCGGGCCACGTTGACAAATGGAGCATCCGTGCGAGGTCGGCGGAGCTTGAAGCCTTGGATTCGGAATGCAAATCGAAGAAGGAGAGCCACCACCTCCTGAGTTGTCTCAACGTGCGCAGCGATTCCGGCTTGGGCTGGGTGCCCTCATCAACCAGCAGGACGAATGCCTGGCGGAACTGTCTCTGAGACACGGACGTATCGGGCCGGCGGGGACCCACCGCCTCGATGATGTCCTCGACGCGGACCTCCTTGCGGACTCCGTCGAATTCCACGCCGACTTCCGGCGTGCGCGACGCGTTGCCGAGCGACCCGGTCGTCGAGGTGGGATTGGTGACCAAGAATGTAGGTGGCACCTCCGACGGTTCCCGCAGTCCCATCAGGTACTGGTCGAGGAGGCTGTAGGTCTGCGTGGCAGCAGTGGTCTCGAAACGTGGACTGGCACCCTCACCGTTGTCCCTGATGGCATTGCCCTCGAGCACGGAAGCACTAGAGTTCAAGAAAAAGCTCCAGTGTGCGAACTGCCGCCCGAGCAGTGCATCGGACAGCTCGCCGGTCTCGGGATCCTTGAACGGCGTGTAAGCCAAGAACCGGTGCCCGATCTCGTGCGCCAGGATCGTCAGCATCGAAGAATGCGGCAGCCCCCGGATCGGCGCGGCCGGGCTGGTTGGGTAGCCGGACAGCGCGCCCATATTGACGAACGCCGAAAGCCGTCGCGGAGAGCCGAATCTGCGGCCGCTATCGTAGATGAACTCGCCGATTCCGCGAATCTCGTTCCGCACGGTGTAAGCGTGGGCGAGCGAAAAGTCGCTGGCATCCATGTCGAGATCGTTGAAAACGATCACCGTGTCGTAAGCATCCTCGTGGTTGCGATAAAACGAATGCACAATGGCAAACTCGTCGATCACAGGATCGCTCACAAAAACTTCGGCTAGAATGCTGTCCGCGTCGAAGAGCTCGGACTCGACCGAGCTCCAATCGACCGCTGTGAAGCCGCTCAAGGCCTGGCCGCTAAACAAGCCGACCACTGCATCGAGGAGGTTTACGTCCCCGTAGCGGAACTCGATGCCGCCATCTCGATGGATTGTCACCTGGAAGGTCTGCGGGTCTCCCACGGGGCCCTCGGTGAACAGCGGCACGGCGTGCCATGCCACGGTCAGCGCTTCGGATGTCGCGGCGACCCGAACGCTTCCTCCGCGGCTCGGATCTAGATCGCGAAACAGGGGGGCAATCCGCGCAGGGCCGTAGGCAGCCCGCGAATAGTTTCTAGGCCGAGAACTCGCCTCCGGGTACACGAAGGTGAGATTGCCATCGGAATTTACGAAGAGACTGTCATGGGAAGAGCCGTAGTAGGGAAACCCAAACGGCAATTCGACGAGCTTGAAGTCGTCATCCTCCAGATCCAACGGCGTCCCCTCTTCGGGTATCGGCGCCCCTTCGGGAAACGTCGAAACCGCGACTCGGAAACTGTCCTGCTCGGGCGTGATCGTGATCAAGGATTCGGCCAGGTCAAACGGGTGTGGCGGCGAGAGCACTTCATGCGTGGCTTCGACGATCGCGATGCCATCCACGCTGGTCGGCACCGACGGTCCGGTCTGGGCACGAGCACTGAAGCGCTCCTTTTCCTCGGAAAGCCCCCGCTGCTGCGCCAAGAAAATGGCTTCTTGGGCAGTGCGCGGATTTCCGCAGGCGACCTTGTCGAAGTGCGCCGGCGCCGCCACCACTGGGCCGACGGCGACGGGCGCAATTGCAAGAGCGCCGACGGCTGCGAAGATGCCCACGCCTCTCATCGCGACAGTTCTTGATTCTTGCACAGGCCCCAGAAATTGGACGCTCGCGTTCTGGCTCCCGTTTCTCGACGGCCAACGCAACGGCAATCAGCCCTTCGTCGCTAGCGCATACCCGTGGCCGTGAACGGCCTCCAAGCAGCTGATCAAGACTTCTCGCGTGGCCCCCGGACGGATGATGGCATCTACGTGCCCGTTGGACGCGCACCACTTGGCGTCAAGCGTCCGGTCATATCGCTCGCGAGTACGCTCGATTTCGCGAACCAAGTCTTCCGGCGCGCCGCCCTCATCTCCCTCCAGGTCCCGCAACTCGCTCGCAAACATCGCCTGGACGGCCGATTCGCCTTCCATCACGCCGACCCGCGCCGTTGGCCAGCCGAAAATGAACTCCGGATCGAACCCCTGGCCGGCCATCGCGTAGTACCCCGCCCCGCTAGCGTGCCGCAAGGTCACCACGATCTTGGCCACCCGCGTCGTCGCCATCGATTCGACCATCTCCGCGCCGGCGCGAATGATGCCGCTACGCTCGGCTTGGGGTCCGACCATGAAGCCGGTGACGTCTTGGAAGTAGACCAGCGGGTGGCCCTGGCGGTCGCACTTCTGCACGAATTCAGCGGCCTTGCGGGCTGTCTCGGAGTAGATGATGGCTCCGATGCGGGTAGTGCCGCCATCGCGGAACAAGCCCCGCCGGTTGGCAATCAAGCCGACGGGCCATCCCCCGATCTGGACGTTTGCGCACAACAGCTCCGGAGCGCGCTCGGCCATGAATTCCACGCAGCCGTCCCGGTCCACGATGCGCCGGATGACCGCATGCATGTCGTAGGGCAGGCGGCGGTCACTCGGCAAGATCTCGTCAAGCCCTCCGCTGCAGTCGGGTTCGGAGCGGTTCAGTGGCGCCGAGGCAGAGCGCGGAAGCCCGAGCAATAGCGTCCGGATGCGGGCGATGCACTCTTCATCGTTTGCCACGCGGTAGTGCGCGACACCGCTTTGCCCGGTATGCATGGAGGCTCCGCCAAGGACCTCCGCTTCAACTTGTTGGCCAATCGCGCCCTGGACCAAGTTCGGCCCGCCCAAGCCCATGAAGCTCGTGCCCTCCACCATGAGGATCACATCGCTCAGGGCGGGCAGATATGCGCCGCCGGCGATGCACTGGCCCATCACGGCGGAGATCTGCGGAATCCTCAATTGGCGGCGCATGCGGGCGCAATTGTGAAAGATCCGCGCTCCGCCATACTTGCCGGGAAACGTGCCGTGCTGCTCCGGCAGGAACACTCCGGCGGAATCGACCAAGTAGACGATCGGGATGCCGCAGCGCATCGCTGCCTCTTGGATGCGCAGCACCTTCGCAACAGTCTCGGGAAACCAACTGCCCGCCTTCACGGTGGCGTCATTGGCCATCACGGCGACCTGCCGGCCGCCCACGCGGCCGATCCCGGTTACGACGCCGGCCGCCGGAGCGATGCCGCCGTGGGCGTCGTGGGCCACGAGCAGGCCCAGTTCCAGCAGTTGCTCGCCCTCGTCCAGCAGGGCCGCGATACGCTCGCGCGCCAGGAGCTTGCCCGCCTTGCGCTGCCGCTCGATCCGCTCGGGGCCGCCGCCGAGCCGGACTGCGTCCTCCAGTTCCCGCAATTCGGCGATCAGCGCATGCATGTAGGCGCGCCTCGCACCCCGCTCTTCGGCATCTGGAGCCGTCAAGCCGGACTGCGGGCCAAGAGGAAACGCCATCGCCCTACCCTACCAATCGGCCATCGACGCACCGCTCAGTTCGAATCCGGGGCGGCGCCGTCCCGTTGCGGCCGCCATTCATCCCAGACGCCCAGAAAGCGCAAGTGCCGGATCAGCCCTTGGCTCCGAAGCCAGCTCGAAACTTGGGCCGCCGGCCACCTCTCAGCGATGCGCTCCCTCTCTTGCGCAATCCCGACCAGCGTCCGTGCGGCGACCACCGCCGAACTCCTCACGCTGTCGATATCGACCTTGTCGAACGTGTCGGCCTCGGAGTGGTAGGAGGAGTAGTAATCGGAAGTCTCCTGCACCGCGAACAGGGAAGGCACGCCCTGCAGCATGAAGGTGAAGTTGTCGCTCATGAAGTAAGCCTTCGCGGTGTGGCGGAAGCGCCCGGGTTCTTCCGCGCCGCCGAGCAGCCGCTCGACCTGGCGCAAGAGGTCCCGGCGGCCCCCGGTCGAGTAGCCGCTCAACGGCCCTCCTCCCATGTCGTGCACTATGGTCGCCACGTGGCGGTCGAGTTCTTCGCGATGCGAATCGACATACGCCTGCGACCCGAACAGGCCGAACTCCTCGCCGCCAAAGAGCACGAAACGCAACGTGCGCAGCGGGCGAGCTCCCGTTGCGGCGATCGCGCGCGCGACATGCAGGACCAATGCGACGTTTACGGCATTGTCCAAGCACCCAGTGCCCATGTCCCATGAATCGAGGTGCGCTCCCAGCAGCACGAACTCGTCCGGCAGGCCATCGCCCGGAATCTCCGCCACGACGTTGGCCGTCTCGAACGAAGGTCCGATCTGATTGGGCATTTCCAGCCGGACCCGCACGAGCTCGCCCTGTTCAAGCAGCCGCGCGATTCGCAGGCCGTCCTCGCGAGCTACCAGCGCCGATGGAATCGGATCCAATTCTGCAGAGAGGTTGTTGACGTGCCGGTAGAGGAGTTGCCGCGGGCGGGTCGAAACGATCAGCACGGCGAGCGCGCCAACCTCGGCGGCCTCGCGGACGGCCACCATCGAATCGCGCTGGGACAGCCCCAGGCTGTCCAGCGAGGTGGCCTCTTGCAGTTCCACAAGGACGATCTTGCCGCGCAAGCTCTCGCCTGCCTGGAGAACCGTCCCGCGCTGGCCGCCCCCTGCTAGCGCCAATTCCCCCTCTATCGATTCGCGGACACTGGGGGAGAACGCCGAAGCGGCGGCACGCAACCGAAAGGGGCGCGGCTGTGTTACCTCGACTCTGGTCTCCCCCTCGCGCCACGCCAGCGGGATCGGAACCGGCTCCAGCCTCGCGTTCTGCAGGCCAGCTTCTCGAAACGACCGCAGGCCCCACTGCAGGGCGTCCCGCATGGCCGCGGTGCCGGCCATGCGCGGGCCGATCGAGTCGCACAGGGTCCGCAAGTCGGCCTCGAGGCCACGCGACGTGCGCACGGATGTCTCGACCTGTCCGACGACCGCCGGGACGGCCAGCTCGGCCGCCAAGCTCGCCAGCAACAAGGCGCGGATGGGAGGACGGTAGGGCAACAAGCAAGTGAAGGTACCACAGGCCGGGCCTTAAAGTCCCTGTAGTACGCTGTACGCCATGAGCCAAGCCAGTCGACGGACGTTCCTTCGTGGGGCCGGAGCGGTCGCGGCGAGCCGTGCGTTTCCGGTGCTTGGAGCCAACGACGCCGTGAACCTAGCCGTCATCGGCACGGGCGGGCGCGGGCGCGGCCATCTCGGATTCTTCTCCGAAGTGCCAGGGGCCAGAATCGCCGCGATCTGCGACGTCAACCAAGCCGCGCGCGAGCGCGCATCGGCCATGGTCCGCAAGCTTCAAGACAGCGCTCCCAAGGAATACGCGGACATGCGCAAGCTGTTCGAGGACAGGGACATCGACGCCGTGTCGGTGGCAACGCCCAATCACTGGCACGCGCTGACCACCATCTGGGCCTGCCAGGCTGGCAAGGACGTGTATGTGGAAAAACCGGCCAGCCACAACGCATTCGAAGGCGAGCAGATGGTCAAGGCCGCCCGCAAGTACAAGCGCATGGTGCAGGTCGGCTCCCAGAGTCGCTCTATCGGGCACAAGCGCAAGGCGATGGCCATGCTCCGGGAGGGCGCGATCGGCGAGGTGTACATGGCTCGCGGGCTGTGCTTCCGCCGCAGGAAGTCGATCGGTCACACGCCCGAGGAACCGGTTCCAGCCGGCCTAGAGTGGGGTCTGTTCCTGGGGCCGGCCCCCATGCGGCCCTACAGCAAGAACCGCTTCGCCTACAACTGGCACTGGTTCTGGGACACCGGCAACGGCGATATCGGCAACCAGGGCGTGCATGAGATGGACATATGCCGCTGGGGGCTGGCCGAATACGGCAGGCCTAGGACGATCTCCTCAAGTGGCGGCAAGTTCGTCTGGAAGGACGACCAAGAGACGCCCAACACGCAGCAGGCGCACTTTCGCTTCGACAAGTCCGAGATCGTCTTCGACGTGCGCAACCTGCCCAGCCCGAACGAGGGCGGCGCGCCCTTGCGCGGCAGCAACTACGTGGGCAACATCTTCTTCGGCGACCAAGGCTACATGGTCGTGGATCCGTACGGATTTCGCGTCTTCATGGGGGACGAGCGGCAGAAGACCCACGAGGAAGAGCCCCACGAGGACAAGATCTGGGACCCCCGCCCGCACATGGCCAACTTCGTGGAGGCGGTGCGCTCGCGGAATCACTACGCGCTGAACGCCGACGTGCAGATCGGAGCGGCCGCAGCCGAACTGTGCCACCTTGCGAATATCAGCTACCGCTGCGGGCAGCAGCTGCACACAGACCGAGAGACCGGACGATTCGTCGGCAACGGAATGGCGAACGAGATGCTCTCGCGCCGCTACCGAGTCCCTTACGTGGTCCCCGAGGAGGTCTGAGCCAGGCCCGCAGAGAGCGACGGTACAGCGCCCTTACCGCCAATACTGCGTGCCAAGACCGGCTAGCAGGCCGCCAATCGCGCCGACGGCGGGAAACGCCAAGAAGGTCGCGATTGCCCGGACCACCCCGAACCTGCCCGGCCAGAGCGTCAAGGCGCACTGCGAGACGACCACGGCGCCAAGTGACAAGCGGCCGAGCAGCCCCTCGTCCAAGCACCACGGGCAGTGGGGTGGCGCCGCATTGTGAATATTGCAGTGCCGCGCCCCGCCGGCCCAAGGAGCCTCGCATCCGCAACCGTATACCAGATCGCAGAACTGGGCGAAGAAGACGTGCGCCAGAGAAGCCGCCGCCGCCAGCACGGCGAGCCTGACGAGGACCGTCCGGAACGTCATTCTGCGAGCGCCTCGCGGATATACGCGGGCCGGTCAGTGGTAATGCCGGCCACGCCTGCATCGCGGAGCCTGCGCGCCTGGTCCGCATCATTCACGGTATAGACATAGAGAGTCTTGCCCTGCTTGCGCAACGCATCCGCCAGGTCGGCCGTCCACTCGCCGCTGTGCCTGACGTCGAGTCCGTCGAGCGCGGCCTGCTGAACCCGCCGCAGCAGATCGGCCTGCGACCGCACGTGATAGGTTTCCGCCTCTCGCGCCGAGAATCCGTACAGCCAATAACAGCGCCGATCCGGCATGCGTCGCTTCGCCTCGCTGATCGTGTCGTAATCGAACGCGATCAGCATGACTTGCTCCCGCTTTCCGGATGCATCCAGCACCCTTTCCAGCTCCGGCAGAACGTCTCTGGAGCACTTGATCTCTACGACGAGGGTCTTGCCGGGCGGCACCGTCTCGAGGACTTGCTCCAACGTCGGTATCCGAGTGCCCGACCAGTCCGCACCCTTCCAGGATCCGGCGTCCAGCAGGTTCAACTCAGCCAACCGCATGTCAGCCACAACGCCTTGCTGGCCGGTCACCCGCTTGGTGTCGCTGTCATGGATCGCGACGATTTTCCCGTCGCTCGTCTGGTGGATATCGACCTCCACCGCATCCGCACCTTGCTGCCAGCCCAGTTCTACCGCCGGCAGGGTGTTCTCGGGCGCGTCGAACGAGGCGCCGCGATGGGCGACGATCTCAACTGCGGCCGCGCTCAGGGGCAGCCAGACAAGCGCCCCGGCCAGCAGGGCCGGCAGACTCGGACGCCCGGCCTGCGCAGCGAGTGAACGCTTCATCAGCGGCTATACTACCAGTCTGTCAGAGGGTGGGAATGAAGTACTGCACGCAGTGTGGCGCCGAGCTGGCCGGCACCCGCTACTGCGGGCAGTGTGGGGCTCGCACCGACCACACGAGCAGCACCGTAGCTAGTGAGAGCGGATCTCGAGAGGGATCGGAGTCCGGAGAGTTCGCAGAGAATCAACTCGGGTTGCTGGCCTATTTCACGCCTGTCCCGGCACTGGCGCTGCTCATCATCGAGCCATACAGCCGCAACAGGTTCGTGCGGTTCCACAGCTACCAATGCTTGCTGCTGACTCTGTCATCCATCGTTCTGGCAGGCCTGACTTGGACACTCTCCTTCATCTTCCTTGAGGGCTTGCTGTCGAATCTGATGCACCTCGTGCTGGCGGTAGGCTGGGTGTGGGCAGCCTACATGGCATGGCAAGGACAGGAGTGGAAAGTGCCAATCATCGGCGAGTTGGCGCACCGCAAGGCGAACCGGTTTGACTCGCTGTAGGGCCCGCCCGATCCAACTGCCGCACTCGGCAGCACTGCGGACAACGGGATCTACAGCCGCTTGACGCGGATGTTGCGAAATCTCGCTTCCAGCGGCGGCCCGGAGTGCACTTGCAGTCCGATAAGCCCTGTTTGCTCAATGCTTTCGTCTTCCTCGGTGTAGTCCACCGTGACCACCCCGTTCAGCTTGAGCACAATGTGCTTGCCGCTCGCCTGCACCTCGTAGTCATTCCAGTCTGTCGGCTTGAGCGCCTTCTTGATCGTGGCCTCGGACGGAGCCGCCAAGGTGACCCTGCGCCGCGACTCGTCGTACAAGCTGCCCCACCAGCTCGGGCCAACGTCGACTTGGTAGCCGATCATCTCCATCGAGCCCGAGACCCGGCGGCTGCGGATCTGCACGCCGCTGTTGCCGACATTGTCGACGAGCTGGATCTGGAACCGCAGGATGAAATCCGAGTACTCCTCGACAGTGGTGAGGAAGTCATTGTAGGCAATGCCCGGGGAGCGACCGACGACCATGCCGTCTTCGACCTTCCACAAGAACGGGTCGCCCTCCCAGCCGGTGAGATCCTTGCCGTTGAACAGCGGTTCGAACCCCTCCTCGGCGCCGCTGGCGGCGGGAACCGCCAGGCCCGCCGCGACAGCGGCCAAGAATCCGCGACGGTCAATTGCATTGGGCCATAGTTGCATCGCTCTAACCTCTCGACGGCAGGGTGGACCAGACTCCTCACTGGCGCACCGCTCGCCGCGCTCCACAATGGTACTCCAACAGGCCGAGCCCGCTAAGGCCTACAGGTCGGGCGGCGCCGTGGCGTCCGCAACACGCCGCTTGAGGAGCTTCTTCAGCCGCAAGACGGTTTCCTGCTCGCTAGGCGCGCGGGCGAGGTTCACATACTCCTTCGGGTCGTTCCAGTGGTCGTACAGCTCAACCCCCTCCGCACCGTCCGGTCCCCACTCGGTGTAGCGCCAGCGATCCGTACGCACGGTATAGCCAACGGCTCTGGGACGCAATGGCCGCCGGGGATTCACGCGGTCGTGCGTGTCGAACGTGGTAAGGGCGGATTCGCGAACGGACTGCGTGGGATCTGCAAGGATCGGCGCCAGGCTCTTTCCGACCAAGTGGTTGGGAGGGTCAAGCCCGCACAGCTCGGCCAAGGTGGGGTAAACATCCACCAGCTCGGCGAGCGAGCGCGTGCTCAGGCCGGCAGTCTTGCGGTGCGCGGGCGAGGCGATGAAGAACGGCACGCGCGCCGAATTCTCAAACAAGGTCGTCTTCTGCCAGAGCTTGTGCTCGCCCATGTGGTAGCCGTGATCGGACCAGAACACGATCAGCGTTTCATCCATCATGTCGAGCCGTTCCAAGGCATCGAGCAGCCGGCCGAGCTGGGTGTCGACGAAGCTGATCGAGGCATAGTAGGCCTGTATGGCCTCCCGCTGCTTCTGCCTCGGAAGGTTGAGCTGGAAAGGGCGATCCACCCACGCCGCGGGAGGAACGTCGACGAGGTCGTCTAGGGGCTCGACGGGCAGGCGCACCAACTGCAGGGGGTATTGAAAGAAGTACTTCTTCGGCGCGACGTACGGCGTGTGGGGGCGGTAGAAGCCCATCGCCAGGAAGATCGGCCGGTCGCGCTCCCGCTCCAGCAGTTCGATCGCCGCGGTCGTGCCGATCCCGTCGGTCTGCTCCTCGTCAGTTCCGTCCTGGGCCATCCAGCTCAGGGTGCCGCCTAGGTTCCCGGTCACCGGATCGATCGTATAGATCTGATCCTCCTCCCACTTGTCACGGCCGCGGGGGTTGACCCGCTCCTCCCAAGACGCCGCGTCGTCCAGACCGTTCTCGCCGATCTGCGTCGGGACGCCGTAGTGATAGATCTTGCCCACGCGAGCGACGAAGTAGCCGTTGTCACGGAACATCTGCGGCAGCGTCTTGACGCTCGGGATGGTGTTCCGGAAGAAGACCGCGTTGTTGCGGACCTTGGTCTGGTCCGGGTACAGGCCCGTCATCAGCGACGCACGGCTGGGATTGCACACCGGGTAGTTGCAGTAGGCCTGGTCGAAGCGGATGCCGAGGCGGGCCAGCCGGTCGAAGTTCGGGGTCTTGACCACGGGGTGCCCGTAGGTCCCCAAGTCGTTGTTCATGTCATCGGTGGCGATGAACAAGACGTTGAGCTTGTCCTGGGCCGATGCCGAGGCCCAGACCAGCAACAACGCCGCGGTCCAGCGGTAAAGCATGCAAAAACGGTAGCAAAGCCGCCGGCGCCGTACCGTGCGGCCTTATCCGCTCGCCGGGCGCTGGTTGCGGGGCGGCCGCCGCGGCGGCTCCTCGAAGTTCTTGCCCGAACCCTCGTAGCCCGGCCGCGGCCCCGCGAACGGAAGCACTCGCTGGCCGTGCGGATCGAACGCCATCATGCGACCGCTGCGGTAGGAGTCCACGCCGAGCCGAATCGCCGTCATCGCCTGATAGCCGAACTGCGCATCGAAGGCGGGCTTGGAACGGTCGCGCATGCAATCGAGAAAGTTGCCAATGTGAGCGTTGCTGACGTCCGCCTGCTCGACTTCGATGCGCAGGACATCTTGACCGGTGGATTCGCGGAATTTCGAGGCGAACTGGTACTCGGGCCTGACTTCGATCGCATTCGGCAGAAACGTGATCGCTCCCTCGTGCCCATACACCACGGTGGGCATGCCGGCATTGCCCGCCGACGACGCCATCGAGGCAGACAGGTTGACGTAGTGGCTCCCATACTCGATGACAGTGGCGTAGGTGTCAGGGACCTCGCGCTCGCGATGCACATAGATCCCGCCGTGGCCGCTCACGCGGCTGGGGAATTTCTTGCCCATCATCAACATCAGAGGAGCCAGGCGGTGGTAGAAGAGGTCGGTCGCGATCCCGCCAGAGTAGTCCCAGTACTTGCGCCAGCGGAAGAAGCGCTCGGGGCTGAACGGCCGTGCCGGAGCGCTGCCCAAGAACTTCTCCCAGTCGATATTCTCGGGCGTGCCTTCAGGATCGACCGTGTAGTTCCACTCGCCATACAGCGAGTTTCGACAGTACGTGTTCTGCGCCCAGACCACCGGCCCGATCCAGCCCTCATCAATAACCTTGCGGGCTTGGTGATAGCGCAGGTCCGAGACATGCTGGCTGCCTACCTGAAGGACCCGTCCAGTGCTCTCGACCGCCTCGGCGATCCGGCGCGCCTCCTCGATGGTATAGGTCATCGGCTTTTCCAAGTAGACATCCTTGCCCGCGGCGAGAGCGTCCAAGGCCATGGTGGCGTGCCAGTGGTCGGGGGTCGAGATCCAGACCGCATCGATGTCCGGCTGCGCGAGCACCTCGCGGTAGTCGACATAGCCTCGCTCTCCGCCGAGTTGCGCGAGATCCAGCGCCTCCTCTCGCCGCTTGCGGTAAATGTCGCTGATCGCGGTTACGCGGACGTCGTCCTGATCGCTGGCCCGAGCCATTAGCCTGCGGAGATGTGAGCGGCCCTTCGAGCCGGTGCCGATCATGCCGATGTTGATGCGGTCATTGGCCCCAAGCACACGCGAAGCCGCAGGCGTAGCGGCGACGGCCGGAGCGGCAGCGGCATGCGCTAGAAACGAACGTCTAGAAGCGGTCTTGGTGTCCATAGCGGTACTCCTTGCGAAGAGGGCTCGGCCCGATGCCGAAACCCCGTCGACACATTGCACTATACATGTAGCTGGCTTCCCAAGACTGTCGATGGCAGCATCGACCTCACGGTCTGCCACCAATCCACACGCATTGTGGAGGCCGGTTTCGGAAGCAGATGCGATGCTAGGGGGGCTTCGAACGATGGGTACGTTTGCGCTCGTCTCGGCCCGCCCTCACAGCCTGGCTACGAAGCGGGCGACCGTTGCGCAGCCGCCTCCCTCCGCTCCGGCAACGGGCTCGGTCGACGCGATCAGAACACGAACCTCAATCCGAACTGCAAGAGGCGCTGCGTGCGTTGGAACCGGTTCTCGCTGCCCGCCCTGGTGATCCGCCCCACGGCAGGCGATCTGATGTTCGAAGCCGGGTTGTTAAAGTGCGGTGTGTTCGTCACGTTGAAGAACTCCGCCCGGAACTGGAGTCGTTTCCCCTCGCCGACGCTGAAGTTCTTGTGGACCGACACGTTCGCCAGCTTCGTTCCCGGGCCATGGAGCACGTTGCGTCCCGAGTTGCCCCACTGCCGGAAGCCCGGTGCCACGAACGCATCGGTGTCGAACCAGCGCTGAATCGTCTGCTGGCTGTCAGGCAGATTTCCGTCAGCAATCCGGTCCGGCCTGGTTCCTTCGCCGATGTTCAGCGTATTCGGCCCGGCTGGGCTGAACCAATAGCCGTCCGTGAGAGTCATCACCCCGTTGATCTTCCATCCGCCGACAATCTGGTCGAGAACGCCGGATGCGTCGCCGAGCAGCGCCTTGCCGCTGCCGATCGGCAGATCATATCCAACGGTCGCGTTGACCGAATGGCGAAGGTCCAGGCCGCTGTTGGCCCGATTCCCGGAGAAGTCCGTGATCGGCAGGCCACCGGTTGATTCGTCGATGTTGTGCGCCCACGTGTGGTTGAGTTGGTACTGCAAGCCTCTGGAAAAGTGCTTGCGGAGGGTGGTTTGGAGGCTGTGATAGTTGGAATTTCCCCGGGTCTGCACGATGATGACATTCGCGTGACTCGGCCAGCGTCGGCGGCTGGCAACGGGCCCGGCTCCCGGCACGGCCTGGTTGAAGTTGATCCCCTGGCGCAGCGCAGTTGCCTTCGATCCAACGTAAGCAACGGTCAGCTGCTGCTGGGCCGGAAGCTGCTGCTGGATCGCAATGTTCCATTGCTGCATGTACGGAATGGCGTAGCTGTTGGGATCGTAGCCCCGCCGGCTCTGCCCCGGAGAGAGGAGTTCCCTGGTCCGTAGGGGACCGTCGGCCAAGCTTCGGGCACCCTCGAAATCGCCTTGGGAGTTGACCACTCGCGTGTTCGTGAAGAAGGGTGCTTGCGAGAGTAGGCCCGCATTGAGGTGAATCGGCTGGCCGTTGTAGTAGATGCCGTACGCGGCGCGAATGACTGTGCTGTTCCCGATGCGGTAGGCCATCCCTACGCGGGGCGCCCAGTTATTCAGATCATTCGCAATGCCACTCCTCCACGGGAACGGGCCTTCGTTGACCGGAGCAGGATTCCCGGACTCTATATCGAACTGAATCAGTCGGTCGCCAACTTCGGTTTGCGGGTAGTCCGCCAGAAGCTCCCAGCGGAGCCCGATGTTGAGCGTGAATCGCTGGGTAACTTTCCAGTCATCCTGGAAGTAGCTCGCGTAGTCGGTCCTACGCATTCCGCGAGTGCCTTGCATGTACACGAGCAGGACCGTCGCGGGTTTCCCTAGCAGCAGCTCAGCAGGGCCGAATCCCGTGTTCCTTGCGTTGGCCGGATTGTTCGTGTATCTGAGAGAGAATCCGAAGTCTCCTCGAGGCCTAGAAGTCTGGAAGCCGTTGGTGTGGCGACGCACCGCATCGAACCCGAACCGGAAGCTGTGGTTGCCGCGCGTCATCTCGAAGTTGTCGCTGAACTGAATGTTGTTCATTGGCAGGATTGCCGGGTTCCAAAAGTTGTCTCCCAGACGTGGGTACCCGGCGGCGGTAATGCCGGACAGCCCGGTCGTGTACTCGTCCACGTTTACGTTTGGAATCCCAAACTCCTCTGCAGTATTGCGGTCGCCGTTCAGAGAAGTGCCTCTCAAGTCCTCGCGCGTGAATCCGACGCGGACTTGATTGATGGTTCTGGGGCTGATGATCTGCGTGTGGCTGACCACGATCTGTGTTGCGGGTGCCTGGACTTGGACAAAAGGCGTTGCTACGGGGCCCAGGATATTTGCGAACCCGTTGACGAAATCGGCCCGGCCTCTCGTAAGGCGGAAGAATCCGCGCGATCCTCCGCTGAAGTCCCGATCGATCTTGACCGTGCCTTGGTCGGTATCTTGGGTGTTGCGGGCCGCCGTGGTGAAGTTGGCTGCCAGGCCAGGATCCGTCGGATCTGGAAAGTGCCGAAGGACCGCCAGCCCCTGTTGGCTGAAGCGTGCATCCGGAATCGAATTGTTCGCGAACGGCTCGCGGACGAGCCTGTTCGCCTCGTTCCGAGTCGATGTGAGCGGATCGAATACGCGGTTCCTGCCGGTCACCTCGCTGAAGTCTCCAGTCCTCATCAGCTCCGTTGGGACGCTTGCGATGTTCGTAGTGCTCTGACGTGTTCGCGTCCCTTCGTACGAGAGGAAGAAGAATGTCGAGCTGTCCTTGCGACCGAGTGGCCCACCGACCGTGCCACCCACCATGTTCCTCTGCAGCGGGGTTTTATCGCCGGTATTGAAGAAATTCCTCGCGTCAAGGGCATCGTTGCGCAGGAACCAAAAGGCCGATCCGTGGAATTCGTTGGTGCCGGACTTGTAGCCCATGTTCAGCGTCCCGCCCGTTCATCCATAGCGTGCGTCGGGCGCGGAAGTCTCCACGCGGTATTGCTCGAGTGCTTCGATCTCAGGGAAGACCATCACGCCTTGGCCCTGATGGTTGCTGTTGTTCTGAAGGCCGTCGATCATGAAGTTGTTGTCCGTCATGTGTCCGCCGTTCACAGACGACACCGTGCTACCGCGAATCTGAGACAGCGGCAGGCCGGAGTTGTGAGGTTGGGCCAAGACGACTCCTGCGCTGTAGCGCATCAGGTCCACGAAGTTCCGGGAGATGTTCGGGAGTTCCTTGACCTCCTCCTCGGAGCGCAACGTGCTCAGTGTGGCGGTCTCGGTCTGTAAGACCGCGCCGATGGCTTCCACGTCGACCGACTCGGCCACGGCACCGATTTCGAGTTCGAAATCGACCGCGATTCTCTCCGAAAGGTTCAGCGCGACTTCTTTCGCCACTGTCCGAAAGCCCTCGCTGGAAATCGTGATTCGGTAGGGTCCTGGTGGCAACGGAGGGGAAACGTACAATCCGGAAGCATTCGTCTCCCGCGTCAACAGGTAGTTCGTGGCGGTGTTGAGGACCTCCACGCTCGCACCCGGAATGACCGCTCCCGAGGCGTCGGAAACAGTGCCGCTCAGCACCCCCGTGTCGACTTGCGCAGTCAGCGTTGCAGCGCAAACAAACAACGCCGCTATGCTCGCGTACAGCCTTGTCTTGTCTTGCATTTCGTCCCCCCTGCGGGGTTCCGCAGCCGATTCGGTCACCGGCGAGGTCCGAGTTGATGCAACCAAGAGCTCAGTTCAGTGATCGTGCTGGCCGGGTCCCCTTTCGCCTGTTCGGCACTCAGCCCGTTCGGCTAGCGGCAGTGTAGTTCAGCAGCCCCCCCCGTCAATGGCCAATTGGCGAATTGCGATTTCTCTGACCAATCTGTATATGACAAGCAAAAAACCCGGATCTGTGAGATCCGCCGCGTATTTCGCGGACTCTCCTCTTCGTTGCGACGGGGCCCGATGGGGCCGGCAGAGGGAGCGGGACGGCCGGAATGCAGGCAGTTCTCGCTCTGCCAGCGGTCGCGGATCAGCGCCGACTAGGAAAACAGCGGCAGTTCTTCGGTATTGTTGAACGGGAATCGCAGGCTATCTGCAGTGTCCCCAACACCCAGGTACCTCCGCGGGGCCTTGTGGATGGGCTTGGGGTGGATCCGCGTAGTGGCGGACGTAGCGAACCGCTCTTTGGGCGTCCCCGAGAGTTGTCGGGTAGCGTGACCTTGGCACCGCCCGATGGTTGATGACGAACACGGTATAGCCTGCCCCAGTCAATGCCGGGACGTATAGCTTCGCGAATCCCGATGCCTTCGGGGGGCTCGCGCCGTATGTCAAGGGCGTACGCCAGCCGCTGCCGGGAACGAACACGATGGCGAACTCATTTGAACGCTCGGGGCAGTGAATGTCCATCAGCATCGCGAGTCTGCCGCGCATGGCATAGACGACGTACTCTTCGACATCGGCGCGCGCCTTGCCAAGCCAACGCCGCGGCCGGGCTATCATCATGCGAGCGGGTCTAGCGCACGCCGCCTGTTCTCTTCTGGTCCGGTTCCTCCGGCCAGCTCGGGATTCCGTCCCGTAGCGGTCGTTGTACCTGAGGGTAGGGAGCCGGACTTGGCTTGCCGTCCCTAGGCCCAGATAAACCGGGTTCATTCTTCAAGCGATTTTGCGGCCATGAATTCCCCAAACGAGCGCCCTAACGTTCTTGTCGTGGTCCTGGACGACGTCCGGTTTGATGACCTCGGGTTCTCTGGGCATCCCTTCGTTCAAACGCCGAACTTCGATCGCGTAGCGAACGAGGGAATGCGGTTTGCGAATGCGTTCGCACCGATCCCCCTCTGTTCCCCGAACCGCGCCTGCATCCTGACAGGCCAGTACGCTCATTCGCACGGTATCGTCGACAACTCGGACCGCGGACTGCGGTCGCATCAGCTCGTCACGTTCCCGACGGCGCTCCAAGGGGCAGGTTACGAGACCGCATTCGTCGGCAAGTGGCATATGGGCCTCGACGACTCCCCGCGGCCGGGCTTCGACGAATGGCTCAGCTTCCGCGGCCAGGGCGATTATTTCGATCCGGAAGTCAACGACAACGGGAAGCCGCGCCAGCTGACCGGGTACGCCACGGATCTGTTTTCCGAGCGCATCGCCGAATTCATCCGCCGGAAACGCGACCGGCCGTTTCTCGCTTGCCTCTCTCACAAGGCGGTCCACCCGAATCTGGTCCAAGATGCCGACGGCAGCATTCGTCAGATTCCGGAGGACGGCGGATTCACGCCGCCACCCCGGCTTTCCCGCCTGTACGAGCGGGAACGCATCCCAAGGCGCCCGAACGCCAGCTCGTACGGCAATGGAAAGCGAGCCTTGGAACGTCGAATCGAGGGCGTTCCTCCGCTGGGCCCCAGTACCGGCACGCCCGATCACGTTGTAAGAAACCGCCTCCGAATCCTGACCGCGGCCGACCAGTCCTTTGCAAGTGTCCTGGGAGCAGTCGAGGAAGCCGGACAGGCGGAGAACACGGTGATCGTCCTGACCAGCGATCACGGCTACTTCTACGGAGAGCACGGCCTGAATGAGGAGCGCCGGCTCGCCTATGAAGAGAGCATCCGCGTCCCTCTCGCAGTTCGGTGGCCGGCCCGAGTGACTGCCGGTTCTGAAGCGAACGCATTCGCGCTCAGCGTTGACATCGCACCGACGGTGCTTGAACTGGCCGGGGCGGAGCCCCTTCCAGGGATGGACGGACGCTCGCTTCTGCCGCTGCTGGAGGGATGGGTTCCGTCAGACTGGCGACGTTCCGCGCTCATCGAGTACTTTTCGGACGCCGTCTGGCCGCGCATGGCGAACATGGGCTATCACGCGGTGCGAACGGAGCGCTGGAAATATATACGCTACACCGAACTCGCCGGGATGGACGAACTGTACGATCTCGAGATGGACCCGTATGAAATGCGCAACCTGATCAACGAGACAGGCCTGGACGAGACGAAGACCGAACTCCGGGCCGAGCTTGAACTCCTTCTGCGCGCTTCTAGTGGCTAGCAGGGCCTTGCGACCTGTTGCGGCCCGTGCCGGTCCAGAGATATCAGGACCATTCCACGCTCGTTCCCTCGCGTCGAGAGTTGGTCGATGAAGGGGATTCGAAGCCGGATGTGCTCACCCGACATCACGTAGTTGATGATGTCGCGCTGCATGATTTCGTTGTTGGGGACAACCACAACAAGGTTGTCTGGATTGCGGATCATCGTCGCGCGCAGGCCGATTTCGATCACGTCGCCCCAAGTTTCGGTCTCGCGGGGCGCGTTCCACAGTTCGATTCGGTCGCCCACCTGAAAGGGTGAGGCGGCCGGCGGACGGAGCGGAGCGGCCGGAGTGCAGGCAGTTCTCGCTCTGCCAGTGGTTGCGGGTCAGCGCCGCCTAGGAAAACAGCGGGAGCTCATCGGTGTTGTTGAACGGGAACCGGAGACTATTCGCAGTGTCCCCGACACCCAGATACTTCCGCAGGGCCTTGTGGATGTGCTTGGGGTGGATCCGCGTTCCCGCGGCGTCGTTCCGCTGCAGGGTCCTCGGATCGACCTTGTAAGCGAAGTGCAGCTCGTCCGTCTCGCCGATCACACGGTTCGTCCACGTCTGGTTCTTCTCCATGATGATGAAGCTGCCGATCGGCCAGTGATCCTTCCCTAGGTCGGAGTTGTACTTATTGGTCCGCCCGAAATCCGATCCCATCACCACCACCATGCGGTCCGCTACTCCGTTGAGTTCTGCGTAGTCCCACAGGTAGTCGATCGAGTCCGTGAGATTTCCCAGCAGCCAGTTCTGGTCCGGATCATGATTGTCATGCGTGTCGAAGCCGCCCATGAACAGGTCTGCACTGACCGCGACCCCGGCCTTGAAGGCGAGCACTGTCAGCTGTGCTTGCCGCTTGAGGGAGCTGCGATACAAACCGTACTCCTCGACCTCGTTCAGCTCGCGATCGGCGGGGATCATATCGGCGAACGACCTTAGGCCCTCGGCCGCGTCCACGTCCAAGGCCGCAGCGTACAGTTCCCTATTTCGGGCGTCTCTGGGCATGAGATTGGGAGCCGCCGCCAAGCGGGCCATTCGCTTGTCGCGGTGGCGTGTAAATGACGTCCAATCTTCTGCGCTGAAATATGGCCTACGGGTCGAGTCCCCGCCCAGCAGTTCCGGCTTGGCGATGTTCCGGATTTCGCCTGGATTGTTCAGCCGGGTGAACACGGCGACTCCGGCCGTGTTCGAGAACCCTCCAAAGCTCAGGTAGGGCATCGAAAGGCCCGCGCCGTTGTGAGCGGCAAGGAGGGCCGTCGTAGTTGGGTAGCCTTCCGAGATCCGCCCGCTCCAGTTGTGGGTAACGCCAGCGGAGTGGGAATTCGTCTGGGCATCCACACCGTTCACAACTAGGATGCGCTGGTAATACTTGTCAAAGAAAGCCTGGTTCTTCGCGAACGGAGCATAGCGAATGTTGCCCGCTTGACGCACCTCGCCAGCCTCCGCCCAGTGGTTGATGATCGGCTCGCCTGCGACGTTCGTCTTTGGGTCGCAGAAGCTGGTCGGGTCCCAGCCGCCGCGGGCTTGAACGAACACGAACAGCTTGCCGCTGTAGTCCGTGGCCTTCGCGAGCGGGACACGGAATCCCGTCACGGTCCCCACGCTGGCCATCACCTGCAAGAAGCTACGCCGATTCATCACGTCCTCCTAGAAGTACAGGTACCGATAGTCGGTCAGCATATACGCCAAGGTTACGACCCAAGCCTCGGCGATGTGGTTCGAATCGGTGATGTTCATCTCTCTCACGAACGCTCGCACGGCATCGCTGTCGAGGTTGCTGGCTCCGCCGGACTGGAAGAACAACGCGTCGGGGGCAAGGCCCTCGAAGTAGCCATGGTCTCCACCACCGTTACACGTGAGCTGCCCGTTGAAGAATCCCTCGTCGCCCGAGGTCCGCCTCCGGTTCCATACCTCGAGAAAGAGGTCGAAAGCCTCGTTGACGTCAGTGGAATAGACCCCCACTGTTACGCCGTAGAGCTTTGCGTGCAGGTCGGCCAGTTTCCGGCGGATCGCCATCTCGCCTCGCGGTCGGCGGCGTTCCGATCGCACGTCGACCTCCAAGCGAGCGGCCTGATCGCCAGCCTGGTCTTGGTAGGCTTGGATCTCAACGGTATATTCACCGCTCGACGCGACCTGTACCGGAACCTGCAAAGTGCAATTTCCCCTCATAAAGTAGATGCCTGCCCCCGGCCTCGGGTAGCCGCAGCTCTGCCTGTCGAGCGTCTCCAGTTCCACCTCGGATACGGCCGCCCCGTTGCTATCGCGGACAACCAGCCGATCCAGGTTCAGGTTGCGATCAAGGTTGTTCCCTTCACTGTCCTTCTGCCCGAAGGTGTTGTTGTTCGTGAACGCCAGGTTGACCGTCTGGGATCCTGCCGCGAGCGAAACTTCCAAGGCGACCAGCTGCTGAGCATCCGCCGACGTGGCCGTGATCTCAAAAAACCCTCCCGCTTCCGACAACGGGGTGTCTAGCCGACTGATCCCGTCAAAGAGCAAGCGGTGCTCGTCTGGCCAGTAGAAGAATTCCCGGCGGACGATCGGGCAGCTCACCTCCACGGCGTGGCTCTGGGCGACCGACGCCATCAGGGCCGTCATGTCGCCGGTGCGCTCGGTGATCCCGTTCGAATCGATCCCCCCGTAGAGCAGTTGGTAGCCGGCATAGCTCGCCGGATTATGGAGCTTGCTCGTAGGCTCTTCGAACCCGAAAGGCAACTGGAAGCGCCTGCCCCAAACGTAGCCGGTGATGGCATCTGTCTTCGCTACGAGCTCTTCGGGCGTGAGTAGCCTCGCGACACCGGCGTCTCGGAGAGCGGCCATGCGAGTCTCGTCATCACCCGTGACCGACTCGGCCCGGAACCACGGGGAAAGGCTGATCTCGGTAAGCAGGTCCTTCGCGTTGTACGGCGTGCCGCCATCGAACCCGTCGCGGAACGACTGGGCAAGCGCGTCGATCTCAAGGGCCTGCGCCGAGGAAGCGGTCAGCATGACATTGAAATCGGAATCGGAGGATTCCGTGGGAGGCTCGACGAGCTCCACGCCCATGACCGCAGGCCACCAGAACCGGACGGCCGCGCTCGCGAACCTCTCGTCGGCAACGATTTTTTCCGCCAGCCATTGCAGGCTGTTGTCAGCGCTAGGGGCTGTCATGCCGTCGAAGCCCGGCGCACGCACGTCCCGAAACCAGGTGTCGCCTCGCTGGTACGGGGACGTTGTTCCGTCCTTGGGGTACTTGTACAGCGTCGGCAAGGAGTCCATGCCTCCGCGCTTGTCTCGGTACAGGCCGTCGTTGCCGTAGTTTTGATACGCGCCGGCGACCGGGTCCATCGGAATATGGCAGACGGTGCACGCGGGATTGTTCATCGTCGGGTTGTTCGTGTCCGCCAAGGCGACCGGGTCCGTCGTTCGCGCCGCGGACTTCTCGATGTCGAAGCCTAGGAAGTGGTAATAGGTCCAGCGGGACCGGGCCCGATTGCGATTGGTCGGAGTCGTCGGGTAGCGCCTCAAGAAGACCGTCGTGTTGAGGATTCCGGCATGGGGGTAGTCCGTGCTGAGATTGCCCGGATTGATCACCCTCCGCCCGCGCCTGGGGTCTTGCTCCACAATCTGGGTATTGTTCCTTCTGTAGTAACTGAGAATCTCTGAAGGCTTGAATTCGGTTGGATTCTCGGGATTCTCGAACTCCGTGTCTGCGCCATACGCGAGCGCAGCCTGGGGATTCGCCATGATGTAGTCCGCCGTCAAGATCTCGGTGTACGGAAGATCGTTCTCGACGACGTGGGCGATGAGTTCCAGCGGGGCGCGCGCGAATCCGTATTGCACGGCGCTGGAGTAGAAGCGATACGGCGGATATCGGCTCAGACGGTCGTAGCCATTGTTGACGGCCGCATCGGCCAGTTCCCAGAGCTTGTTTGTGTGGTCGACAAACCGTGGCTCGTTATTCGGGATCACCGTTCTTCGCTCCGCGTCCGTCAGCAACCGGTCATTGGCCGAACGGATCAGGAAGTCGTGAAATCCCCGGCCGGTCATCAAGCCCCTGATCGTTCGCCGCAGGGTCGACTTGTTGCCGAATCTCACGGCGTTCAGCTCGGCTTGAGTGGGAAGCCTTCCGGCAAACAGCAGCGCCGCGCGGCGCAGCGTCCGCGCCGACGTTGCGAAGGTGACGCCGTCGAAGAGCTCGTCTGGGGAGATCAGCCCGGACGTGGTTTCGCCTCCCAATGCGCGCAGGAACCGCTCCATGTTGGCGAAGTCGGTTGATCCGGCCACCACTTGGACGCCCCCGCCGTGCGCTTCGGCTCCCTGGATCTTGTTCAGGATCAAGTCGGCCCCGCCCTCGACGGTATCAACGAAGTTCTGGAATACGGCCAGGTTGGTAGCCTCGTGGCCCTCCACGTCCTGAGGCGTCAGCACCAGCCGCGTATGGCCGGACGCCCCGCCCTCGACGTGGCAGTAGATGCACTTCGACTGCACGACCGGCGTCGAGATGTAGTCGCTGAACAGAGTGCTCGGGGCCTCCGACGGCGACGCAACACCTCTCCAAGGCTGGCGCGCCGGCGCGAACCTAGGCTGCAAAGGGCCCGAGATGCGCTTCTGGAACCTGCGCGGCTCGGGACTCTGGGTGCCGAAGGCCGGGCAGATGGCCTCCGGCTGCATCGCGTGGCCGACCTCCTCCAAGCGTTCATGAGCCGCTTGGCGACGCGCCTCTAGGATGCCCTGGAGAAAGAGTTCGCGCTCATGCTCGGACCGGAGTCGCTCCTCCTCGGCCTGCTCGCGCTCGAACTCGTCGTAGCCCGGCGCCGCTGCGCCAACCGAGACGCCCAGCAACACGACCAAAGGCCATGCGAACAACCGCATAAGGGATGCGCACGCCGGGCTCACGCCGCTACTCCTATCAGACCCTAGGCATGACCGTACCACAAAAACCCCGCGCTTGAGCCGACAAGAGCCAGTCTTGATGATAGGTGCAGGTCAAGCAGTTTGGGTTTCCTAATCCCAGCAAGCAAGTAGCTTGCACCTGGGGATTTTCGGTATCTCTGACGGACCCGAACGGCCATTGGCGCACTTGCGGAAGGCTCCCGCGGCAGTTCACGCAGATGCTGTATCGGCACGAGGGGCTGGCTGGCTCTGGCGAACTTTCGGCAACCCGTCACCCACATATCGAGTGTGCCGTCCGAGAAACTCCTATATAGTGGATGTTACTGGTGGATTCGAAGAAACAGTCGGGATCCTATTACACGCCTCAGGATGTGGCGAACGCTCTTCTGCAGTGGGCAGTGCGTGACGCGTCAGACCTGCTGCTGGATCCAGCTTGCGGCGACGGCAGGTTTCTCGTCGGGCACCGGGCCTGTACAGGTGTTGAGCGAAGCGCTACAGCATTAGCCGAAGCCCAGCGAAGAGTCCCGTGGGCTGCTTTGCACCACGGCGACTTCTTTGAATGGGCAGCTTCAGCGGGCCAACGATTTGACTGCGCAGTTGGGAATCCACCGTTCATCCGATATCAGAGCTTCCAAGGGCAAACCCGCGCCCGAGCCTTGTCGCTCTGCCGGTCGCTAGGAGCTTCCTTCTCTGGCCTAACGTCCTCGTGGGCGCCGTTCCTCGTGGCGGCAGCGGGCCGACTCAAGCCAGGTGGACGGATGGCCTTCGTGGTGCCAGCCGAGATTGGTCACGCGCCATACGCGGTTCCTCTCTTGGACTACTTGGTTGGCCAATTTCACTATGTACACGTCGTTGCGGTCAAGAAGAAGCTCTTCCCAGATCTGTCAGAAGACTGTTGGCTTCTCTTCGCGGACGGATTTGGATCAAGGACGGAGCACCTGTTGTTCAGCTGCGTCGAGCGATTCGACAGTTCGGCCGTCCCGCCCCGTGACCCTCTGCGGATCCCTATTCGCGATTGGCGCCAGAAATGGAACTGTAGACTGCGCCCCTATCTGCTTCCTTCGTCGACGCGGACGCTCTACCATCATGTGGCCGGGAATTCGGCATCGAGACGCCTCGGTGAGATTGCCTCGATCGGAATCGGATACGTAAGTGGCGCGAACGACTTTTTTCACCTGCGTCCGTCTGAGGCGGAGGGTTGGGGCATTCCCGGCTCGCTGTTGCATCCGACAGTTCGGAGTTCCCGCGGACTGCCGAGCGGAAACCTGACTAGTCAAACGCTTGATCGATGGATGCGCGCCGACGTTCCCGTGATGCTCCTGCGGATTCCCAAGACAGCCCAACTGCCAGTGGCAGTTCGGGAATACCTCAATTCCGACATGGGACAGAAGGCTCGCGAGACTTACAAGTGTCGAAACCGCCGACCATGGTATTCAGTCCCGGACGTGCGAATACCAGACTACTTCTTGACCTACATGTCAGGAATCTCCCCAAGTCTGGTGAAGAATTCAGCCCGTGCAACCTGTAGCAATGCCGTTCACGCGGTTCAGGTGCACAGTGGGATTTCCGCCGAACGCATCCTCGACGCTTGGCTGGCACCGTTCGTTCGGCTCAGCTGCGAGCTAGAAGGGCATCCGCTGGGAGGAGGGATGCTCAAGCTTGAACCGCGGGAGGCGGCGCGAATCGTTCTTCCCGGCCCCGCGCCAATCTTGTCCGACTCGGAAGCCGAGATCGCTGAGGCGGCAAGCATCATGCGCGGATGGAGGCATTACGCAGTTTCCTAATGGCAGCGCACGCGAAGAAGCCAATCCAGTGCCGGTGGACAACCCAAAGCGGGGCGTTCAGACACTTCGCAACTTACGCAGGCCCCACCCAGAGCCAGCGTCACATCAAACCCCTACACTGGTACGTCGCCTGCCGATTAGTGGTGGAAGGTGGCTTTCGGCCATCTGAGATCCAACCCCGGCCTCCGTTTGACATTCAGAAGATCGGTCCGCGCAGGTTCAAGCTAGTCACGGGGGCGGCAGACGGCAGCGAGGCGACAATCCTGGGTGGGCTGAAGACCAAGAGCGTCGACGTCGTCGTCAGCAAACCAGGTATCGGCCCCGTCGTGGCGGTGTCATGCAAGGGCATCACAGGCGCGTTCAGGAATCTGACCAACCGAATGGAAGAGATGATCGGAGAATGCACCAATCTCCATATCACCTACCCTGCCCTGGTACTGGGATACTTCTTCTTGGTTCGAGGGAACCCAGAGACCGAAACCGGAGCAAATCTCACCGGAGAGCTCGGGCCTAACGACGTAGCCTTATCCGCCAGCGGTGGGCCGAATCCAGCTATCGCTCGGTACCACGCAGCGCTAAGCAAAATCTCGGGCCGGCGAGGCATCCGAGACGAGGTCAGCGCGTATGAAGCGGCTACTCTCGTGGTAGTCGACCCGACCAAGCGCAATGCCGGCGAGATTATTCCTACAGAGTTTCCGGCCTCCGAGTCAGAGCTTGGGATCAAGGAATTCTTCCAAGCTCTATATAAGCGCTACGATGAGCGATTCGTCCATGCGGCACCCGAGCTGAGCCGGGTTACAGCGCGCCTGGTCTGGTCTTCAGTTCCAGAAGGGCCTTGGGCAGGCGGCAACAGCGAACTCGGCTACAGCGAGCGGCTGGATCAGGCGCCCCCTCCGAGTAAGTTCGCGTAGCCTCGTACAGGCGGGTCCGCCAGCGGAAGAGCCGCGCCCCGAAAGCACGGCCACAGTTCAAGCTAGACTTGCCTAAGGAACTGCCACTAGCGCTCGAAGGGTCTCAACCGCCGACGTTGCACGCCCCAGGGTGGCGCAGTCCTGTACAGCTGATGAGCCGCGCCTTTTGGATTCCGCTGGCGATCATGGCTGCCTCGGCCGCTCCCGCGTCCGGCCAGCTGCAGATCCCGGCTGGAGGCGCGCCATCGACTGCGCAAGCCCAGTTCGTCCGACACGCGGTCGAAATCCGGTCGCTTGAACAGCGCTCCGACGGCCCTGTGAGAGTCGCGACGGGGGACGTCGAACTGCGCTTCAAGGGCGTGGTCCTGACGGCAGATATCGTCGAGTACAACGAGGCGACCGGGGATCTCAAAGCAGAGGGCAACATCCACTACCGGACGCTGGACGGGGACCAAGACCTGCGGGCCGACACTCTTGCCTACAACCTGCGCACCGAGCTGGGCACGTTCTATGAAGCGCGCGGCCGCGCTGCTTCGGCCAGCCAGGGAGGGCCCCGCCTGCTCACGACTGACAACCCGTTCCAGTTCGAGGCCCGGCTGGTGATCAAGGCGGGCGAGCATTACACGATCCACAACGGCACCCTCACAAACTGCGATCCCGAGAGCCCGTGGTGGACTCTCAGCGCTTCCAGGTCGGAACTCACCCCGGGCGGCTCGGCGACAGTGCGCAACGGACTGCTGCGCTTGCGCGGGATTCCGCTGCTCTACCTGCCGTATTACAGGAAGTCGCTCAAGCGCATGCCGCGGCAAAGCGGCTTCTTGACGCCGACGATCGGCAACAGCTCTCGCTTCGGGCGCATCTTGGGGCAGGCCTACTACTGGGCGATCAACCGCAGCTACGACGCCACCGTGGGAGCAACGGTGTACACCTCGCGCGGGCTCGCAACCAACGCCAGCCTGCGCGGCCGCCCGACCAAGAACTCGAGCTTTGACGCTGTGTTCTTCGACGTGCGAGACCGCGGCCGGGAACTCGACGACGGGGGCAGGCTGAAGCAGGGCGGCAATTCGTTCGACATGCGCGGCCAGGTGACGTTCGGCGACGGCTGGCGCGGAGTCGCCGACCTGCATTACCTCAGCTCGCTCGAATTCCGCCAAGCCTTCACGCAGACCTACGAGGAAGCGGTCTTTTCGCAGATCCGCTCCATCGGGTTCGTGTCCAAGAACTTTTCGACGTACTCCTTCAACGTCTCCCTGCTGCGCAACGAGCACTTCCAGAGCGTCGCTCGCGACGACAACATCGTCATCCGCAAGTTGCCCGCCATCGAATTCAACAGCCGGCCCAGGTCCTTCGGGCCGAAGTCCGTGCCGCTGTGGTTTAGCTTCGACTCGTCGCTGGACCTGATCAGCCGCACGCAGCGCAGCTTCCAGACGCGGCGCTTCGTGCAGCGCGGCATGTTCTTCCCGCGGGTGTCGAGCAGGCTCTCGTACAAAGGCTTCACCCTCACCCCGACACTCGGCGCCCGGGCGATGGCCTACGGCCAGCGCCGCACCAGCGACGGGCTGGCCGGCGAGAACCTATACAGGCGCACGGGGGAGTTTTCGGTGGATCTCGCGCTGCCGGCGTTGGAGCGCGTCTACCGCTCTCCCAAGTGGCTCGGCGACCGCGTCAAGCACGTGATCGAGCCGCGCCTGCGCTACCGCTACACGCGCGGCATCGAAGACTTTGACAGCGTGATCCGCTTCGACGCCAAGGACCTGATCCACAACACCAACGAAGCGGAGATTTCGGTGACGAATCGCCTGTACTCGAAGAACGACTCGACCGGCAGGGTGCGCGAAATCGCCAGCTTGGAGGTATGGCAGAGGCGTTACTTCGAGCCAGAATTCGGGGGCGCGATCGTGCCGGGGTACCGCAACGTGCTGCGCTCGACGCTGGACTTTTCCTCGTTCGCGTTCTTGTCAGAGGCCCGCAACTATTCGCCCATCGCCACCTCGCTCAACCTTTCTCCGGCCAACCGCTGGACCCTCCGCTGGCGGAACGACCTCGATCCGCTGCACAACAGGATCCTCAACACCATGGCCGACGCGACAGTTCAGGTGAATCGCAAGATCTACGCGATGGCGGGACACCGTTCGGTGCGCGTGCCGAGGGAACTGACCCCCGCCAGCAACCAGCTGCTGATGGGAGTCCGCTACGGGGACTACAACCGCCGCGGCTGGAACGCCACGCTACACAACGTCTACGACTACCGCCAAGGCATATTCCTCTACGCGGTCTCGCAACTGACCTACAACACGGACTGCTGCGGCTTCAGCGTCGAACTGCGCCGGCTCTCGATCGGCAATGCGCGGAGCGACAATCAGATCCGCATCAGCCTCGCGATCGCGAACGTGGGCTCGTTCGGCACCTTGCGCCCCGCGGAGCGGATGTTTTGACGCTCTCCGGGATGAGAGGCTTGGCTATCATCGCGACCCCCAGCCCACCAATGGCACTGAGTTAGGCTGGGCCAATCCGGCGTTTCTTGAGCATGCTCTAATGCTTTGATTCCATGGCACTTACAAGAAATTCGAAGATTTTTCGCAAATCCCCTTGACATCCCGGCCCCAATTTGCGATGGTGAG
>JAJEHF010000078.1 GCA_022823865.1 Bryobacterales bacterium
CTCACCATCGCAAATTGGGGCCGGGATGTCAAGGGGATTTGCGAAAAATCTTCGAATTTCTTGTAAGTGCCATGGAATCAAAGCATTAGAGCATGCTCAAGAAACGCCGGATTGGCCCAGCCTAACTCAGTGCCATTGGGCCGCGGGCCACCCGCTGCTGGTGACTAGTTCGGATCAGTCCGGGACCCAGGTCCGCGGCACGTTCAACAATTGCGGCGGCGGGATCACGCCCTGGGGCACCTACCTCACCGCTGAGGAGAACTTCGACCAGTACTTCGGCAACAACCGCGGCGTGACCCACGAAATGGCCAAGGCAGCCAACGACCGCTTCGGTGTCAGAGACGAGGGTGGCAGGCGGCAATGGTGGCGCTTCCAGCGGCGGTTTGATCTCGACTACGAACCGAACGAAGCGAATAAGTTTGGCTGGGTGGTGGAGATCGATCCGTACAACCCCAATCTGATGCCGCGCAAGCGCACGGCGCTGGGCCGCTTCAAGCATGAGGCGGCCGCGACCACACTGTCGGGGGCCAACCGGGCGGTGGTGTACTCGGGGGACGACGCGCGCTTCGAGTACGTCTACAAGTTCGTGTCTGACGGCACCTACGACGCCTCGAGCCGGAGCGCCAACCGCGACCTGCTAGACAGCGGGACGCTGTACGTTGCCAAGTTCAATGACGACGGGACGGGCGAATGGCTGCCCCTGACTTATGAGAACGGCCCGATCAATGCTTCGAGCGGCTTCACCAGCCAAGCGGAGGTTCTGCTGTTCGCCCGACAGGCGGCCGACCTGCTAGGAGCGACACAAATGGACCGCCCCGAAGATATCGAGGTCAATCCGTTGACCAAGAAGGTCTACGTGGCATTGACGAACAACACGCGCCGCGCCGCCGGCGACGAGAACGCCCCGAACCCGCGGGCTCCGAACCCGATGGGCCACATCGTGGAAATTTCCGAGGGGGGCGGTGACAGTGGTGCCACGCGATTCGATTGGGAGATCTTCATGTTGTGCGGCGACCCCGCTAGCGAGGCTGACGGTACCTTCTTCGCCGGATTCGACCAGCAGCGCGTCAGCAAGATCGCCAACCCGGACAATCTGGCGTTCGACAAGCAGGGCAACATGTTGATCGCTACGGACGGCCAGCCGCGAACGCTCGGGATCAACGACGGCATCTTCTTCGTGCCGACCGAGGGGTCCGAGCGGGGCTACAACCGGCAGATCTTCAGCGGAGTTGTAGGGGCTGAATGCGCCTCGGTGATCATGAACTCCGCGCAGGATCTGATGATGGTCTCGATCCAGCATCCCGGAGAGGGCGGCACCCGTCAGGAGCGCACCTCGAGCTTTGGCGGGCCGGCAGTGAACCGTCCCATAGTGGTAGCGGTCACTCGTTCGGAGCAGCCCTACCGAATCGGATCCTGACACACTGATCCGGCCCCGGCGGCGTGCCTGCAGCGCCGCCGGGGCACTTAGCGACACGGCGCGGACTGCCTGCACTGCGCGCGGGCGACTACAATCAGAGCAGGGGAGAGTGCCCGGTGGCAGGACTTGCCGTCGGGCAAGCCTTCCATAGCCGCATGGACCTCTCCTTGATCCGCAACTTCTCGATCATCGCCCACATCGACCACGGCAAGTCGACGCTGGCGGATCGCCTGCTCGAGAGCACCGGTGCGCTCAGCAGCCGGGAGATGCAGGAGCAAGTGCTGGATTCCATGGATCTCGAGCGCGAGCGCGGCATCACGATCAAGGCCCAAGCGGTCCGGATCGCCTATCAAGCGCGGGACGGCGAGACCTACCAGCTCAACCTGATCGACACGCCGGGCCACGTCGATTTCGCCTACGAGGTGTCTCGCAGCCTGGCGGCCTGCGAGGGCGCCCTGTTAGTAGTGGACGCTGCGCAGGGCGTCGAGGCGCAGACGATGGCGAACACCTATCTCGCGCTAGAGCATGATCTCGAGATCGTGCCCGTGCTGAACAAGATCGACCTGCCCGCGGCCGAGCCCGACCGCGTCCAAGACGAAATCGAGGGGACCATCGGATTGGAAGCGCACGACGCGCTCCGGATCAGCGCCAAGACCGGCTTGGGAGTGGCAGAGGTGCTCGAGGCCGTCGTCAAGCGCGTGCCGGCTCCGCGCACGCGCCCCTCCGCGCCGTTGCGGGCTCTGCTGTTCGACTCGTGGTACGACTCCTACCGCGGAGTCGTCATGCTGGTGCGCGTGGTTGACGGCACACTCTCCGAGGGCATGAAGATCCGGCTCTGGTCAACCGGGCGGAGCTACGATGTCGAGGAACTCGGATTCCGCACGCCAAAGCCGGTTAGCTGCCAGACCCTCTGGGCGGGCGAGGTTGGCTGGGTGGTGGCCAACATCAAGAACGTCACAGAGACGCGCGTCGGAGACACGATCTGCGACGAGCGCAACCTGCCGGACGAGCCGCTGCCCGGATTTGAAGAGTCCAAGCCGATGGTCTTCGCGGGGCTATATCCGGTCGAGTCCCACGAGCACGACTTGCTGCGCGATGCGTTGGAAAAGCTGCAGCTCAACGACCGCTCTTTCCAGTTCGAGCCCGAGAGCTCGGCAGCGCTCGGATTCGGGTTTCGCTGCGGCTTCTTGGGCCTGCTGCACCTGGAGATCGTGCAGGAGCGCTTGGAGCGGGAGTTCGATATACGCCTGATCACCACCGCGCCCGGCGTGCGCTACCGTGTGACCAAGACCGATGGCGAGGTGGTGGAAGTCGATAACGCCAGCCGCTGGCCAGCCCAACCGTCGATCCAGCAGATCGAGGAGCCGGTGTTTCTGGTGACCGTGATCACCTCGGACGACTACTTGGGCGGGATTCTGAAACTGTTCGAGGAGAAGCGCGGCGTGCAGAAGGGGTTCGAATACGCTGCCGGCCACCGTGTCGTGCTCACCTACGAGGTTCCGCTCAACGAGATCGTGCTCGATTTCTATGACCGCCTGAAGACCGTCTCCAGGGGCTATGCCTCGATCGACTACCACTTTTCGGGCTTCTGGGCGTCCCCGATGGTCAAGCTGGACATCTTGGTTGCCGGGGACGCGATTGACGCGCTGTCGATCATCGTGCACAAGGACCAGGCCTATGACCGCGGCAAAGCGCTGATCCAACGTTTTCGCAAGCTCATTCCCCGCCAGCAGTTCGAAGTTGCGCTGCAAGCTGCGATCGGCAATCGCATCGTGGCCCGCGACAACATCGCGCCGCTGCGCAAGAACGTGACCGCCAAGTGTTACGGAGGCGACATCACGCGCAAGCGCAAGCTCCTCGAGAAGCAGCGCGAGGGCAAGCGCAGGATGAAGCGGGTCGGACGCGTCGATATCCCGCAGGAGGCCTTCCTAGCGGTATTGAGCGTCAGCGACGATGCCTAGTCGAGCTGCGAAGGAATCGGCCTAGGTGGCTGCAGGGATGCATACGCCGTTCCGGCGAACAGTGAGCGGGCTGCTCTTGGCCGCCATGGCGGGCTTCGCTCCGATTGCGGCGCTTGGCCAGAACAGCGTCCGCGAGCAGGCGCCCCGTTACGAGTTCGGGGCCGAATTGCGGGCGCGTGCCGAGACGCGCAATGGCGGCGGGGATGACCCGGTGAGACAGGACGCGTTCACGACCACCCGCCTGCGGTTCGACGCGACGATGCGACCGACGCGCCAAGTGCGTATCTTCGTCGAAGCCCAGGACTCGCACGTGCAGGGGTTAGCGAGCGACCGCAATGACCGGGCACTCAAGGATCCCGTCGACATTCGCCAGGGCTATGTGGCCTTGGGGCAGGAAGACGGGCCGTTGACGCTCTTCGTTGGCAGGCGCGAGCTCTCGTTCATTGACGAACGAATCATCGGCGTCCGCAACTGGAGCAACATTTCTCCAGCCTGGGACGGGTCCGAACTCGTGCTGCGGCGGGGCAAGGACAGCGTCAACCTGTTGGCGGTCACCCAAGTCGATATCAGCGACGGCTTCGACCCGCCTTCGCGCACGCGCTGGGTGTATGGCGCGGTGGGAGTGATCGGTTCCGGCCTGGGCGGCCACCAAATCGAGCCGTTTTACTTCACGTCGAGGCGCCCGGTGGATCTGGCCTCCAATCTCGGCGGAGTGTTGCGTACCGCCGGTTCCCGATTCGCGGGCCTGCTCGCCGAGACCTGGGACTACCAGGTCATCCTCGCGGGCCAGGGGGGCCGGACACAGGGCCAGAGTCAGGGCGCTTGGATGGGCGTGTGGGCGCTCGGCAAAACGCTTGAGCAGCGTCATTTGCGGCCTAGGCTGGGCGTGGAGTGGAGCTACGCCAGCGGAGACTCCGATCCGGAGGACGGTCGGATCGGCACATTCGACACACTGTTCCCGGGGCCTCACAGGATCTATGGCCAGCAGGACGTCGTTTCGTTGCGAAACTTGCGGGCCCTGAAGACGGGGGTGGAGTTGCACCCTCGCAGGGCGTGGCAGATCAATGTCGACTTCCTCGACTTCCGGCTTGCCAGCCGTTACGACGGTCTGTACCAAACCAACTTCGTGGCACGGGCGCACGCGCCGCCTGGCGGCGCTTCCAGCGCGCACATCGGATCGGAACTGGACGTCGTCCTCCGCTACGATCCCACGCCCAAGGTGGAAGTGAGCTTCGGGGTGTCGCGGTTCATGGCGGGGCGGTTCGTGATCCGGCAAGTGCCGGGCGGCGGTCCCCAAACGTTCCTCTACACGACGCTGCTGGTAACCCTGTGAGATTGCGGGCCGCGGCGGTTTCGCCGGCAGGGAGCCAGATCACGGCCTGCGATACAGTTGGAGCATGAGGCCCAACAAGACCAAGGCGATCTTGGCGGCGGGCGAGGTTGCCGTCGGCATCGCGCATTCGCAGATCGGCACGGCAGAAGTCCCCAAGATGTTCCAGGCGGCGGCCATGGACTGGGTGTTTCTCGATTCCGAGCACAGCCCGTTCTCGTCCGACACGCTGCACGAGCTGCTGCGGGCCTACCGCATGACAGACATCACGGCCGTGGTGCGCGTGTGCGACTTTCAGTACGACCTTGTGGCCCGCGCCCTCGACTCCGGCGCCGAGGGCATCATCTTTCCCCGCTGCGAGGATCCCGATCAGTTGGCGCGCGCAGTGCGCGGGGCCAAGTTCCCTCCCCAGGGCCGCCGGGGTTTCGGATTGGGGCCGCCGCAGATCGGCTACCAGACCGCGAGCTTCGATGAGATCGTCTCCCACTGCAACCAAGAGACGCTGATGATCGCTCAGGTCGAGTCCGCACGAGCCTTGGATCGGTTGCCCGACCTGGCATCGGTGGAGGGCTTGGACTCCCTGCTGGTAGGCCCGGCGGACCTGTCGATCTCGCTCGGCGTCGGAGGCCAGTGGTACGACGCCAAGTTGGTTGGGGCCATTGAGCGCGTGATCGCCGCTTGCGAGGAGCGGGGCATCTGGCCTGCCATCCAAGTGCGAGACGGCGCGTTGGCGGAATTCTGGATCGAGCGCGGAATGAAGCTGATCGGATGCTCGACCGAGGTTGCGCTGATGTGGGGGGCCGTGAAGGATCTAGGCGGCCGGCTGCGGAGGCTGGCGTCGGAGGCGTAGGGCCAAGGCGTAGCGCTGCTAGGGCCGCGAGTCTAGGCTCCGTTGATACAATGCGGCCATGCCCGCGGCGGCATTGCCGAAACGCATACTTGGAGTAACGCATATTCGGCTCGCCGCCTTGGCTCTGTTCGCGCTGGGCGCGGGCTTGGGCTTCTTGGGTATCCTTGCCTTGCGCCAGACCTTGGCTTCGATCACCTTGGTCGGCCCTGAGGCCGCCGCTGCTGCGGGCGCGCTGTGCGCGCTGCTGCCGGGGCGGCGGCTGTCTGCCCGCGCGGCTCCCGACAAGGGGACCCGGGCTTTCCTAGTCTCTTGTGGGATCGCTGCCGCCGGCGGGATGGTCTACCTCGCGGCTCTCCAGCACGCTTGGGCCAAGCCCGCGTCCTTGGCCCTGCTGGGGCTGGCCTGCGGCGGCTGCCTGCGGCTGAGCGTGGCGCTCGTGCTCGCGATGCTACCCCCTTGGCGCCCGGCGGCGATCATGGGCGTGTGCGGTGCCAGTTTGGGGTTAGGGGGCGTGGCGGCGAACTTGATCGGTGCGTGGAGCGCGAACGCGGCAGCGCGGCTAGACCCGGTCCTGCTGGCCGCCGCAGCGGTTCCGCTGCTGTTGGCACTGGCGTCGATTCGCGCCGGGCGCGTGAGGTTCGAAGCCGCGGCAGAGCGCTGGGGCGCGGGGCACGCAGACGGGGGCACCGGCCCGCGCGGAATCCTGATCGCTGCCAGCCTGTTGCTGCAGGCGACCGCGTGCGGCCTGGCCGTGGCATGGCTGGCTTCCTACCTGTCTCGCCGGGCGGGATTCTCGCTTGTCGAGGGCGCGGTCGTGATGGCGTTGTTCTGGTCGGGACTGGCCTTCGGCTGGGCGGCAGCCGAGCGTCTGCCCAGGCTGCGTGACAACCTCTACCCGCTGGTTGGGCCGCTGGCCTTGGTGGGCGCGGGCGCTGCCAGCCTGCTCTATGCGCGGGTGGCGGTGCTGGCGGTCGCGGGGGCGCCGCTTCTCGGGCTGGCGGCGGGACTGCTGTTATCGCTCACTCTGCGCCTGGGAGACTGGCCGGCGACTTTGGGGAGGAGCCTGTGGGTCATGCGCTCCTTGCACGTGTCGCTGGTGGTGTCGTTGGCAGGCAGCTGGGCAGTGGCTGTGCTGGTCAGCTTCGTGGGGTTCGGCACGCCGGTCTGGGCGATTGCCGGTTGCATGCTTGCCGCAGTTGGGGCGCTGTTCTTGCTGGTCGTGGACTGCCGCATCAGCGGGGACGCCGTCATGATCTGAGTTCGACCCATGGAGTTGGATGGCAGTCCGGAGGTCTGATCCGCGCTACATCGCCGTGCTGGCCGTAGCATGCCTCGTGATCCTGTTGGTGGGATTCGCGGTCAAGCCCGGCGTCGTGCCGGAGGAAGTCGTGCCGGCGTCTGCGTCGGATCTGCCGCAGTTGGCCCGCTACGCTGACCGCCGCATGGTGGAGCGCATTGCGGGGCATTTCTCCTACATCGCCACGCAAGTGGAGGAGAGCGTGGTATTGCTGGCCGGAACCGGCCAGAGCGGGGTGGTCTGGCAGGCGGGCGAGGTCGTGACCTCGGCCCGGCTGGGACCGTTTCCGGCGCGCGACCGCACGGCGCTCGACGACCGCGAGGTCGAGCTGCAGACGAGCGTGGCCGCGCCGCACCTGCCCTACGTCCTGCTAAAGGCTCCGTTGGACGCTGTTGTCAGCGGTCGCAGCCCCGTGCGCCTCTATCCGTGGGGCTCGTGGCTGCTGGCGGTGTGGCGCTCCAGCGCGGGAGGGCTGCGCTACGCGCCCGGCAATCTATTCGGCGTGATAGAGCGGCGCTGCGGAGAGGCCGAGGTGCTCGAGGTGCTGACGAATCTCGAACTTGGGCCGGCACAGGCGGGCGCGGGCATCTTCTCGCTCGATGGAGGGCTGGTCGCGGTGGCGCTGGACTGTGCCGGCACATTGATCGCCGTCGAGGTCGGAGCTTTGGAACTGCAGGCGCGCTCGGAAGCGGAAGCCCAGGACTTGCTGCCGCAGCGCTACGGCATGCGGCTGGCCATGGCGGAGGAAGACGAGCTGGAATTCTTCCGTCAAGAGGGCGGCGTCATCGTCCGCGAGACTTGGTGGGGCCACCGGGCGCACGAGGCGGGTCTGCGGCCGGGCGACGTGGTACTGGCGATCGATGGCGCGCCGGTGTCCACTCTGGACGATGTGGGCAGCCTGGTGCTGCCGGTCTCGCGCGAGCTGTTCGACCTGCGCGTGTGGCGTGCCCGCCGCACGCTCAGGATCCGCCTGCAGGCGCGCCCTCTGGCCGAGGCTGCCGTGTCGACCCGCGGATTCGTCGAGCCGCAGGACGGCCTGCTGCTGGGGCCGGTGATGGCAGGGAGCTTGGCAGCGAGCACGGGAGCCCGCCCGGGGGACAGGCTGCTGATGGTCAACCAGAAGCCGGCGCTGGCGTTCTCCGATCTGGAGGATGCCTTCCGGGTCGCGGGCGGCCAGGTTCACTTGGTCCTGGAGCGTCGCGGGCGCATGTGGGGCACACTGGTGCGGGTCGATGAATGAGCTCTCCTCGCTGGGGTTGATCCTGCTGCTGGCGCTGGCTTCCGGCCACTTGGTGCGCCTGTTGCGGATCCCGGAAGTGACCGGCTACATCCTGGCCGGCATGGCGCTGGGCCCGTCCATGCTGGGCTGGGTGAGCCACGAGAACGTCCAGGCGCTGGAGGCGCTCAGCGAGGTGGCGCTGGGCCTGATCCTGTTCTCGATCGGCGGCGTGTTCGAATTCAGCCTCGTGCGCCGCATCGGCGGCAAGATCGTGCGGCTCACGCTCATGGAGTCCATGCTGGCCGCCGCCATGGTGCTGGCGACGATGCTGGCCCTCGGACAGCCGTGGCAGGTCGCGCTGCTGCTGGCCTCGGTGTCGATCGCGACTGCCCCGGCGTCCACCCTGATGGTGCTGCGAGAGTGCAATGCGCGCGGGCCGCTGAGCGACGCGCTGCTCGGCATCATCGCCGTCAACAACATCGTCTGCCTGATCGCCTACCTAGTCTGCGCGGCGTTGGTCGACATGGTCGCCGGCTGGGGCCAGCAGAGCCTGTGGCAGACGATATGGCAGGCCGGCTTCCCGCTGGTCTGGCAGCTGGTTGGCTCTGTCGCGCTCGGGTTCCTGACTGGCTTGATGCTGGCCGGCTGGGCGCGCCAGGTCAGCGAGACCGGGGAGATGCTGATTCTCCTCGCGGGGTCCATCCTGCTGTGTGTCGGGGTGGCCCGGATCGCTGAGCTGTCGCCGCTCATCGCGAGCCTCGCCGTCGGCGCGACCATGGTCAACCTCTCGCGGCGCAGCCGCCGGCTGTTCAAGACCTTGGAAGGCACGGACCCTCCGTTCTACGCGATCTTCTTCGTGCTCGCTGGGGCGGATCTCGATGTCCAGCGCCTGGCATCGATCGGCATGGTGGGCCTGGTCTACCTGTTCGCGCGAGGCTGCGGCAAGTTTGGCGGCGCCTGGCTGGGCAGCCGCCGGCTGGGCATGGACCCCCAGGTGCAGAATCTGCTCGGATTCGGGCTGCTCACCCAGGCAGGCCTGGCGGTGGGCCTGGTGCTGATGATCAGCCAGCAGTTCCCCCTGTACTACCCGGTCATCTCCACCATCGTGCTGTCGGCGGTGGTGTTGTACGAGATGATCGGCCCGATCGCGACGAAATTCGCGGTCGTGCGCAGCGGCGAGGCGCGGGTCGGGCGCGATCGCGTGCAATCGATTTGGGCTTGACTGGTGCATCTGTCCAACGCACCGGAATTTCAGCCCTGAATCGCCGAAAAAAATTTCGGCCCATTCTTAGCGCAATGGTGGCGGGATGGTGCCAGATGGGCCTGATTCGCGCAAGCTTACGGTGATTCGGGGCAGTTTTCCCTACTCTCGGGACGGCCTTGACCGGCTGTGTATGCTTGTTGGAGAATTTCTTGGGGGTTGCATTCTTCGGGAAGCAGTCTCCAATATCTAGTACATTTGGCGAGACATATACCAGAAGATGTGCTAGAGTTGTGCGCGGTATCGCTTGGAGCGAGTCAGCGACGCGCCATGCGGTTGGCGATGCGAAAGTAACAAGGAGGCCAGTGGGGCGATGGGCACGGCAGGAATCGACACAGTGGTGGAACCCAAGGCGGGAGTGGCGGCTGCCACAGGGGCGGAGGCCGCCAAGGACGCGGCGCGGACCCGGCGCGGCCTGGCCTTCGAGCGCTATTTCACCAGCGACCTCAAGGACGGCCAGACGCCGTATGACACGCTCGAGTGGGAGCAGCGCTCGGCGGTGATCGCCGACGTGAAGGGAAACATCGTCTTCGAGCAGACGGACGTCGAAATGCCGTCCGACTGGTCGCAGACCGCGACCAACATCGTGGCCAGCAAGTACTTCCACGGCACGGTCGGGCGGCCGGACCGCGAGCGCAGCCTGCGCGAGCTGGTGCACCGGGTGGTGGACACGATCGCGGACTGGGGCGGCCTTGGCGGCTACTTCGCGTCTGAGGCCGACGTGGAGGCCTTCCGCGACGACTTGGCTCACCTCATGCTGACCCAGAAGGCGAGCTTCAATTCCCCGGTGTGGTTCAACGTTGGCGTGCGCAAGGAGTCGCGCGGCTACGGCTGGGCGTGGGACGAGTCCAGCGAGCGCGTCGCTGCGCTGGATCCGGACCAGCATCGGCCGCAGTGTTCGGCCTGCTTCATCAACTCGGTCCAGGACTCGCTGGAGTCGATCCTGGACCTGGCCAAGACCGAAGGCATGCTGTTCAAGTGGGGTTCGGGCACCGGCACGAACCTCTCCAACATCCGCGAGGACGACGCCGGCCTGGCCGGTGGCGGGCGGGCTTCCGGCCCGGTGTCGTTCATGAAGGGCTTCGATGCGTTCGCGGGAGTGATCAAGTCCGGCGGCAAGACGCGCCGCGCGGCCAAGATGGTGATCCTTGATGTCGATCACCCGGACGTGAAGGACTTCATCTGGTGCAAGGCGCGCGAAGAGAAGAAGGCCCACGTGTTGATTCAGAACGGATACGATGCGGCCATCGACGGGGACGCCTACTCGACGATCTCGTTCCAGAACGCCAACAACTCGGTGCGGGTCACCGACGAATTCATGCACGCGGCCGGCGACGGGCGCGATTGGTGGACACGTTCCGTCCTCAGCAAGCAGCCCAAGGAGCGCCACAGCGCCAAGGACCTGCTGAACGACATTGCCGAGGCCACGCACCAGTGCGGCGATCCCGGGATGCAGTTCGACACGACGATCAACAGGTGGAACCCGGTCAAGAACACGGATCGGATCCATGCCTCGAACCCCTGTTCGGAATACATGTTCTTGAACGACTCGGCCTGCAACCTGGCGTCATTGAACTTGAAGAAGTTCCAATCCTCGAACGGCACCTTCGAGGTTGAGTCCTACCGCCGGGCGGTTGCCACGATGATCTTGGCCCAGGAGATCTTGGTCGACAACGCGGCCTATCCGACCGAGCGGATCGCGTTCAACTCTCACTCCTATCGTCCGCTGGGCCTCGGCTTCGCCAATCTTGGCGCAATGCTGATGTCCATGGGCGTGCCGTACGACTCGGATCGCGGCCGGGCCATCGCGGGAGCGGTCTCGGCCACGATGTGCGGCCAGGCTTACCTCACCAGTGCGCAGATCGCCGAGGTGCGCGGCCCGTTCAAGGGCTTCGGGGACAACCGCGAGCCCTTCCTCGAGGTGATTCGGATGCATAGGGATGCGAGCAAGGAGATCGCCACGAAGGGCGTGCAGCCCGACCTGCGGGCTGCGGCCGAAGCGGCGTGGCAGGAGGCCTACGCGGTTGGGCAGCAGCACGGCTATCGCAACGGCCAGGTCACGGTGATTGCGCCAACCGGCACGATCGGGTTCATGATGGACTGCGACACGACCGGCGTGGAGCCGGAGCTTGCTCTGGTGAAGTACAAGAAGCTGGTCGGGGGCGGTGTGATCAAGATCGTCAACAACACGGTCTCGGAAGCGCTGGAGCGGATCGGCTACAGCGAGCAACAGGTCGCCGAGATCGTCGACCACATCGATTCGACGGAAACGATCGAGGGGGCGCCGGAACTCGGCGACGAGCACCTGCCAGTGTTCGACTGCAGCTTCAAGCCGCTCAACGGCGAGCGCTCGATCCACTTTAGCGGGCACCTGAAGATGATGGCCGCGGTGCAGCCCTTTATCTCGGGCGCGATCTCCAAGACGATCAACATGCCGCAGGAGTCCACGGCGGACGATATCGCCGACGCCTACATGGACGCGTGGCGTCTGGGGCTGAAAGCTGTGGCCATCTACCGCGACGGCTCGAAGGGGGCGCAGCCACTGAGCACAGGCCAGTCGGACCAGGGCGACGCGGACGCGACCAAAGACACCACGCCCCGCCCGCTGCGTCGCAGGCTGCCGGACGAGCGCGAGTCTCTAACGCACAAATTCTCGGTAGGGGGGCACGAGGGCTATCTCACGGTCGGGCTCTATCCGGACACCAAGCAGCCCGGCGAGATCTTCATCCGCATGGCCAAGGAGGGCTCGACGATCAGCGGCCTGATGGACAACTTTGCTACTGCCATCTCGCTGACGTTGCAGTACGGGGTGCCGCTGCACACCCTGGTGGAGAAGTTCGGCCACGTGCGGTTCGAGCCGAGCGGCTGGACGAACAACAAGGACATCCACTACGCCAAGTCCATCACCGACTACATCTTCCGCTGGCTGGGCGCAAGGTACGCTCCGCAAGATGGGGAAGCTGTCGGCCAAATCGACCAAGCCCTGCCAGCCGTGACTGCGAGCGCGCCGTCCTCGGGCAGCGTTGCGGTGGAGGAAGCCGCCCAAGCCATGGACTCGCCGGTGGACGGTCCGCCCTGCACGGAGTGCGGCTCGATTATGAGCGTGAACGGCAACTGCTACCGCTGCCCGAACTGCGGCTCGACCTCGGGCTGCAGCTGAGGGGCGGGCGGGGACCTGCGCCAGATCTGCGCGGGCCCGTTGCTCCGCTGTCGATCGCTGCCGGGCGTCAGGCCAGCAACGGCTCGATCAGGCGACCGGCCACGTCCGTGAGCCGGAAATCGCGGCCTTGGTGCCGGAACGTGAGCTTGGTGTGGTCCAGGCCGAGCAAGTGCAGTATCGTCGCCTGCACGTCATAGACCTCGACAGGATCCTTGGTGATGAAAAACCCGAGCTCGTCCACCTCTCCAATGGTCTGGCCGGGCTTGATGCCGCCTCCGGCGAACCACATGGGGAAGTTCTCGATGTGGTGGTTGCGGCCGGGCAGTTCCTTGATCTCGCCCATGGGGGTCCGGCCGAACTCGCCGCCCCAGATCACCAGCGTGTCGTCCAGCAGGCCGCGCTGCTTGAGATCGGTGACCAGCGCTGCTGAGGCGCGGTCTACGTCCAGGGCGACCTCGTCGAGCTTGTCGGCGAGGTTGTTGACGCGGTTGCCATGGTGGTCCCAGCCGGTGTGATAGAGCTGCACGAAGCGCGTGCCGCGCTCCAAGAGGCGGCGGGCGACTAGGCAATTGTTGGCGAAGGTCGACTTGCCCGGCTCGGCCCCGTAGAGGTCCAGCGTTGCCTGGCTCTCGCTGGACAGATCCATCAGTTCCGGACCGCTGGTCTGCATGTGGTGGGCGAGCTCGTACGCGGCGATGCGGGTGGAAATCTCCGGATCGCCGACTTCTGCCAGTCGCGCCAGGTTGAGTTCGCGAATGGCGCTGACTCTCGCCGCCTGCCTTTCGGCCGAGAAGCCCGGAGGGCTGGACAGATTCGGGATGGGGTCCGCCGAGCGGAGGAATTCCACCCCTTGGTAGGTCGTCGGCAGGAACCCGCTGCCCCATATGTTGGCACCGCCCATCAGGTTTTGCTTGCCGGAGCGCAGCACGACAAAGGCGGGCAGGTTCTGGGACTCGCTGCCGAGCCCGTAGGTGATCCACGAGCCCATCGAGGGCCGCCCGTAGCGCGTGGAACCGGTGCTGAAGAAGAGCTTCGCGGGAGCGTGGTTGAAGTTCTCGGTCTTCAGGGTGTAGATCAGGGACAGGTCGTCCACGATGCCTGCCATGTGAGGGAAGACCTCGGACACCCAGATGCCGGACTGGCCGTGCCGACGAAAGTCGCGCTGCGGGCCGAGCAGCTTGGGCCGCTGCTTGGTGAACTGCTCCATGAATGCGAAGCGCTTGCCGTCCAGGAAGGAGTCCGGGGTCGCTTGGCCGTCGAGTTCCCTGAGCTTCGGACGCCAGAGCCAGGTCTCGAACTGGCTGGGAGCGCCAGACATGAACAGGTATACGACACGCTTGGCCTTGGGCGCGAAATGAGGCCGCTTGGGTGCTAGGGGGCGCTCCGAAACGGAGCCGGGCGCTGCGTGCAGCCCGGTCGGGCTGAGCAGGTCGGCGAGCGCCAAGCCGCCCAAGCCCACGAAGCACTGGCTGAAGAAGTGACGCCGGGTGGCGTGCAACAGGTGGAGTTGTGTGGGTGTCATGGCGGGTCACTCCCGCGTGATGAACTCGTCAAGGTTCATCAGCGTGCTTGCCAAGGTGGTCCAGGCGGCCAGCTCCGCTGGCTCCTCGCCGTCCCGGCTGCCAAGCGTCAGGATCCCCTTCGCTCGTTCCGGGTAGGTTTGGAACTCGTCCAACTGAGTGCTGGCGAAGTTGGTCAGGGTTGCCAACTCGTCCGCCGATGGAGGGCGGGCGAGGCAGATGCGGAAGGCATGCGCGGCCCGCTCCGCCACGCCGCTTTCAGGGTGGTCCTCCACGACGCGGCGGGCGAGCCCTTGGGCGAATTCGTGGAAGCCGGTGTCGTTCAGAAGCGTGAGCGCCTGCAGCGGGGTATTGGACCGGTTGCGCCTAGTTGCGGTGGTCAGGGCATCGGGGCTGTCAAAGACCATCAGGCCGGGATGGGGGCTGGTGCGCCAGAAATGCGTGTACAGCCCGCGCCGATAGCGGTCCTTGCCCTCGCTCTCCGGCCACGGCTTGCGAATCATCACTCCGGGCGGCTGCGCCGGGAAGACGCTCGGGCCGCCGATCTCGCGGGTCAGCATGCCGCTGGCCGAAAGGGCTAGGTCGCGAACGATCTCCGATTCCACGCGCAGGCGGTTCTGTCGCCCCAGCAAGCGGTTTTCGGGGTCCGCCGCGGCGAGGTCGGCGCGGTGTCCGGAGGCCTGTCGGTAGGTGGCCGAGGTGACGATCAAGCGGTGCAGCGCCTTCAAGCTCCAGTCGTTGTCCACGAACTCGGTCGCGAGCCAGTCGAGCAGGGCTGGATGCGTGGGAGGTTCGCCTTGCGTGCCAAAATCGTTCTCGGTCGCTACGATTCCCTGTCCGAAATAGCGCTGCCAGACGCGGTTGACCGTGACGCGCGGCATCAGGGGGTTGTCGCGGCGGACGATCCAGCGGGCTAGGTCGAGGCGGTTAGGATTCTCGGCTTCCAGCGGCGGCAACACGGCGGGCGTGCCGGCAAACACCTGCTCGCCCTTGTGGAGGAACTCGCCTTGCAGCAGGATGTGCGTCGGACGCGGTTCTGGCAGTTCGCGCATCACCAGAGTGCTCGGGACCTTCGGCAATAGCGCCCTGACGGCGGCAATCGCCTTGCGGCGTTCCTGCATTCCGGGGTCCTGCGCCAGGAATTCGTTGCGCACGAACACCCTTCGGCCCTCCAAGCGGTCCTCCGGGGCTTTGCGCAGGATGCGCTGGACACCGAGCGGAAGCTTGGCGATCTCGGCCTCGGTCAGGCTCGCTTCCCATTCGGGCTGCTTGGCGAGGAGTGTCTTCTGGTAGGCGGATTGTTCGGCCTCCATGGCCTCGATCTGCGCCTTGATGGCTTCCCGGCGCAGGTATTCTTCGTCGGTGCCGAACTCGAGCACGGGCTCGTAGGCCCGGGCCCGGCCCTCGTTGTTCTTGAAGGCGCCGCTAAGTTCATCGATGTTGTTGAAGAAGGCGAAGAACTCGTAGAACTCGCGCTGCGAAATAGGATCGTACTTGTGGTCATGACAGCGGGCGCATCCCAAGGAGAGCCCGAGGAAGGCTATGCCGGTCACGTCGACGCGGTCGACGACGGACTCTACCCTGTACTGTTCGAAGTCGACTCCTCCCTCCAGATTGAGCAGGGTGTTGCGATGGAATCCAGTCGCCACGATCGATTGCTTTGAAGGATTCGGCAACATGTCGCCGGCGAGCTGTTCGATCGCGAACTGTTGGAACGGCAGGTCGCGATTGAAGGCATCGATGACCCAATCGCGGTACATCCAGATCTCGCGCTGAGCGTCGGCGTTGTAGCCGTTCGAATCGGCGTAGCGGGCGAGGTCGAGCCAGTGCCGCCCCCAGCGCTCGCCATAGGCGGGCGAATCGAGCAAGCGCTCTACGATGCGTTCGTAGGCGCCCGGCGCGGTGTCTTCGACAAAGTCGCGAACCACGTCTGGAGCGGGCGGGAGCCCGGCGAGATCTAGATGGACTCGACGCACCAAGGTGGTGGCGGATGCTTCGGCAGACGGTTTCAGGCCGGCCTCTTCAAGCCGCGCCAATATGAATCGGTCAATTGGATTGCGCGCCCATTCCGGTCGCGCCACGCTCGGGGGCTGTGGCCGCGTGATCGGCTGGAACGACCAGTGCTCGGCGCTTGCTGCCGGGGCGGGCGTCGCGGAGTGCGCGGGCCAAGGAGCGCCGAGTTCGATCCAGCGTTCGATGGCGGCGATCTTGTCATCCGGCAGCTTCCCGTCTGGCGGCATGCTGAGCGTCTGGGACTGGCGCAGGGCGGCGAGGACTAGGCTCTCTGAAGGCCGGTCGACGGAGATCGCTGGTCCGCGCGTGCCGCCTTCCAGCAGGCCCTCGCGGGAGGCCAGCGAAAGGCCGCTAGTGCGGAGCCGGTCGTTGTGGCACTGGGAGCAGCGAGTGTGGAGGACCGGCCGGATCTCGGACTCGAAGAAGCTGATCGCTGTAGCGGCAGGGGGCGCTTGGGGGGCTGCGCATAGCGACGACACCGCTAGCCCGCCGATCAAGCCATGCGACCTGAAACGCATGAGTCCGCTGCCAAGAGAGCACTGCCCGCGCAGCCCGATGGACGGCGCCGCAGAACCACCCTCGCGCTGCCAGTCTACCACCGCGCAGCCGGCGGCCGGTCCGTTACCGATCCAAGCGGCCGCGGAGCCTGTCGGAAAGTTCCGCTACCAAGGTTGGATGCGAAGCCGCGACATTCACGGTCTCCTTGTCGGCTGACGTGTGGTCGTACAGCTCGGCGAACCCGTCATCGTGGAGGATCAGGCGATGTGTCGCCGTGCGTATCGTTCGGGCTCCTCGACGATAGGAGATCGCGGGGTGGCCGGTTGCGGCCGGATCATCCAGGATCGGGCCCAGCGAGGCTCCGTGCACGAACTCCGGTACCGGCAATCCGGCCAGATCGCAGAGCGTTGGGAATACGTCCAAGGTCTCGACGAGCGCATCCGACGGGACGCCGGGCTGCAGCAGCCCGTGATACGAAATGACGAGGGGGGATCGCAAGGATTCCTCGTAGAGGGCGTGCTTGCCCCAGATCGCGTGCTCGCCCAAGTGCCAGCCGTGATCCCCCCACAGCAGCACAACGGTGTTCCTTGAGGCGCCTCTCTGCTGGAGTCGCTCCAGGAGGCGCCCTACTTGCGCGTCGGCGTAGGTCACGCAGGCGGCGTAGTGCCTGCGCACCTCCAGCGCGAATTCGGCATCTGTGTTCGGATCGCGGTTCCAACGCTGGTACTTCATGAACTCATTCGAAGCGTGCCAGGTGGTCCTTCCCTTCGGCTTGGCGGGGTGGGGCGTGGGCGGGAGTTGCTTGTCGGCGTAGTGGCTGAGGTACCGTCCCGGCGCACCGAACGGCAGGTGAGGACGAAGGATTCCGACGGCGAGGAAGAAGGGCTGCTCGCGATCGGAGGTCAACAGATCCAGCTGTCGCAGAGCCTCGTCGACCGAGCGCCCGTCCGGATAGATTGTGTCAGCGCCGTCCGCGGCCTGGTACACGGCCATCTCGGCGGCATCGCCCCGGATTTCCCCGCGAGCCAAGCCATGCATCCAGCCGCGAGGATGCTGCCAGGGGCCGGCTGGAAGCAGGTGCCGGTCCCACGAATCGGGCATTTCCGGCCGGAGGGGGTCGTTCCAGTCCTCCCCGCCGAGGCCGCCGGGATGGTGAGACACCTTTCCCACCGAGACCGTCGTGTACCCGTGCCGGCGAAACCAAGCAGGCATGCTCGGAGGCACAGAGCCTGGATCGTCCCGCAGCTGTGCGGCACGTTCGAACAGCGCGGCGTTACTCGCTCCGCCGTAGCGACCGGTCAAGAGCGTGTATCGGGAAGCGCCACAGGTCGGTGCTTGGACATAGTGCCGGCGGAAGGCTCGCCCCGCTGACACCAGCCGATCGATGTGCGGGGAATGAACATACGAAGCGCCGAACGACGCCAATTCCGGCCGCAGGTCGTCGACCGCGATCATCAAGATGTTAGGCCGTGTGTCCGCAGCGGTCTCTGGACCGCCGGTGCAGCAGAGCGCGGTGGCCGCGAAAAGGAAGAGCAGCGTCTTCACTCCAGCGCTCCTTCCAGCGAGAGGCAGGATCGTCTTGCGCGGGTGTTGGCGTTGGCGACCGCGCCTGTCGGTCAAGTCCCGCATCGCCCGCACGCCTAGAATGAACACAACGATGGCGAGCGGAATGATACCACCTTCGCAGAGAGCGCTTCGCTTGGGCAAAGCCGCGGCCCTCGCCCTGCTTGCGTGCTGGCCGCTTCACGCGTCCGATGCCGTCCTGGACGCAATGCAGCAAGAGCTTGACCGCTCGGTCGAGACCCTTTCCGGCCAGCCCGCGCCGCTGTATTTCCTCAGCTACGAGATCACCGAAGAGCGCACCTCGTATGCGCGAGCGTCTTTCGGTGCGCTGGCGGGCCGATCCGAGAGCGAGCGCCGCCTGCTCGACATGGATCTCAGGGTTGGCAGCCACGACCTTGACAATACCCGCCCGATCCGGGGCAGGGGCGGGGGAGGCAGGTTCCGCCTGTCCCGCGTAGAGGCGCCTGTCGCGGACATTGATGCCTTGCGCAGCACGCTTTGGTTCCAGACGGACCGCAAGTACAAGGAAGCGACAGAGCAGCTCACCAAAGTGAAGACCAACGTGCAGGTCACGGTGCAGGACGAAGAGCTCTTGGCGGACTTCTCGGCCGAAGACGAGCAGCAGTCGATCGAAGACATGCGTTCGTTCGACCTGGATCTCGCAGTTTGGGAAGACAGATTGAAGCGTTACTCGGCACCGTTCGCGCAGGCGTCCCATGTCTACTCCGCGGATGCGGTGATTAGCGGATCGGTAGTGACGCGCTGGTATGTCAACAGCGAGGGCTCGAAGATTCGCACGTCGGAGCCTCGCGTGCGCTTGGCGATTTCGGCCCTGACCAAGGCCGAAGACGGGATGGAACTGCCTCGCTACGAGTCGTTCTTCGCATTTGATCCCAGCGGGCTACCGGACGATGCGACCGTGCTCGATGCCGTGGAGGGGATGATTCGCGACCTAGCCGGCCTCCGCAACGCTCCGCTAGCCGAGCCGTATACCGGCCCCGCGATCCTCTCCGGCAGGGCGAGCGGGGTTTTCTTCCACGAGATACTGGGCCACAGGGTCGAAGGTCACCGTCAGAAGCGCAGGTACATTTTTTTGTCGATACGTGACTCGTTTGATGGGACCGGATCGTTGCTCGTGCAACTAGGGCAGCCTGTCGCTGGAGTTGCAAGGGCCTGCGCGAAGGGCGCTGGGCCGCTCTTCGCAGCGCCCGGCAGGGGGC
>JAJEHF010000120.1 GCA_022823865.1 Bryobacterales bacterium
ACCAGGCGCACGCCTCCGGTCGTTATCCGGGAGTAAAACGGGAACGACCGACCGCGCAGCGGATGGTGGGGATGGGTGACGACCACCTGATCCGCCATTCCCGCTGGTTCGGGCTTGCCTGCTTTCGGGAACCTTCGATAATGAGATTGTAGAGCGGGGCGGGGATGGCGTCGCTCTGCAAGCGGACGTGGGCCAAGAAGAAGACGTTGCGAGGCTTTTCGAAACAGTCGACGCTCAGGGCGGGAGTCTAGCCGGGGTCGTCAACAACGCCGGTGAAGTGGCGCCCGCATCTCGCCTGGAGGACATGGACAGCGCTCGCTGGGAGACGATCCTTCGGACGAACGTGCTTGGAACCCTGTACTGCACCAGGGAAGCCATCAGAAGGATGAGTCGACGGTCCGGCGGATCTGGAGGCGCAATCGTTAACGTTTCGTCAGCCGCCTCTCGCACGGGTGCGCCCAGCGAGTACGTGGATTACGCGGCCTCCAAGGGGGCTGTTGACAGCCTTACGATTGGTGTTGCTCGCGAGGTGGCGGAAGACGGAATTCGTGTCAACGCGGTCAGGCCGGGATTCATCCGCACCGGGATTCATGCAGAGCGGGGCGATTCCCGTCGGATCGAGCGACTGCAGGACGCACTGCCGATGCGGCGTGGAGGTGAACCGGACGAAGTGGCTGCGGCGATCTTGTGGCTGCTGTCGGAAGAAGCCTCTTATGTGACCGGCTCCTTCATCGATATGGCTGGCGGCCTGTAGGCTGCGAGAGCGTTGTCGATCTGGTCTTTCTAGCGGGAAGCGTCGCCAGCCCCACGGCTGATTCCGTTCAGTTCAAGACCGTGAGATCGATTCCACACGGACTCGGCTCGTTGCAAGCGGCGGTTGCATGATTGGTCGGTCCCGCGCCAAGAGACCGATTCTGGGGCCCGAGATGGAAGCATCACAGCTGATCAGCCGCACTCCCGCTTGACACCATGGACGACGCCGAGGATCGCTTCGAGGCTCCGTTCGATGTCATCGCTGGTCGTCGCCCACGACGAAACACTGATGCGCATCGCTGTCCGGCCTCCCCAAAGCGTACCGCCGCACCAGCAGGTTCCGTCTCGCTGCACGCGCCGAATCACTTCCGACGTAGTCCGGTCGTCACCGAATGAAACAAGCACTTGATTGAGCACCACGTCATTTAGGACTTGGCAGCCAGCACCGCTCAATCCCTCAGCAAAGCTCTGGGCGTGGCGACAGCAGCGCTCCACGAGTTCTGCCACGCCATCGCGGCCGAGCGAGGCGATCGCGGCCCAGATCTCAAGCCCGCGAGCACGGCGGCTCGATTCGGGAGTGTAGTCGAACGGCTCGCGCCCCGCACGTTCGGGGAGATAGGCCGCCTGCAACGACATGGCACAGCGCAGCGCATCGGCGTCGCGCACGATGGCGAGGCCACTGTCATAAGGAACGTTGAGCCACTTGTGCGCATCGGTCGCCCATGAATCCGCCAGCTCGATTCCTTCTGCAGGCGCGCCGAACTCTCGCGAAGCCCTCGCCCAGAGTCCGAATGCCCCGTCAACATGAACCCACACGTCTTCCTGCTTCACTGCATCGCAAATCGCACCCACCGGATCGAACGCTCCCGTATTCACGTTCCCAACCTGGGTACAGACGATTGCGGGCCCGGCGATGTTAGGGAGAGCGTCCGTGCGCATGCGACCCTGCTCATCGGCTGGCACCCTAATCACCTGCTCGCGACCGAGACCGAGCATTCCGAAGGCCTTGAAGAGGGTCGCATGGGCCTGCTCACCCGCCACCAGGGTGATCTGTGGAGCACCATTGAGGCCTGCGCGATCGACATCGACACCGTGTGCCAGGAGCACCGAGCGCCGCGCTGCCGCGAGCGCGGCAAAGTTCGCCATCGTAGCCCCAGTCACGAACGCGGCGCCGCTGGTTGCGGGCAGGTCCAGAAGATCCAGAACCCATTGCGACGTAACCGACTCAACCGCAGCACCTATCGGCGAGCTCACCTCGCTAAACGCGTTCTGGTCCCACACCGCCGCGAGCCAGTTCGCAGCCAGGGATGCGGGTAGTGCTCCGCCCGTGACAAAGCCGAAATAACGCGGGCCGGCACTTGCGACTGTGCCTTGGGAGCCGATCTCGTCAAGCTGCGCGAGGATCTCCGAGGCCGGCCGGCCCAGCCTCGGCAAAGCTCCGCCAAGCGCCTGTGCGAGATCGTCTGCCGCGCGTGCCGCAGCGACGCGCCGCTCGGGCAGGGATTCGAGGAACCGAGCCGCTCGTTCCTGCACTTCGCCGAGCAGCTCGTGTATCGATTCCTGTGACTCGTGACTATCAGCTCTCATGCTTCATCGCTTGCAAGATACTCTCGATCTTAGGAGGCGCGCAGAAATAACTTATCAGTTTGGGCAGGGAGAGATAGTGTAGTTCCATTTGGGGATGTGCTCGTTGGGGGTGATGTGGAGTGCTTGCATCTGCTCGTCGCTGATCTGGATGCCGGTGGGGTAGTCGGTGCGATTCAGGCGGGAGGTCACCACCAAGCCGGTGCACGTGGTGGTGGAGGCGATGTAGTTGAGGATCAGATCGAAGGACTCCAGCGGGCAGCCGGACCAGTTGCGGCTGATCTGGCTGAAGAGGCGATGTTCGACCGGGTTCCACTTTGAGCAGCCGGCCGGATAGTGGGCCACGGTGACGGCGAGCTGGTGGACATCGCAGAAACGGTGCTGGAGGGCGTACTTCCAAGCGCGGGTGCGATAGGAGTTGCTGCCGCCGCAATCGGCGAGCAGGACGATTTGGGAAGCCTCCGGATAGCGGCAACTGCCTTCGCTGCGCCACCAAGCATCGAGGTTGTCGACGGCGAAGAAGGCGGTGTCGGAGGAGACGCCGACCGAGACGAAGCCGCGGTTGGCGAGCGTGTCGTAGATGCCGTGGGGGACAGCGAGGCCGGAGGCATGGGAGCGGAAGTCATGGTCGTTGACCGGGAGCGGGGCCGGTTCCCAAGAGACGCCGGCGTTGCGGAAGCGTCCGACCAACTCTTTTTTCTTGGTGTCGATGCTGAGCACCGGGGTGTGCAGGCCAATGGCACTAACTTAAGCGTTTGGGCACTAACTTAAGGACTTGTAGCTTTCGAGCAGCAGATGCGGCGGGTTTGGAGCCTTCAAGTCATGGAGTCGTGGCGGGCAGTGCCGCTGCGCTGGAGTCCGCTGTTGTCGCC
>JAJEHF010000010.1 GCA_022823865.1 Bryobacterales bacterium
CAATTCCGCTACGTGCCGGAGGCCAACCGGCATTTCGCGGCACGCCCGCAGGAGGCTCTCGACTTGCTGCTGCAAGCGCCCTCGCCTTAGCCCATGCGAGCGTCCCGCCAGCCTGCCCGGCAACGCCTTGCGAGGCGTCACACCCCCGCTGCGCCGACACTGTCCAGCCCCCTCGCGGGCGCTGCGAAGAGCGGCCCAGCGCCCTTCGAGCAGGCCCTTGCAACTCCAGCGACAGGCTGCCCTAGTTGCACGAGCAACGATCCGGTCCCATCAGACGAGTCACGTATCGACAAAAAAATGTACCTGCTTCGGGACCAGCGATTTCTGCTGTGTCCCCGTATTCTGGAGCCGGGTCGGTGTCTTTGTTCCACAATCGGAATCGGTTTCGACCTTCCTTGAAGAATAGATTCCATTCGTCCCGCCCTGGCCGAATGCTCCGGTGGTGCTTCCGGTGCGAGCCATTGTTCGTTGCCATGCCCTCAACGTGTGCGGTCACCGTGTTTCGCCTGATCTTTGGGTAATGAGTCTCGAACCATTCGATGGCGTCCTGCCTAGAGAAAATGGAATCCGGCTTCAATCGATCCGATGCGAAGTCATGCATGAGCCGGTAGACCGGCCGGTCGTAAATTGACACTTGCTCTCTCCTGTCTAGTGCGGTGGCCCAGTACCATTCTCGCCGAAGCCCCGCCGCGGCTCGCTAAAGTTGATAGATTGAAGCCGGTCGCCTCTCCTCGCCGCTCAACGACCCCATCTCTGCACCCGGAGCGAACTCCATGCCCAGAAACTCTGTTTGCCTGTCTCTTTGCGCCTGTCTTTGGGCGTTCCTGCTGGCGGTCGTATGCACGGCCCAGACGCCCATCATCCAGCCCGGCGCCCCAGGCGAGCCGGCGCAGGAACTGAGCGCCGACCAAGCGATCGAGATCGCTGAGTCGCGCTACTCGCCGGACGACGTTCGCTTCGTGCATGACATGATCCCGCATCATCACCAGGCCCTTGAGATGGCGGCGCTGGTTGCTGACCGCACGAACCACAAGGAGGTGATCGACGTCGCCGGCCGGATCAATGCCTCGCAGGGAGACGAGATCGAGTTCATGCAGGAGTGGCTGAGAGAACGCGGCCAGCACGTGCCGGATCCGACCGCACACGATGCAATGCACACGAGCCACAAGATGGCTGGCATGGCCACGCCGGAGCAGATGGCCGAGCTCGCCGCGTCCGATGGCACTGCGTTCGACCGGCTGTTTCTGGAGCTAATGATCCCCCATCACGAGGGCGCGGTGAAGATGGTCAAGGAGCTCCTCGACCAGCCGGGGTCGGCCTACGATCCTGTGCTGTTCGAGTTCACCTCCGAAGTGACAAACGGTCAGACCGCGGAAATCGAGCGCATGAACGTGCTGCTCGTCAAGCTGTCCGCGGACCCGCGCTCCGCGTTGTCTGCCGGGTTCCGGGATGCCGGCGAGGCGCGACTGAACCTAGAACTCGTCGCCTCGCTGCCGAAGCCGGACGGATTCTTCGACCCGAACAACCCGGCGAATCTGCCGCTGAAGCGCCTAGAGGCCCTCGCCGCCGAAGCGGAGGCGGGCGAGTCGTCCGCCGAGAAGCCCGAAGCCAAGGAAGACGAAGACAAGCCCGAAGCCAAGGAAGTCGCAGACAAGGACGAGGACAAGGAAGCCGAGAAAGACAAGAAGGGTAAAGGCAACCGACGGTCGCCGCTCTTGAGCTTCTCCAATACCGACATGGCTTTCGCTGACGATGTCATGGTGGTCGGCAACTACCATGGCTTCAACATCTACCGGCTACTGGACGCCGGACGGCCGGAGCTGCTCAGCTCGGTGGTCTGCCCGGGGGGACAGGGCGACGTCTCGATCGTCGGCGACCTCTTGATCATGTCGGTCGAGCAGACGCGCGGCCGGCTCGACTGCGGGCTCCAAGGCGTGACCGAGGATGCCAGCCCCGAGCGCTTTCGCGGTCTCCGGATCCTCGACATCAGCGACCTGACGCGGCCGGTCCAAGTGGGCGCGGTCCAGACCTGCCGCGGCTCGCACACCCACTCGGTAGTCTCCGGAACCGCAGACAGCGACAAGATCGTCGTCTACAACTCCGGGACCTCCTCGGTACGCGAGGAGGAGGAACTGGAAGGCTGCTATGACGAGTCTCCCGGCGACGACCGCACTGCGCTGTTCCGCATCGATGTCATCGAAATCCCGGTCGACCGCCCGTCCGAGGCGCGCATCGTCGACTCGCCCGCGGTCTTCGCCGATCCAGAGACCGGCATCCTAGCCGGGCTGTGGAGAGGCGGCGACCACGGGGACGACACCCAGGAGAGCAGGCGGACCGACCAGTGCCACGACATCACGGTATTTCCCGAGCGTCATCTCGCCGCGGGTGCCTGCTCGGGAAACGGCATCCTCTTCGACATCTCTGAACCGCTCAAGCCGCAGCGGCTCGCCGCGGTCGTCGACGCTGGCTTCGCCTATTGGCACTCGGCGACCTTCAACAACGACGGCACCAAGGTCATCTTCACCGACGAATGGGGCGGCGGCATGCGGCCGCGTTGCCGCGCCTACGACCCGCTCGACTGGGGCGCCGATGCGATCTACGACATCGTCGACGGCAACCTCGAGTTCCGCGGCTACTACAAGTTGCCTGCGCCGCAGTTGGAGCAGGAGAACTGCGTCGCGCACAACGGCTCCATCGTCCCGGTACCGGGTCGCGACATCTTCGTCCAGGCCTGGTACCAAGGTGGCCTGTCGGTGATCGATTTCACCGATTCCGCCCACCCGGTTGAGATCGCCTACTTTGACCGCGGTCCCATCGACGCCGAGGAGCTGGTCATGGGCGGATACTGGTCGACCTACTGGTATCGCGGTCACATCTATGGCACCGAGATCGCACGTGGGCTGGATGTCTTTGCGCTGACCGCCAGTGAATTCCTGAGCGCGAGCGAGATCGCAGCGGCGGCACTGGCTGACGGGGGCGGCGTCTTCAACCCGCAGCAGCAGTTCCCTGTTCAGTGGCCCGCGGAGCCGGTCGTGGCGAGGGCCTACCTCGATCAGCTTGAGCGCGGCGGGGATCTGTCGGAGTCTCTTGGAGCCCAGTTGACGGCGGTGCTCGATCACTCGCAGGCGCAGCTTGAGGACGGTGGGAGCGACGAAGACCTAGCTGCTGGGCTGGATACGCTGGCAGCGACCCTCAACGACAACCGAGGCGACGGCCTTGTGGGGAGCCGGCAGGCTCTGTTGAGTCAGACGCTACGGGGGATCGCCGCCAGACTGCGCTGACGTCCGCGTCGACGGCATAGGCGAGCACATTGGTATCGAAGACCAGCACTCACGCTTCGTCCAGCACTTGATAGAGCGCCTCGCGGTCGGCAATATCGACCCGGAAACCTCCGCTTCGCCAGATAGGAAGCGGGGGCAGGTGCTTCGGTGCAGTTCCGCCTAGCTCCGGCATTGCCAGTCCGAGCCGGAGCATCCCGTCTGCAAGGGCCGACACTGTGGTCTTCCGCCGTTCCGCCTCCTCTCGTAGGCGCTGCAGCACGGATTCATCGATCTCGAGCGTCGCTTTCATCTTGAGTAGATTATGCGCCCTTGGCAACTGAGGATTGCGCACATTCTGGGGGAGAGCCGCTAAGGGCTTCGCTGGACCTACCGATACCTTGCTTCGGAAAGAATCCTCCTTGGAGTCGTAAGGTAAATACTATAGATTTCTGACAGAAGCGTCAGGAGACCTCTGACCTTGAGGGATGCAGTCTAATGACCGGAACCGCCGACAAGATCATCCAGAGGGTGTCCGTCCACGATGGCGGAAGGTGGGTGTGCACGCCGAAGGACTTCTTGGATCTCGGCAGCCGCGACGCCGTCGACCAAGCCCTGTCGCGTCTCGCCAAGGCGGGACGTCTGCGCCGGGTTGGCCATGGTCTGTACGCCGCGCCGAAAATCAGCCGTTTCCTGGATGGCCCCGCGCCGATCGATTTGGATGTCGCCATCGCGGCGCTGGCACGGAGGGATGGCGTGCGGATCATGCCGGACGGTCTGGTAGCCGCGAATCAGCTGGGCCTCACCAACGCGGTGCCCGCGAAGGCAAGCTACGTGACGGATGGCTACTCGCGGACGCTCAAGATCGACGGAAGAACCGTTCGGTTTCGGCACGCCGGTCCGAACGTCATGCGGTGGGCCGGCAGACCTGCCGCGCCGGTTGTTCAGGCGCTACGGTGGTTGGGTCCTCGCGTAGCTGCAGGGAGCGAGATCGTCTCGACGCTGAGTCGTCATCTTCCCGATAACGTGAAGCTGGACCTGTTGCACAACCTCCGCGATCTGCCGGGCTGGGCGTTGCCGTTGGCGCGCAGCATCGCGAGCGATCGGGCCGATGCCGTATGACCGGAGGTTTCGACTCCCTCCTCAACCGTAACTGTGCACAGTGATTGAAGAGGCTTCGAACCTATCGGCAAGCGATGTCAAATGGTCCAGTAGGGGGATTCCCCTCGCAGAATCATGCAGTTGTCCGTGCCTGTCGTCCCTGTCATGACATGTCAGGACAGGCGGACCATGAAGACGATCTTGAGAGACAGCATCGTTGCCCTCATTTCAGGTCAGAGCGCGGAGCGCAGTCTCAGGGGCGTTTTCGAGCACTCGCAGCAGGGCACGTGCCGCGCCGGTCGGGCAGCGCTTCCCCTGTTCCCAGTTGCAGATCGTCTCGTGCGGCACGTCGATGCGCCGCGCAAGCTCCATCTGGCCGAGCCCTAGCCGCCGACGAATCCGGCGCGCATACCGTGCCATGTCCTGCATCGTCTCGGCGTCGTCGTCCTTCTGCTGCAAGGCGATCTCCGCCTTGGTGGTGGCGTCCACCACCGCAGGGTCGATCCGACCCTCAGGGAAGGTCAACGGATCGTCGGGATCAATCCTGACACGCGTTGAACTCGTAGTCCCTTCGTGGCTTCGCCGAGGCGAACACGGTCTCCTTCATTGAAACCAAACGGTCCCAGTAACGCGCCAAGTTCTCCCACTGTCATGGGAATCCTCACCTGTACACCCTGTCGTGGCGAGCGACCCTCACCACCCGGACACGCAGAGCATTGTCCCCGACCCGGGTGATGATCCGGCGATCTCCGGCCCGATACTTCCAAAACTCGCCGTGGCGGGAACCCTGGAGTGCCGCGCCGCCTGTCAGTCGAGCTTGCCCAAGTCGCGCACGGCGGCGCGGTCAATCTCGACTCTTCAAACCATAGAGCTCGAGCACTTCTTCCAGCGGGACGGCTTGAGACTCTCCGGCCTGGATATCGATCAACCGCTGCTCGGCAAGGTACAAGTCCTCCAAATCATCCAAGTGCTCCCGGATGGCTTCGATCATGTAGAAAGTCTTGCTGCGTCCGGTTCTGTCGGCCAACCGATTCAGGCGTTGGTCGACTTCATCCGGCAAGCGAAGGGCAACGGGCTTCATCGCGAATCCTCCAAGGCGCTCTCCTGCAATACGAATATCTCATGAGCTCAACCCAACCGCCGTGCATGAAATCGGATTCCATGATCCCAGCCGGGCTGACGCTCGCGCTCTCGAGCAGTCAGGGACATCCCTTGCAACCTCCCTCGCCGCAACTGGAGCGATGCCCACCGCACGGGCATGGAGATCAGTACGCCGAGTCGCGGTGAAACGCCACGATCATCGACACGACGTGTTCCTGGTCATCAACCTCATAGAAGAATCGCCAAGACCCGCTACGGTATTTCCACGTTCCAATGGACGTGCAGTTCAAGAAGTAGAGTTTATGAACCGTGAATCCGATTGACTCCCGAGCGACCATGGCCGCCGCTTGCCAGCGCTGTTGCCAGCGATATCGAAACTCAACTCACCCCGTCGAGCGCAGGTCTTGCCTCTCCCCCAAGGTCGGTAACACGGCGATCGCAGCACCGTTCTTCTGTTCCGCCCGCCGCAACTCGTAGAGCTTCTGAAGGTTGAGCCAGAACTCCCCCGATGTGCCGAAGAAGCGGCCCAGACGCAGTGCAGTATCACCGGTGATCGAGCGGCGACCGTTCAGAATCTGAGTGACTCGGTTTACCGGCACTTCAATTCGCCGCGCCAGTTCCGCCGCGCTCATGCCGAGCGCGGCGAGGTCCTCGCGCAGCGTCTCGCCAGGATGGATGGGGTCGCGCATGACTTGCCTCCTCGCTAATGGTAGTCCACGATTTCCACTTCGGCTGGGCTTGGACTTCCCTCAAACCACTTGAAGCAGATTCGCCATTGGTCGTTGATCCGGATGCACCACTGTCCCTTGCGACGGCCCTTGAGTGCCTCCAAGCGGTTACCGGGTCTCGCCAGATCGCTCAGGCTTGTCGCCGCATCGAGCTGGTCGAGTTTGCGCGAGGCGGCTCGGTCAACGCCCGAGAACGCCGCGATCCGACGGCCCCGATAGAAGGCCGCGGTCCTTTTGTCCCTGAAGCCGACGATCAAGACTGGGCGTTTGAGTCGATGCCGTACGTCCGCAAGTGGCGCAACCACCGCCCACCTGGCTGCATATTCCGCCCGTATTGACGGCCGGGATCTACCTGCAGATCGCGCCAGAGCGAGGACCCAGCTCAAGCGAGGACGGCTGCCAGAATTTCGAATCAGTAGACAAACGAGTCAACATAATTGTTGACAACAGTTTTGTTGACTCTTATCATCAAGACTAAGAAACGGAACGGAAGGGTAATGAGATCAGCCACTGGCCGCTGGGTGACCGGCGACGACTTCTTCGGTCGAGACCGCGAATTGCGGGTCTTGGAGACACGGGTTCGTGACCGCAATCACGTGCTGCTGACGGGACAGCGGCGCATGGGCAAGACCAGCATCGCGCGGGAGCTGGGTCGACGGCTCGAGTGCGAGGACTGGGTCTTTCTCTTTACCGATATTGAAGGTGCGACGTGTGCAGAGGATGTGGTCGCGAGCATCGCCCGGGCGGCACACCCGGTTCGGCCGATCTCGTCGAGGATTGCAACTGGAACGCGCCGGTGGATCGGCGAAAACGTCGACGAGGTCAGCGCGCTCGACTTCGGATTGAAGATCCGCGCCGGGCTCGATGCGGGGAGCTGGCGGAGCTTTGGCGAGAAACTGCTCGGCGAATGCGCAGCGCACGAAAAACCGGTTCTTCTCGTCCTTGACGAGCTACCGATCTTCCTCAAGCGAGTGCTGCGCGATCCGGAAGGCGCACGTCGGGTCGATGAGTTTCTCAGCTGGCTGCGCGGCGCGCTGCAAGCGGTCGGTGACGGGTCTCTGAGCCTAATCGTCTCGGGCAGCATCGGCCTTCAGCCTCTCGTTAATCGGCTGGGAATGCCCGACCGAATCAACTACTTGGATCCAGTCCGCATCGGTCCGTGGGATCGAGAAACCAGCGTCGGGTGCTTCCTGCGCCTAGCCCAGAGCCACGACTTGCGCGTGGAGGAGGGCGTGGCCGAAGCGGTCTACGATGCCCTCGGCATCGGCATCCCCCATCATGTGCAGTCCTTCTTCGCGCGTCTAAGGGACTTCGCCGTCATGCACAGGCGCGGCTCGGTAACCGTGAGGGATGTGGGCGGAGTTTACAGAAATGAACTGCTGGGGCCCGGGGGCCAGAGCGACCTCGTGCACTATGAGACGCGCCTCCGGGACGGATTGGAGGATGGGAACTACTCCATCGCGATGGAGATCCTCGCCGAGGCAGCCACTCAGGGTGTGTTCGCTCCGACCGCCAGAAGCCGCCTCGGACGGCTGTACTCGGCGGTCCTCGACGACGTGTCCGGCCGCATCAGCGACACGCTCGAAGTTCTCGTTCATGACGGCTATCTCGAACCCGGCGATGGTGGCTACCGGTTTCCGTCACTCCTGTTGAAAGATTGGTGGTGCGCCCGCTTTCGAGACCACCACATACCGCTTAGGGATCGGTCTGAGGACGAGAGAGGGGAGGGTTCGCCGCGATGACCGAGGCTGCTGTACGCCCGATTCGCAAATTCAACCCCGGCACGTTCCAGTCTGACGAGGAGGTGGTCGAGCAATTCGTGGTCAGACACCACCAGCTGGATAGCGTGCTTGAGGTCGTGCGCGGGAACATGGACTCGCCATCCTGCCAGCATGTCCTGATCGTCGCGCCTCGCGGCCGCGGGAAGACCATGCTGTTGGCACGGGTCGCGGCGGAATTGCGCGGCGACCGAGACCTGTCCGACCACCTGCTGCCCGTGCGATTCATGGAGGAGAGCCCTGAGATCTTCGACATGGCCGATTTCTGGCTCGAAGCGCTCTTCCACCTGGCTAGGGAGATCGCTCGCAAGGAGCCGCAGCTCGCCCAAGAACTGCGCGCAAGTCGCACGGCGCTGACTGCTAGCTGGCGAGACGATGCAATCGAGCAGAGAGCCCGCGCTGTCGTTCTGAATGCCGCCGACCGACTGGGCAAGAAACTCGTGCTCATGGCTGAGAACCTGCAGTCGTTGGTGGAGAACGTCGACGAGGACTTCGGCTGGAAGCTGCGAGCGGTGCTCCAGTCGGAACCCCAGATCATGCTGCTCGCCTCTTCTACGAGTCGGTTCGAGGGTCTGGACGACGCCCGCCAACCGTTCTTCGAGATGTTCCGAACCGTGGGTCTTGAGCCGTTGAGCGCCGAGGAGTGCGCGCGGCTGTGGACGGTCGTGAGCGGAGAGCGGATAAGCGGGCGCGAGATCCGGCCGCTACAGATCCTGACCGGCGGAAGTCCCCGCCTGCTGGTCATCGTTGCTGGCTTCGGCCAGCACCGGTCGTTGCGGAAGCTGATGGAAGAGCTGGTCGAACTGGTAGACGAGCACACAGAGTACTTCCGCGGTCACCTAGAAGCCTTGGGAAAGACCGAGCGGCGCGTCTATATCGCGGTAATCGATCTCTGGCGGCTGTCGAGGCCCGGGGAGATCGCAGCCCGAGCCCGCATGGACATCCGCACCGTGTCCACCATGCTTGGACGTCTCGTGAATCGGGGCGCGGTGCTAGTGGAGGGGCAGGGAAATCGGCGGCTGTACGCGGCGACAGAAAGACTGTACAGCATCTACTACAAGCTCCGGCGCGAGCGCGACGAAGCGGCTGTGGTCGGGAACCTGATTCACTTCATGAACGTGTTCTACAGCGATGCCGAACTGGCGGGAATGTCCAGCGATCTGATCTCGGAAGCGTCGGGCTCACCGCCGATTCGCGAGGGCATCCAACGGGCGGCCGACGAGTCGCCGCAACTCCGCAGCGTCTTCGCCGAGATTGCGCGGCCGGGCAGGGACGAAGTCCGCGCTGGCACCTCGTCGAGCGACTGGGGCCGGGCCGGCAGCTTCCTCCAGGAAATCACCGAAGCCTTCAAAGAGTGCGAGTTCGAAAGAGTCGTGGAAGTCGCCGACCGAGCATTCGCCCCCGGCAGCGTGGACTGGTCCCTCGTTCCAGAGTCCGAAGTGGCGCGGGCCATGGGTGCTAGAGCAGCAGCACATTGGCACTTGGATGACCTTGAAGCGGCAGTCAAGGCGTACGACGAACTGATCGCTGCCTATGGGGCCAAGCGGCTGCCGGCGCTCCAGAAGATCGTCGCCAACGCGATCCTTGACCGGGGAGACTCGCGAATCTGGCTCGGAGACCCCGGCGCGGCCATGGCGGCGCACGAGGAGGTGATCAAGCGGTACGGCGGCAGCGAGGCACCAGAGCTCCAGCCGGTGGTGGCCGGGGCACTGCTTGGCGTCGGAACCCAGCTCGTAGCAAACGGCGATGACGAGGGAGCGATCCAAGCTTTGGACGAGGTTGTTGGGCGCTACATCGCCAGCGACGAGCCCACGATACAGAAAGCAGTTGCCCACGCCCTTCTGCTCCGGGGAGCGAAACGGGGAGAGCGAGGCGATGTCGAGGCGGAGATCGCGGACTGCACCATGGTGGTCGACCGGTTCGGCGCCCTCCAGGTGGCTAGGTTGCCGACACTCGTCGCCATGGCAATGGAGCAAAAGGGCAGTGCGCTCGCCAAGAGAGGCCACATGGAGGAAGCGCTTCGCGTGTGTGAAGAGGCGGAAGCAAGAATCGAGTCGCTGGGCGTCCTAACACGGACGAACATTGGCTGGAGAGGCAGGTGGGTGCGGACTATAGCGCATCTCGTGCAGGGGAACCATCCGGCGGCGTTTGAAACGTTTCGGTCTGCCTACGCAGCGTATCTGCCGCGCATGATACCGGTGACGCATTGGATTCTGCAGATAGCCGCTGACTTGGTAGTGTTCGGCGCCCCGGCGCAGGCAGTGGTTGAAATCCTAGAAGGCGACAAGGCGAAGTCAGGCGACTTTGAACCTCTCGTTGTGGCCTTGCGGCAGCTCGCGGGCGACGAGGTTCGCGCTTCGACGGAAGTCCTCGAAGTTGCCGCCGACGTTCGCGAGTTCATCGAATCGAGACGGGGGCAGTTCGCATCCCAACCCAGCGCGGAAGCAGTCAAATGAAGCCCGTGAGCGCGGAAGCGGCTTCCGTATCTTGAGGAATTCTTGATCGCCGCAAGACTGTGAATCCCGGTGGGCGGGGACGACGGCTGGAGCTTTATCTATGAGGGGAGGCCGACGAACGAGTGACCTCTGAGTATCGCTAACACGTCTGTTCGAGCGACAAGACGGCAGCAAGCTGCCCCAGCACATCTCGGCCGTATACGCAGGGCCCTGCAGCTTCTCGACGCCGCCGACAGCCCGTCGATTTGCGTGGGGCCATGCGTGCCAAGCCAATTAGCGCTGGCCCTTGGGCCGGATAGTGGGCGCTTCGAGTCAGTCCAAATTGGCGGATCGTTTTCCGTTTCGCGGAAGGTGCCGTCCCCGATGTTGATTTCGTGGACTAGCATGGGAAGGACAAGCGGCGATTGGAGGCCGACTTGGGACCGATGCGAAACTTGGAGCACCCCGGCGCGGTGATGCGCGAGTGGTGGCTGGAGGGGGCCGACCCCGCCGAGGCCGCCGACAGACTCGGCGTCGATCCCGGCGCGCTGCAGCGTGTCCGCGACGGACGATGTGGCATCTCGCCGGAACTCGCCGCACGATTGGAGGCCGGGGGGTGGTCTACCGGATCCTATTGGTTGCGGTTGCAAGCCGCGTACGACCTCGACCAACTGCGGGAGGACGATGCCGCGAGCGCGGCCGCCTGATTCGTATCGAATCTGACGGCACAAAGAGGTTTGAATCCGGCAAGAGCACGGACGTGCCAATGCTGTACCTCTCACTTCAGGATTCCGAATTGCATGTGGAGTTCCCCGACACACCGGGAGGGGATGAACATGATGCGAAAGCACAGAAATCAGGAAACACAGACTAGTGGCTTCAAGATCCGGGGGATCGAAAAACGCGGTCTCAATCATGATCCGAAGTCAGGGATCACGCAGCGTCCTGCGCCACCGGAGCCTATCGAGACCCGTCCGCCAACGCCGAATCGCTCGCCGACAAAAGATCAATGAGTGATCCAGGCTGGGCCATGGCCGATCGGGAAGCGGCACAGTAGGCTGCGGCGAGGGCCTCGTACTCGGCTATTTCATGGACCTCATCCTGGAGAGCCGGGACGTGCGGACGTTGCAGAAGTGAGCTGGCACATTGCAACGGATGGAATCTTGAGCCGATGGGGTCATCGCGGGTCTGGACGAGCAACCGTCAGCATACTCGGGTGTTGTAAATGACCTGTTTGCCGAGATTCAGGAAAGCTGGCCTCGAAATCGCGCACGTTGCGTGTCACCAGTACAGCACCGTGCGAGCGGGGAATGGTTGCGATTCGGTAGTCGGCCTCTTCTATGGGCCGACCCGCATGGCGGCGGGATGCTATCACCGCGTAAGCTCCAGCGGCGGAGCTGTTGATCGCTAGAATCCGATCGGCGAAACCTACGTCGAGTCATCGGCTCATGGCGACCTCCAGTGCATTTCGTCGCCTGCTGGTCGGCATGATCGCAACGCCATAGAGGAGTTCCGCTTCGCTCACCGCTGTCAGACACAGCTCCTCCGTGTCGCGGTCCGCGGTCCACGCCGCGACCGTGGGCGTTGGCCCGGTCGCATGAATTCGGACGCGACATTCACGTCGATGACGAGCCTGGGAAGCTGTTCAGGAAAAATCCGGAGGCTCGCGCATTGGGCCACGCGGGGGAAGTTCGAGTTCGACGCCGCCGAGAGGCGCGAAGCAATCGCGGGTGAACTTCGCTAGATCCCGAGGGACCGTCCGTCCTCCACTCACAGTGTCGCGCGGGATGATTCTAGCCTCCTCTTCCATGCGCTTCCTATTCAAGATTCGTGACGCTAGTTCCTTCCAAATGCGACATCGGAATCCAAACACCATGCGCTAATCCCCCGCAGACTCCCGGGTCAGGGCTCTACTGCCCTTTGGCGACGTCTTCCGATCAAACAGCTCTGCCAGAAACGGGTCGTGGGGTCGCTGCGCTTCCAGCCACCGACAAAGCTCCTCGTCGGACATGTCCCTAATCTCAGAGTTGATGCGGTCCCGGGCTTCGCGCGTCCACTCCACGCAATCGAACGACTTGTTGCCGGCTTCACTCTGCATTCTCAAGCTCCATGGGTCTGCGGATGTCCACCCCGCTCGCTGGTGTCAGTGCTCACCTAGCGTAACGTCAACTTCCCGTCAACTAAATTCCTCTCACGTAAGGTACTGAAAATAAACGCTTGATTGCCAAATTTGATCCTTGGATCGCAGACTTGGCCACTTTCCTGTCAACTAAATCGGCGGGCTTGAGGCCTTCGCTGGAATGGTACGCAGAGAGTGCATCTGTTTGGAACCAGACCAGCAACTGACGCGACGTCTTGAGCACTAGTCATAGACACTTGATCACGTTTCCAGGATCGGTTCATCCCGCACTTTGAAGGGGGACTTGGACTTTCCGCAACGCGCATTGCTTGCGAGCCCCTGAATACCCGTTGGCAATTCGCGGTAGGCAGCCCAGAAACGGGGCGTTGCACTCGATCTCACAGTTTGTCCGGATCGAGTTGCGTCGCTCTGCCAGCTTTGATATCAGCGCGGGCCTCGTCGGCGAGCCTGCTCAGGGCATCTTGGGTACCTGAGAACGCTTGAGTCCAGCGTTCGTAATCCTCAAGCTCGCCGAGAAGCCACTGCGCAATTCGGTCTTGTTCCTCGGGCGGGAGTGCCGACATCTTCTCTATTGCTGTGTCGAAGGCTCAGCTCATTACTTGGTCACGATACAGGACCCCGGATAGTTGGAGTATTCGATGGGTCAGGGCGAGTGGTAGACCGTCTTGAACCGTGTTGCCTTAAACATGACCAGCCCGACCGGAATCGTCACGGCCGCACCAATCAGAACAAAAAACAACTCGGCCCCGGAATCCACGCTGCCACCGCCCTGCGAGTACCCTCCAGACATCATGAAAACCCCGGTGGCTCCCGTGGCGATCCACGCTGTCAGTCGCCTCGCCGGCGGCTGGTAGACCTTGAATTTCACGATGGAGTCTTTCGGGATGGATTCCACGGCGGAACTCCCCGCGATCATCACCGTAACGGAATCCCCGTCGGCAGATTCCAGGACGCCCTTGACCCGCTGTACCGTCCGAGGCACCTGCCTTTCGTCCACGGTGAATACCAAGACACGGCTGCCCGCCGGGATAGCACGGACGCCCGCCCAAGAGTGCCTGTGATTCTCCTCGGCGAGGAGAGGAACGGCGACGGCGAGAACAAGCGCGAGCATCCGTGCGTGTGACATTACATGTCTCAGTCTAGTGGCGGCAGTTACTCCGGTCCTCGGCCGTTCCCGCCATCCGCATCTCTGCGGTGACCCCGGTTCCTGCATGGCTGGACCCGGCGATTTCGCCCCATTGGATCCTGTCCCCGTCGCAACCTTGCCGATCGCAGTTCGCCAGTGTCCCGGAGGTGGAAGGGAGACTGAGTCTCGTAATGTGACCGTCGGGGTCCGGCTGGTCCAGTTCGTAGAGCGTGATGTAGTTCGGAGGTGGTTCGACCACGGGACATGCAGTGCCGAGGCTCGTGACGAAGGGGTTGACTGCATACAGTCCCGGCGCGTCCGACTTGGGGGGTGATAATGTCATGCGTCATGCCCCCAAACTTGACGCCCGGATTGATCGTCCTCCATACGATCTTTCTTGCGCTGGTAGTGCTTGCTTGGCTTTTGTGGCGTTAAGAACAACCGTGGAGAGACCTTCGGGCGCGGCCCTGAGGGCGCCCCGACGGTGGAATTCCCTGTAGTCCCTCGAAAATTCGTGGACGGGGTCCAGTTGATTGCGGTCATGTCCAAGCAAGGCGGGAAGCAGAGCTAGGTGCGGCCTCAAACGCCTGCCTGAGCGCCGCAGAGGAACTAGCCCGTCTTAGGAGCCGCAAGGACCGCTATGTGAAGGTATGGAAGGAAATTGGGGATCTACCGAAGAAATCCCTCACCGAACCCGTCATGCTACCCGAGCTGTCCAACTACCCGTCTCAAGATGCCGTTACAGCCTTGCTCGTTGATCGCTGCAAAGCCGAGCTAGCTTCGTAGATGGCAGTCCAAGGCCGTGAGCTACGAACCTAGCGCGGCGGGAATCCAAACGATCATCAGCCACAGGGAAGGCCGCGACAGAGCGCTGGCCCCATTCCGCTCGCCGGCTGGCCGGTAGCAATCGCCCTGAATCCAGCGCCACCAAGGTTCGGGCATGGCTCACCACGCTGCAGGCCACGAACTTGGCGCGCCTGGATCTGTCAGCCTGTCGAAGATTCAGGGGCTGGCACCCGCGAGTCCTCGGGAGACGCCTGGGCAGGTCGGCGCGACCGGCGCCAATAGGAAGCGAGTCCCGCCCCCGAGACAGCCGCCCAAGGACCTTCGACGGCTGAGGGCAGAGCAGCTGCGCTGCTCCGCAGCACGTCGAATGCTAGGCCGGTCGCCATTCCTCCGTTTTGCATTCCAACTTCAATGGAAACAGCTCGGCTGTCGATCCTGTTTAGACCAAACACGCGAGCACTCCAGTAGCCGAGCGCGAAGCCTGTCGTGTTGTGGGAGATCGCAGCCCCAAGCAGGGGCGCGGCCACGGCCATCAAGTCATCACGGGAGAGCGCGATCGTAATCGCGATAACGGTGCAGATCCCCCACATGGAAACACCGGGGAGCCAGCGAGAGGCCCATGTAGCAAAGCGGTGAGCATAGCGATTGACCAAGAGGCCGGCCAGCACGGGAGCGAGGATCATCTTCAATATCGAGATCATCATCGGCGCCATCTCGATTGGCAGATACTGTCCGGCTAGCATTTTCATCGCGAAGGGGGTCATCAGCGGTGCCATCAAGGTCGAACAGGCTGTCATGGTGACCGAAAGCGCCAGGTTGGCCCCTGCGATGTAGGTAATGACGTTCGAGCTGACACCACCGGCACAGGAACCGTACAGGATCAGTCCCACTGCCACCTCGCCTTGCAAGCCGAACAGCGCGGCATATGTCCATCCCATCAGGGGCATGACGGTGTACTGCAATCCCAGACCAATCAAGACAGCTTTCGGCATTCGAATGACTCGGGCGAAATCGCCAAAGGCCAGCGTTGTGCCCATCCCGAACATGATGAGTTGCACCAAGGGAATCACCGCCTGCTTGAGCTCAAACCCTCCCCATGAGGTGAATGCCCGGGGGTAAGAGATGGCGCAGGCAGCAAAGGCCAAGACCCAGAGCGCGAAAGCCAGCCTCTGAAAGCGCGGCGAACTGAGGGCCGCCATCGCAAGCAAAGCGAGTCCGGCGGTAACACCGATACCCGATAGGTGATTCATGCCCGCCAGATTGAAGGCGAGCGTGGCCGCCACGGTACACCCGCTGAGAGCCAGCAGAAAACGTGTTGGAGCCGAACCGCGTGACCCCTTCGCTTGACTAAGCAAAGACATCGACCTGTTGGTCCTGATTGGCATCGGCTTGAACCTGCCCACCGCACACGCTCGTTTTCCCCGCGGCCAGAACACCGACGCGGTCCGATCAGCGCCAGAACACCTGTGCGGCTAAACCACATACGGCTCAGATGCGGCTCTCTCAGCATAGTTGCCCACTCACGCAACCTCCGGCTCGGCGGATCCTTGCCATGGCATGGCGAATCCCCTCCACGTCCCGAAGCGTTATCAGACAAGGAGAGGGTCTGCGCGGGCTCCTCCGGCCACCCTGATAGGCTGTCTTGCGTGCAACAGGCGCTGGCTTCCCCGATCTGGGGCGAGGTGGTTGTCCCACTCATGGCAGCCTGGACGGCTGCTCAGTTCCTGCCCAGCCGCCCGTGGCGCGCCCGACTCTACCTCTGTTCGAGTTGGATCTGCGACGATAATATCCGGCCATGCCGACGGTCCGGGACGCGATTCGCTCGGTGCGGCAGGGCGGTTGATCGCTCGTTCGGACCAGAGGGAGCCACCGTCAGTACCGGCATCCGGACAAGCCGGGCAGCGTGACCATTGCCGGCAAGCTGGGCGACGACCTGACGCGGGGCACTTGGGACAGCATCATGAAGCAGGCCGGGCTGAAAGGGGAGTGACCAGACCAATGCGCTACACGATCGTCATCGAAAAATCTCCGAGGAACTACGCCGCCTACGTTCCGGACCTGCCAGGGTGCGTCGCCACCGGCGCTTCCGAGGCAGAGGCGGTCCGCGAGATCCGCGAGGCCATCCAGTTTCACATCGAGAGCTTGCGCGAACACCATGAGCCTGTGCCGGAGCCACGCTGCACAGCAACTGTCGTCGATGTGGTTGCGCTCGCCGGGTGATGCTCGCTTCGAAACTACCCTTAGACCAGGCCCCGACCTGCTAAACGAAGTGCTCGGGAGCCGTAGCCGCTCGTGCCGGAGCGCGGATGCGGTGCTGGGATGGAGTTGGGGCCGCGAGGTTGCACGACGCCGAACGGGAGGCTGTTGCGGTTGCGCCGGGCGATCAGCGTGAGGCGTCTGGCTTCGGCGCACATGGAGTATTGAAACTGCTCTTGTTGCATGGCTATCGACCATGCACGGAAGTGATGACATGCTTCAATTGGAGTACGAGAAGCACCAGAGTGCATGAAACGACCGCCCACACGACGGGATAAGAGACGTCCCGACAATGTCAAGAGGCGATTGCTGTCTGTACCAGAGAGCGAGTTGCTACAACGGCTGACGGAATCGGTCCGCTACAGGGGCAGCTTTAGGCACAAGAAGGATCCGCTTGCCTTCGGCATAGAGATCTCGCCAGGCTCGACACGAGGCGACGCAACGCTATGCGACGAACATGCAGACTTCACCCCTGCAAAGACCGAAACCATTCCAAAGCTGATTCAGAGGGGCCTCCGAGCGGGCTTGGTGGGCCGCGGGAATCTGATCTGGACAGTCGGGGACGACGGTTGGATCTTTGAGGGGAGGCCGACGAACGTTGGGACCTCCGAGTATCACGGATACCCAGTGCTTGAGTGGGAATCGATCGCCCGCTTAGTCTACAAACGGTATAGTGAGTGGGCTCGTACTTTTGGAAGCAATCGGGATCGGATTGCCGCGGAACAGTGCAAGATTAGGTACAGGTTCTGACGCTATGGCGGGGCTGGAAATCATCCTAAAGGACCTCGAGGGGTCGTCTCCCTCCGAGGTCCGCCAGATCGGAATCCGGGCTGGCGAGAAGTTCCTGACCAAGCTTCTCAGGGTCTCGTCTAATTGCGAGGACACGTTTCTGCATGCTCCTCCATCCCATCTGGCTTTCTGGATCCTTGACAATTGGTGGAGGATCTTTCATGAGCCCGAACCCGCCCACGCAGTCACTCCCGAGTGGCTGCTGGCGCACGACATGTCCTCAATTGGGGGCGGGTATGCATGGCCTCCGATCAGATTCTGGTGCGAGGGGGACCAAGTGGGAATCCGAACACAGCCGCAATACCGGGACTCCCCAGCACCGGTGAGGTTCGAGGCCAACCACGTTGGGGTGATTCCGACTGACGATGTTGAATATAGCTTCGACCGTTTCCTGGAGCGGGTGTGCGAGTTCGCCACGGATGACCTAGATACGTTGCTCGATCTCCATCAGCAGCTCAAGAGGGAGAGAGAAGACCGGGACGTTGCGACTTGGAGGATGATCGAAGCCGAACTTGGCTTCGATGCGGATGAAGCTCCCGCCGAACTGATGGAACGTCTGGGCGGGTTAATTGATGAACTTGGACAAGAGGCAGTCAGCGAGGCTTGCATTTCGGAACAAGGAAGTGGCGTTGCCCACGCGCTCGAACAAGGACTTAGGGCGGTTGAAGACTCTAGGACCAAGGTTGATCTGTCGACCGCGATTTCCGCAGCTCGCTCTCATTCCGCTGAAGACTCCGAATCGGGCTTCGTGCCCAACTCTAGAGTGCCCCCTTGGAAGCGGGCCGAAGACGCTGCTGGTAGATTGCGCGAGAATCTCGCAGTTCCCTCCGGGCCGATTCCAAACCGATGTCTCCAAGATCTCCTCGGTGTTAGCGCCCACCACTTCAATCACATCCGCAGCTTCCGGTCCATCCCCTACGGGGTCCGCCGCGGCGACCCCGACCAGGGCACGAGCACTGTAGCGCTCAGAGCGAGTTGGCCCGAGGCAAAGCGGTTCGAGCTCTGCCGGGTGCTAGGAGATGCGATCTGGTCGGCAAACGACCGGCTCGGTCTGATCTCCTCAGCCAAGTCGGTCCGCCAGAAATTCCAACGAGCGTTTGCACAGAGTTTCCTCTGTCCGTTCAGGGATCTCCTCGACTTCATGGGGACCGATTCGCCGACAGCGGAGGACGTAACCGCGGCAGCGCAGGGATTTCGGGTTTCGGAGCGCTTGGTTCAGACGACATTGGTGAACAAGCGAGTAATCGACCAAGAGCAGTTCGAGCAGATGGTCGCGGCCGGAGAAGCGCCTGACCCTACGTATGCTCAGGCATACGCCTGATGGCGCACGAAGAGTCAACAGGAATATTCGCTTGAGTTATCGTGCTCGGCTTTGCCCGTACGCAGGGCAACGATATGGTCGAGTGGCTTGGAGATCTTGGTAATTTCACAGGTGGGCAGAGACGGGGACTCTGCTCGAGAAAGGCCTTGGCGTAGGAACCCTCGCCACTCAGTTCGCCTGGTAGGCGTTGAGCTCCTTCTTGTAGCTGGTCCACCTGGTTTCGGGTGCAGGAAGGCCGGGCACATCAAAGGCAAGGTAACACTCGACGGAAGCCGCACACCCATTGATGTCCGCCAGGCTAACGCCCTATGGACCTCGAGCGGGGATCGCTCGCAGTTCGTCCGGTGGCGGAAGATGTATTCGCTTACGGAGCCGTCAGGGAACACGCAACTATGAACCATCGCGTCCTTTGGAGCAACATTGAGGCTTGTCTTGACTCGCGGCACGAGCATTGGCGGGAGCGAGTTGAAGACTTTGGCCAAGTGCAGGCCGTCAGGGATAGGTCTGGAGGAAGACTCTGGACCGATGACCAAGTATTCGAAGCAATGTTGCTAGCCGTGTTGTCCAGCAACACGGTCTGGTCGAAAGTCGAGCGCGTTCAGGCGGATCTCTCGGAACTCTTCGACAACTTCAGCCTCGAAGCGTATGCGAGCCATTCGGCCCCCGAAATAGACAACCGTTTCGTACCTTGGTTCGAAGGCCGGAGGGCGGGCTCCATGTCCCTCCGGGACGGCTTGGTGAATCTCGTGCTTGCGGCCCGCATCCTCTTGCGGCACAGCAAGTGCCATGGAACTGCGGACGACTACTTCACCTCGCTCATGCATCAGTGTGCCGACGACCCGAAGCAGGCGGCAATGCGGCTCGGCGGACAGGGTGAGTACAAGTTGCCCTCGCTCGGCGTTGCTCTCGCTGCGGAGGCGTTGAAGAATCTGGGCTTCGACGTGGCAAAGCCGGACCGACACATGATGCGGGCGATGGGTTCCTTCGGGCTGGTGCGGTTCAACCGCTGGAAACAGGCGCTAGGAGGTAGAGGGTCTCCGGAGTCACCATCAGGAAAGGAGCTGTTCGAAGTCATAACCGTTGCCGAACGGGTCGCGGAAGCGGCGGAAAGGCCCGTGGTGTTCGTTGACAATGCAATCTGGCTGCTATGCGCCAAGGGTGAACTGTACCTCACCAATTCGGAGCTTGCAGAGATCACACACGAAGCTCGCGTGGCGACACGTTCGGCGCAGGGACTAGGTGATGCCCGCGGCTCGGGCAGCAAAACGCAGAGAGACAGGATGGCGACGATCCGGTTCTTCCAGGAGTTCGACGACCACATCCTCGAACTTCCGGACCGGGGGGCCCTTTCCCACGAACGGGAACTGCAAGAGTTCTTCGAGAAGCACTTGCGCACCTTGATCGGCGTCGAATACCTTGCTTCGGATTACTCGACCGGCGAGCGCCACAGCCGCCGGATCGACACGCTGGGCATCGACGAGGCTGGTCGGCCAGTGGTGGTTGAGTACAAGCGACACCAGGATGAGAACGTCATCAATCAAGGCCTGGACCATCTCGCTTGGCTGAACGACCATCAGGCGGAGTTCCGAGAGCTCGTACGGGAGAAGCTTGGTGTCGCACGCCTCACGCGCGTCGACTTCGGGACGCCGCGCCTGCTGTGCGTCGTCAGCGAGTTTCCACGTCAGGACCAGATCGCCGCGCAGAACAGCGGGCGGCGCATCGAACTGCTGCGCTGCCGACGCTACGCCGACGCCTATGTGGCCGTGGAGTGGGTTTTCGGCGGCGAAACGATCGATCCGGCACAGGAGCCAGGCGGACCTCCTCGCCGCAACACTGGCGAAGAGCGAGACTTGGAAGCGCCGCGCCTGGCGAGATCCTCCGCACCCCGCACTGGTGAAGATACTGCCTACTCCGTCTGCCCGGATTGGGTTAAGGCCAGTGAAGAAACTCGGACCCTGTTCCGCGAACTCAAGACATTGGTGGACCAGTTGGGCGAGGTGCGAACGGACCCCGTCGCGACTGGGGTCTCATTCAAGTGTATGGCCGCCGCTGGCAATCGCATGCAGGTCATTGCCCACGTCTATCTGCGTGTGTGGAGCGGGCTCAGGGTACTCATCCACGAGGATCTCGTGCGCGACATTCCGCTAGAGGGCGGCTTCACCCACCCCTGGTCTGGCGGACCGTACCGAGAGATCGTCATCCGTGACAGGGAACAGATCCGAAAGGCGGAGCCGCTGTTACGTGCGGCCTACCGTAGGCTCGACAGATCCGCATCCTAGATTGAGAGCTGGTGGCGACCGCCCGCCTGAACCCGGAGAGTGGCTCCGGGTGCGGCCATCCTATGAGTATTGGTGCTCCACCTCTTCGGCAAGAGCAAACAGGTGGCCGACGAAATGGCGACAACCGTAGCGAAAGCGGGCATGAGCAAGCCGACAGCTCGTCCGTGGTGCCAGCGCGGCGTGCTTCCCAGCAGATACTACACACGACTGTCCGGAACCGAACCCGCAACAGGTCCGCGCACAGCCGACGCTAGGACGGTATCTCTGCCCGTCCCAGCCGTCCCAGTTGCTTTATTCATGGTTGTTTCTCCTTTCCTTTCTCTAATCTCACGATGATCGCTCCGTTGCCGAGATCGGCCCTTCTGGCGAGCCAGTAGATGCCGGCCGGGAGTGCGAATGCCCCGACGAGCCCTTGCGGCAGATGCTCGTTCGTCCACACGCGCCCTTCCGGGATGCCGCCCGGAATCATGAGGCCGACTTCCAGTCCGACGAACCAAAGCGGGACCAGCGCGATGGTCGCTATCGTGCGCCACTTCCATGGGTTTCCGCGCCGGGGAATCAGCCGTACCGAATGCACGGCATCTCGAGCGATCATTGCTTGCCGCCCGCTCTTCCGGAGAACGATTCCCGTAACCGTGATGTTCTCCAAGCGTCCGCGTGCACGGCCAATTCCGTCCGGGCCCGTTCGGATAACAACCTTCTGGCGAAACATGCCGTCCACCGTCATGGCCCGGAATTCGTTCCATCCGAGCGACAGGATGGTCGGCTTCGCTGCGAGCGGCATGCTCGCCAGAAGGAAGATGACGATCATTCGCATGTCGGATCATCAAGCGGGTCGCAGCTCAAGGCGTCGTCTACAAAGACTGCGGCGGTGCGCGTCAGGTACCATGAGCCGGAAAAACCACTCCGTCGCGTTGCCTTCAATGCTGAAGAAACGACAGCGAT
>JAJEHF010000077.1 GCA_022823865.1 Bryobacterales bacterium
CCGTCGACTCCCTTCCCCGACCGCACCGCCGCTGATTGCCCTTAACTCCCTCCTGCAGTAGCGAATCTACTTGAAAAATTTCTCCACTACAGCAGGAAATAATCTGAAAAAGTCCGCACGAATCTATCTGAAATTCAACAGCGGGATCAGCTGACGATTCGTCCATCTGGGCCGAGCCGCAGGCGTCTTCCCGCCCACCAGACGTCGTTGCCGAACAGGCTGCCGAGCCAGACTGCGGCTGCACACAAGTCGGCCGCGGGGACAAGCCATAGCGAACGCGCGCTGCCCTCGGCACGGACCAATCGCGCGGCTGACCTGCCGGCTAGGAGCCTCAGGCTGACCGCGGCGGCTGCCAGCGGCCATAGCGTGCCCGCTTCCGTAAGCAGCGCCAGCACCGACCATGGAACCGCGAAGGTGAGTGCGAGGGAGAAGTGGCCCAGCGGGCGCTGCTTGCGGATGGTTCTCGACCAGCGCAGCTGGCGTCTCCAAGATTGCCGCCAGGTCGTGCCGCGAGACAGGCGGGTGCTCACGGGCGTGGCCGAAAGCCTCACGGACAGGCCCTCGGCCGCGATTCTGGCCCCTAGGTGGTAGTCGTCCCCGATCACGTTTCGCAGCGCCGGGAATCCGCCCACGCTGGCCAGCGTCTCGGCGCGTAGCGCCATGGACGAGCCAAGGCCGAAACGGAGCCCTTGCAGGCTCTTCGCCAAGAGCACTTGGGCGGGGAATTCGGTGTTGATGCGGCAGGCCTCCAGGCGAGTGAGCAGGGAAGCGTCAGGCTCGGCGCGGTACAGGCACGTCACCATGCCAGTGTTCGGCGCCTGTAGTTCTGCGCTCAGGCTCGCGAGGTATCCGGCGGGTACTTCGATATCAGCGTCGCTCAGCACCCAGACCGGCTTGGACGCGTGCCGCGCCAATTCCCGCAGGGCTTCGACTTTTCCGTTGCATCCTGCTGCGGGCGCCGGGCAGTCGACGAGCTGGATCTGTGCGTGGGGGAATTCGGCTTGCACTTGGCCGACCGCTGTGCGAGCCGGGCTGTCATGGCCGCCAGCCCCGACCAGAATCTCGAAGTCGGGGTAGTCCTGAGCGGCGTGCGAACTGAGCAGGTCGACGAATTCTGCTCCGGCGCCACCCGCTGGCTTTAGGACCGTGATCCCCGGTTGGGATCCGGGTTCTGCCTGGGCACTCGGCCGGTCGCGGCTGTGTCGCCACAGGACTAAGACAGCGGCTATGTAGTACGCGCAGGAAGCGGCTGCCAGCAGGCCGACCGCCGTGACGAACACCACTGGGCGCTAGGCCACGCGCTGGGCGTCCCGCTGGGCGATCAGGCAAAGCTCCGCCGCTTTGAAGGTGTGCTCCTGCGTCATCGCGTGTTCGGTGCGTTCGAGGCTGTCTAGGATTAGCTGGCCGAAGTACGGGAAGCCAACAGTGTCGTGCGTGCGGATATGCTGCTCGCCGTTCCCATCGACCAAATAGAGCTGGTCCGACTCCGAATCGCGGCCGACATCAAGGTACTTGCGTAGTTCGATGTAGCCCTGCGTGCCGAGGATAAAGGTCCTGCCGTCGCCCCAGGCGCCGAGACCGTCTGGTGTGAACCAGTCGACGCGAAAGTAGTTCGTCGCGCCGTTGTCTGCCACGAGAGCCGCGTCTCCGAAGTCTTCCAGTTCGGGGTGGTCGGGATTGTTGTAGTTGGCAACGCGGCTGGAAGTCACCGTGGCGTCGCGGGCCCCGCTGAAGTGGAGGAACTGCTCGATCTGGTGGCTGCCGATGTCGCACAGGATCCCGCCGTACTGCTCGAAGTCGAAGAACCAATCCGGCCGTGACGGGGCGTTGAGTCTGTGCGGGCCCATGCCGATGACCTGTAGGACGCGTCCGATAGCGCCGCTATCGATCAGGTTTCCGGCGTAAATCGAGCACTCGGTGTGGAGACGCTCGCTGTAGTAGACCGCGTACTTTCTGCCCGTGGCCGCGGCTTGGCTCTTCGCTTGGGCGAGCTGCTCCAGCGTGGTCATGGGTGCCTTGTCGGTGAAGTAGTCCTTGCCGTGCCGCATGACCTCGCAGCCAAGCTGGCAGCGCAGGTTCGGAACCGCGGCCGACGCGACCAGGCGCACGTCCTTGTCCTGCAGCACCTCGTCCGCGCTGCGGGCGGCCTTGGCCTGCGGGAACGATTGCAGGAACTGATCGACTCGCGCCGGATCTGGGTCGTACACCCACTTCAGGTCCGCGCCGGCTTCCGTGAGACCGTTGCACATCCCGAAAATGTGCCCATGATCGAGCGCTACCGCCCCGACGGCGAAGGTGCCGGGCTCGACCACCGGCCGGGCCTTACCCTGCGGCGCGTAGTTCATGCCATCCGACTTCTGCATCGCATCACGATTGTCGCAGAACCATGCCGCGGGCCCGTGTCGGCGGGGCGGCGACCATATACTCGAAGAGAGGCCTTGCGCTGGCCTCCAGATCCGGCGCTCGAAACACATGTCGACTGCGATTGCTGCGCGAACGAAATGGGCTGATTGGCTGGGCTGGGCCGCTGCGATCGTGATGGCTGCGCTGTGGTTTAGCGCAGGCCTGTGGAAGCTCACCGACATCTCGGGCTGGCAGCTCAAGCTGACGCAGCTGCTCGTGCCGGTGCAGTTGAGCCTTGTCGGCACGCTGGCCGTGGGCGTGGCCGAAGTCGTAGCGGGCGTCTTGCTGTTGCGCCCGGCGTGGCGACGCTGGGGCGGCTGGCTGTCGGTGGCCTTGCTGGCAGGGTTCATGGCCTACATGGCGGTGAACTACCAGACCTTGCAGGGCGAGGATTGCTCCTGCTTCCCGTGGCTCGAGCGGGCCGTGGGCCCGGCGTTCTTCTGGAGCGACGCAGCCATGGCAGCCGTCGCACTCCTGGCAGTGCGCTTCTCGCGGCCATCCGGAGATGCGCGTCGCGCCGGGTTCGCTGTGTTGGCCGTGGCGGCATTCGCGGCGGGCATGCTCGGCGTGGACCGCTTGCAGCCGCCGCCCGAGCTAGCGGGCATTGAGCCGATTAGCGCGGATGGCGGCGAGTACGACGTGCGGGAAGGCAAGGTGTTCCTGTTCTTCTTCAACCCCTCGTGCCTGCACTGCCTGCATGCCGGGCAGACCATGGCCAAGTACGAGTGGCTAGTGGATTTCATTGGCATCCCCACCCAGGATCCGGACTGGGGACCGGGCTTCTTGCAGGACGCCGGGTTGAGCGGCGTGAAGCTGTCGCCCGACGTGGAGCGCTTGCGGGAGACGTTCGTGTTCGAAGACGTTCCTTACGGCGCAGCGCTTGAAGATGGATCGGTCTTGGAACGGCTCGTGTTCTGGGAGGAGCCTGAGTTGAGCGAGACGCTGCGAAGGCATGCCTTCATCGAGTGACTAGGCTGACGCCAACCCCCGCGAGTGCGCGGCGCTGCCGTGCCGCGTAAGTGACTTTGCTGTGGCCTGCGCGTGGGTTCGCGGGCAACTATCATGGCTGCTTGGTGCTGCCGGAAACCATCACTTGCAAGGTGAGTTCAGAATCGGCCGGCTACGTGAATATGGCGGCGGTGGCAAGGGTCGACTTGCCGCTCGAGGAGCTTACGTCGAAGGTCTTGGGAGTCTGCGGCAAGGATTCCGAGCGCATCGCGAGGATTTTCTTGCGGGGATCTCTGGTCAGCGGCGATTCGCGCTTTCGCTGGAGCCCGTTCTCGCTGGCTTCAGACCAGATGGCCGCGCTTCTCGGCCGTTTCCCCGATCACGACCCCGAACGCGAGTTTGACATTGAGCGATGTGACAGGATGCTTCTGCGCGGCATGCGCGGGGTCTTTGAGATCACCCGCGAAGTTGGCCGACAAAGCCGCTTCCTGCGGCGGCGGAGCTTTTGGGACCCTGCGCTCGCGCTGCTCGCCGAGCAATCGCCCCGCTGCGAGCGGTACTCGTACTCCGACCGCGCCGACGTGTTCGCGGCCGATCTAGAGGGCCCTGCCTTGGACCGCTTCAGAGATCTGGGCCGGTTGCTGCGGTTCAGCTCTCTGGAGGCGCAAGTGCGGGTGCTGCCGGCGTCTCAGGCCACGTTGTTCGCGACCAGAGCCTAGGGGCCCGTGCTCCCCCGCAGGGAGCTCGCGCCGGGCCGCCCGGACAGGGCGGAATGGTCTGAAACGGATTGCCGCGCACCGCTCGATGCGGTAGGATGATTTGCGGAGCATATACGCCATGAAGCCAAGCACCAAACTTCAACGAAGAACCTTCGTTAAGGCCGCAGCGGCCGCAGCGCCCGCTGCCGCGTTCGCCGCCGGCAGCGGCGTAATCGGGGCCAACGACCGGATCCGCGCGGCGGTATTGGGCGTCAATGGCCGCGGCCAGAGCCACATGTACGGGCTGCAGCCGATTAACAACGTCGACGTCACGACCTTTGTCGATCCCGATCTCGAGATCGCGCGCAAGCGCGCCGGCGAATTCGAGAAAAAGCACGGCCATCGCCCCAATGTCGTGCAAGACCTGCGCAAGGTCATCGAAGACAAGGACATCGACGTCATCACCATCGCGACGCCCAACCACTGGCACACGCTGGCGGCGATCTGGGCCTGCCAAGCTGGCAAGGACGTCTACGTGGAGAAGCCCGCCACGCATTCCTTCAACGAGGGCCTGAGCCTCATCGCGGCCGCCAAGAAATACAACCGGATCGTCCAGCACGGCGTCCAGTTGCGCAGTTCCGAGGCTGTGCGCGAGGCCGTCCAGAAGATGCGCGACGGAGCCATCGGCGATGTCTACATGGGACGGGCGACAATCTTCAAGTGGCGCCCGCCGCTGGAAGCCCAGCCTGACGAGAAGCCCCCGTCCACCTTGGATTACGACTTGTGGGTCGGGCCTGGCAAGTGGCGCCCCTATTCCAAGCGCCACGTGCACTACAACTGGCACTGGACTTGGGACTTCGGCAACGGCGAGATCGGCAACCAGGGCATTCACGAGCTGGACATGCTGCAGTGGGGCCTGGACGTGACGCTGCCCGACGAGGTGATGTCTTCCGGCGGCCGCTACATCTGGGACGACCACCGCGAGACGCCCGAGATGCTGACCACGCTGCTGCAATTCAAGCAGGAGCGCAAGATGGCCGAGGTGGCCGTCCGGTTCTGGCACTCCAACCACGAGACGCAGTCGGCCAACGGCAACCTCTTCTACGGTTCGGAGGGCTACATGGTCATCTCCGGCTATACCAAGTGGGAGCTGTACCGAGGCCGGAGGCCGGAACTCGTCGAGAGCGGCGAGTCCCCGACCAAGCACTACGAAAACTTCATCAAGGCGGTGCGCAGCCGCAAGACCCAAGACCAGCACGGCCCGGTCGAGTCCGCGCACCACTCGGCGGCTCTGGCGCACTTGGGCAATATCGCGTTCCAGCGCGACGCGAAGCTGGAGTTCGACCGCTCCGCCATGCGCTTCAAGAACGACGAGCAGGCCAACGCGATGCTGTCCAAGTCGTATCGCAAGGGCTTCGAGGTGCCCGCGCCCGACAAGGTCTAGGCACTCGAACCCGGTTCGTCGGACACTGCGCGGCCGGCGCTCCTCGCGGAGCGCCGGCCGCAAGTCATTGGTTCAGTGGCAGCCCATACAGCCGAACTCACGTCCGTGGCACGGCTGGCACGAGACCTTGTCCAGCCCTGCCTTGCCGGTCGAGTGGGTGTCGATGAACTCCCGCGTGTGGTCGGCGGGCCGCAGGTCCGCCCCTTCGACGTGACACTCCGGACAGCTGAACGGGTTGTCGATCTTGGTGTGGCACACGATGCAGTCGGCCATCTGTGGCATATGTGCTCCGGGTACGACTCGGGTGCTTTCCTCCAGGCCTCGGTGGCAGGCGCTGCACTCGTTGGCACTGCCGAGAAAGCGCCTCGCATCGCCAGGCTTGCCGAAGTAGTTCCCACTGTCAATCGCGGCCGCGATCAGCGGAGCGATCTCGCCCAAGCCGAGATGGAACGAGTGGTCGAAGCGGAAGCTGCGGACCACGTCAGCGCGCCCGGTCAGCGGAGCGATATCGATGGCGGGTGCCGTCTGCCCGTTGTGGCAGGCTTGGCAAAGCGCGCCGTCGGGCAGCAGGCCATCGCTGGCCTCTGAACTGTCCTTCGCCGCACTGTGGCAGGTGCCGCAATCAAGGCCCATGGCCAGATGCGTGCCGTGCGGGAACGCCCAGTCCTGCGCTGCGAGTGGAGCGGCCAGCGCCGCCAGCGCCAGCCACCTCATGCCAGCGCAGCCCGCAAGAACCGTCCCGTGTGGGAGCGCTCGCACTGGGCGATGGTCTCAGGCGGACCGCACGCAACGATCTCTCCGCCAGCCTCTCCGCCCTCCGGGCCGAGGTCGATGATCCAATCGGCGCACTTGATCACATCCAGATTGTGCTCCACGACCATCACGCTCGCTCCGTTCTCGATCAGGCGGTCAAATGCCGCCAGCAGGTTCTTGATGTCTTCGAAGTGTAACCCTGTGGTGGGCTCGTCGAACAAGTACAGCGTGTTCTTGTAGCGCCGGTCGGCGAGGTACATGGCCAGCTTCATGCGCTGCGCCTCGCCGCCGGAAAGCTGCCCGGCGGGCTGGCCCAGGCGGATGTAGCCCAAGCCCACGTCCGACAGCACTTGCAGCCTGTTGGAGATCGACCGCGTCTCGGAAAAGAACTGCAGCGCCTCGTCAACCGTCATTTGCAGCACGTCCCAGATGCTCTTGCCGCGGAATTCGACCTCGAGAATCTGGGCCTGGAAGCGACGTCCTTGGCACTCCTCGCAGGTCAGTTCGACATCGGCGAGGAACTGCATGTCAATCGTCTGCAGGCCGGTTCCGCGGCAAGTCGGGCAGCGGCCGACCACGCTCTGGTAGTAGTGGGAGGCCCCGTCCACGTTGAACGAGAAGTAGCTCGGCGTGTAGCCTCGATTGATGGCCATCGATGTCCGAGCGAACAGGTTCCTGATGTCGTCGAAGACCCCCATGTAAGTGGCGGGCACCGAACGGTTCCCGCGGTCGTTCGCTGACTGGTCGACCAACACCACTTGCTCGATTCGCTTGGCACCGTCGATTCTTCGGACCTTCGCGCCTTCGATGTTCGATTGGGCGGGAGACCACGTTCTGTTGACTTGGTTGCAATGCCAGTTCAGGTGGTCGTAAACCACCTTGTGCAGCAGTGTCGACTTGCCGGAACCGGAGACCCCGGTCACCACAGTCATCATCCCCAGCGGGATCTCGACATCGATGGTCTTGAGATTGTGCTCTTGGGCGCCGAGAAACCTGACGGCAGACCTGCCGGCGCGCGGCCTGCGCCGCTTGGGGACCGGTATCTGGGCGCGGCCGCTGAGGTAGCGAGCAGTGATAGAGCCGTTGTTGGCGGCCAAGATCGATTTGTAGGAACCGTTAAACAGCAGGCGGCCGCCGTGCTCGCCGCCGACTGGTCCGAGATCGACCAAGCGATCTGCGCTGCGCATGACCTCGCGATCGTGTTCGACCACGAAAATCGTGTTGCCCAGGTCGCGCAATTCCTGCATGACCCGGATGAGCCGGGCTGTATCTCGGCTGTGCAGTCCGATCGAGGGCTCGTCCAGCACATAGCAGACACCGACCAAGCGCGATCCCAGCGAGCTTGCCAGCTGGATCCTCTGGGCCTCTCCGCCCGACAGCGAGTTGGACTTCCGATCCAGCGACAGGTAGCCCAGGCCGACATCCGTGAGAAAGCGGAGCCGGTTCAGGATCTCGGTCAGCAACCGGTCGGCCACCTTGGTTTCGGCCGGGTCCAGTTCCAAGTTCTGAATGAACGCGAGCGCATCCTCGAGTGACAGTTTCAAGAGTTGGTCGATCGCCATGCCGCCGACCTGCACGTTCAACACCGTCGGCCCGAATCGCCGGCCCTCGCAGGTATCGCACTGCACTTGCGCTCGCCAGCTCGCTAGCGCCGCGGCCACATGAGGCTTGTAGCGTTTCCGCGCCAAATCCCCAAGGAGTCCGTGCAGCCCGCCGAATCCCGGGCCGCCGTGTTCTAGAAACTTGCGTTCATCGGGTGTCAGGTTTCGGTATGGGACGTCGATCGGTATGTTCGCCTTGACCGCCGCCCTGACCAGACGCTTTAGGTACGGCGCCAGCATCTTCCTGCCGAACCGAAACGGACCTTGCGTCAAGCTCCGCTCGGGCGCGTCCAGGACCAGCTCCATGGAATAGCCTTCGGCAAGCCCGCTACCCTGGCACGAGGGGCAGCGCCCTTCGGGCGAGTGCAGGCTGAACATCTGCGGCCGGAGCTGCTGGTATTCCAAGCCACAGCGGCGGCACTCGAAGGCACTGCTGAACCGGAGGTGGCAATCGGGCTGTCCGGCCCGCTCGAAACGGACTTCTCCGCACTCGCGGTAGGCGATCTCGACAGCGTCCGCGACGCGCTCGCCAATGTCGGGCGTGACCGCAAGCCTGTCGACCAGGACGTACACCGGTGCTTCGAAATTGACATCCAAGAGGGACTCCGGGCTGGAGAATTCGAAGATTTGGCCGCCTTGGAACAAGCGATTGAATCCGCGCCCGCGCAGCTGCGCGAGCCGTCCTGCGAGGGGCGACTCGGACTCTGCGCCCTCGCTGTCGATATCCTCATTCGTCTCGTCCAACGCGATCGGAAACAGTGCGTACCAGCGGCTGCCCGCCTCCAGCGATAGCACGTTTTGGGTAACTGAATCCACGCCATCCCGAGAGACCCTGTCCCCGCACTTCGTGCAGTATGTCCGGCCTGCGCGCGCATACAGCAATCGCAGGAAGTCAGCTATTTCCGTGGTCGTCGCCACGGTCGAGCGGGGGTTTCGGGTCGTGTTTTTCTGGCGGATCGCGACAGTCGGGGCGATGCCGAGCACTTCGTCGGCATCGGGCCGTTCCATGCGCTCGAGGAACTGCCGGGCGTACGAGGAGAGCGATTCGACATAGCGTCGCCGACCCTCGGCGTAGACGATGTCAAACACCAGCGAGGACTTGCCCGAGCCCGAAACTCCCGTTACGACGATGAGCTGGTTGTGGGGCAGCCGCAGGCTGATGTTCTTGAGGTTGTGAACCCGTGCGCCGCGAATTTCGAGGTATTCCTGTGGCACCGCTGGTCGGATCCAAACGCCGGGGAGGGGTGCCGCGACTGGACGCAGCGACATCATTATATCGCCCAGACCGGCCGCACCTGCGCAGGCACTGCCTCTGTTGCCGCGCGGTGCGGGTCGCTTCCCGGCGGCGGCCTTCAGAACGAAGGTCGGTGGCGGTACACTGGAAGCTAGCGGTGCTGGGCGAGCCTTGGGGCCGCTGGGAGGATGTGTCTCATGAAACGATTCTTGACGATGGCTCTGGCTGCGTGTCTGTGCGTGTCAGGCCTGCTGGCCCAGCAGCTGAATTGGAAGTCCCAAGAGGAGATCGACGCCTTCATCGCCGTCCAGAACGCCGCCACCGTGGAGGATCGCGCCGCCGCTGGTGTCGCGTTCATGTCGAGCTACCCGGACAGCGAAGCGATCGGGCTGGCCGCATACATGACGATGCTGTCCTACCAGCAGATGAACGACTTCGAAAACATGCTGCTGTATGGCGACATGGTGCTGGAAAACAATCCCGCGCCGGGTGTCATGGCGGGCACCCTGATCTCGCTCGCAGGTGCGATCCCAACGCGCACTCGGGAATTCGATCTGGACAAGGAAGAGAAGCTCGCCAAGGCCGAGGACTATGCCAAGAGGGCGATGGGGCTGATTCCCACGCTAGCCAAAATGGACCCCAACATGTCGGATGACGAGTGGTTGGCCACTCGCAAGGAATTCATGTCGCAGTGCCACGAAGCCTTGGGTAGCGTTGCATTGAAGCGGGAAGACTTCGCCGCTTCCGAAGCCTCATTCCGCCAGTCGCTGGAACTCTCGGCACAGCCTCTGCCGTTCACTATGTACAATCTGGCCTTGGCTCTGTCCAAGCAGGGCAAGAACGAGGAGGCGGCCGCCGAGGCTCAACGATGCTCCGATGCTGGGGGGTACCAAGGCGGCGGCGGAAACGATCTCTGCGCAGAGCTCAAGCAGGGTCTCTAAGCGGTTGAGTTTGGGCGATGGTGCCCGGCGAATCAGAGCTGCGGTGCCTCGCTGACCGGCTGGGCCATTGCTTTCACGAGCTTGGCCGGCTTCGCCTAGCGTTAACGCATCGCTCGGCCGCTCTTGGCGCGGACGGCTCGAACGAAAGGCTGGAATTTCTCGGCGACACGGTGCTAGACCTGTGCCTGAGCGAGGTCCTGCTTGAGCGTTTCCCAGATGCCGGTTCGGGCGAATTGACCAAGCTGAAGGCGCTGCACGTGAGCAACGAGAGCTTGGCCGCCGTTGCCGACAGGCTGGATCTGGCCAAGTACCTGCAAGTCGGAGGGGGTCACTCTCTCGTCGGCGATCGGACCGAGCAGCGGCTGTTGGCGAACGCGTTCGAGGCCGTGCTGGGTGCGGTGTACCTCGATGGCGGCGTCGCCGCGGCGAAGCGGGTGGTCGCGCAGTGCATGCTCTCCGACGAATCGTCGGACACCTTGAACCGGTCGCCCGACGAGGGCAACCACAAGTCGGCACTGCAGGAGTGGCTGCAGGCACGCCAGCGGGAACTGCCGCGGTATGCCGTAGTTCGCACCGAAGGGTCGGACAATCGACCGACGTTCTTCGTTGAGGCTCGTAGCGGCGAACTCGTGGGGACAGGCGCTGGTCCCAGAAAGCAGGCCGCCGAGCGGGAGGCGGCCGCGCAACTCTTGCGGATGTTGGTCGAATCGGAAGCGTCGGAAGCGACTTCCAGAGCGGGCGCGGCAGCCGGGTCGGGGGATTGAGAGCCGTGCGCGTAGTTGCTCTCTTGCTCTGCCTGGCGCTGCAGGTGGCGACAGCGGCAGTTGACGAGGCGGCTTCGCTGTCGGCCGCGCGGAAGTTCCAACAGATCGCAGAGCGGTCCCTGCCCAGCGGTACATCGGTGGAAATCTCGGAGGACGAGCTGAACGCATTTCTCAAGATCCATGGAGCGGTGGCGCTGCCAGCCGGTGTCGAGAACGTCGAAGTGTCGCTGCGCCAAGGGGGAGCGGTCCTCGGAGCACGGATCGACCTAGAAGCGGCCGGCAAGGCGATCGAGAACCTTCCTGTCTTGATGCGGCTGCTGCTGAAGGGGGAGCGCTCGATTCTGGTGGACGGAGATTTAGCGATCGAGGACGGGCAGGGGGCTCTGGAGATAGTCTCGGTCCAGGTTGAGGGCGTTGAAATACCAGAGTCGGTCATGGAATGGTTCATAGAGGCGTACGCGCCGCCGGAGTTTCGGCCCTACTTGACGGGCGAAGAGGCCGAAGTCAGGGTGGGGCTCAGCGGGCTGCGCTTGGAGCCGGGCCGAGCCGTCGCCATTGTGGAATAGCCTCTCCGGAAGGCGGAGCAAACAGTGGATAGCCGAAGGATCCTCAGCTACATGCGCGAGTGCGAGGGGGACATCATCGCCTTGGTGCGAACCTTCGTCGAGATCGAATCCCCGACCTCCGACAAGGCGGCGGTCGACCGTATGGGCGCTGCCGTGGCGGATGCGGTCGAGGACATCGCGAGGGTCACGCGCTTGGAACAATCCGAGCACGGAGACCACCTGCGGATCGAGTTCGACATTCCCACCCAAGCAGACGGCCAAGTGCTCGGCCTGGGACATATCGACACGGTCTGGAACCTCGGGACACTGCAGCGCATGCCTTGGAAGCAGGCGGACGGGCGTCTGTGGGGCCCGGGGGTATTCGACATGAAAGCGGGCGTGGCGTACCTGATCTTCGCGGCGCGCGCACTCCGCGAGCTTGGCCTGCAGGCCCGTCGGCGCTTCGTGGTGCAGCTGAACTCCGACGAAGAGATTGGAAGCCCGTCGTCCACCGCGCAAACACGCAAGGAGGCTGCACAAAGCGCAGCCGTGCTCGTGGCCGAGCCGAGTGCCGGCCTGGAAGGCAACCTGAAGACGTCGCGCAAGGGCGGGGCAACGTTCGAGGTAACGGTCGAGGGCGTGGCCACTCACGCCGGGCTAGACTTCGCCGCTGGGGCCAACGCGATTCTAGAGCTCACGCGGCAGATCCAGGTAGCGTCGTCATGGACAGACCTCGAGCGGGGCGTGACAGTCAACCCGGGCCTGGCGCGCGGGGGATCGGCATCGAACGTGGTGGCCGAACACGCTTGGGCGGAATTCGACGTGCGGTTTTCCACGCGCGAGCAGGGTGCGCGCATCGAAGAGCGGTTCGCATCGCTCGTCCCCGTAGATCAGCGCTGCACCGTCAATGTCTCGGGCGGTGTCAGGAAGCTGCCGCTGGAGCGCACGGCGGATGTCGTGCGGCTGTACGAGTGCGCCAAGGCGATTTCCTCTCAGCTGGGCGTCGGCCTGGGCGAAGCATCGGTTGGCGGCGGCTCCGATGGCAACACGACCGCCGCGATGGGCATACCGACGCTCGATGGGATCGGAGCCGTGGGGGAAGGGGCCCACGCACTTCACGAGAGCATCTTGGTAGACCGCATCGCCGACCGGGCGGCGTTGATTGCGAGTCTGGTTCAGACCCTCTGAGTTGGCGTTCGACCGCGAGGCCGGCGGCCAGAAGCCGTATCACTGTCCGGGCGGCGACGTGCATCGGCCAGGGTGCCAGCCACTAAGCTGGCATATTGTGCTGGCAATATAATATGGTTCAACATTCCAGATTGACTTACAGCATGTGCTATGGTGCTAAGGCAGCAATGGAAGTGCGACAGAAGATCACCATTCATGTGCCAGCCGACCTCTTGGCGAAGGCTCAAGAGGCCACGGGCCAAGGCGTCACGGCAACCGTGCGCGAGGGGTTGCGCATGGTGGCAACCCGGACTGCGTACCAAAGGCTTAGAGAACTCCGCGGAAAGGTGGAATTCTCGATCGATCTGGACCGGCTTCGAGAGGACCGCGGATGATCGCCGCTGACTCGAGCACAGTGATCGCCTTTTTCCATGGTGACGACGGCCACGACGTGGAGCGTTTTGACAGGGCACTGGATTCGGCTGAGCTGGTGCTGCCCCCTGTGGTACTTACGGAAGTGCTTAGCGACCCTGGGCTAGATCCCGATTTCAAAGATCTCGTCCTAGTGATTCCCATGCTCGAGATTCAATCCGGCTTCTGGGAGCGTGCCGCCGAGACGAGGGCGCGAATTCTGTCCAAGCGCCTGCGGGCGAGGCTGGCTGACAGCCTGATCACGCAGTCCTGTCTGGATCACGACACGCCCCTGATTACTCGGGACAGGGACTTTCGGCACTTCGCCGACGTTGCGGGCCTGCAACTCGCCTAGAGCGCTCGCGATTTAGCCTCACTGCGGGCCACCTCGTGGCCGCCTTAACTGAACCACGAATACGTCTTGCGAGCTGAGCCCCCTAAGCTTGCGGCAGTCTCGCAAGGCTGCCCCGGCGGTGCACGCTCGCCAGTGGCTAGCGCCGGGCTATCACTCGCACGGACTTGACGACCAGCGCCGAGAGCGCCGCTAAGAAGCCCAGCATGGTAATCGGCGGCATCGACCCTGGCCAGGTCGACAGGTCAAACCACCCCTTGTATCCCATCGCGAATGTGTGACCGCAGGCCAGTGCCAGAGTGGCGTAGCCCAGGTGCTGCGCCCGCAGCCAGCGCTCCATGCCGAACGCGTCATACATGTAGGGCAGGGTGGTGATCGCCGGGAACAGTAGGCAGCCGTAGGCGAGGACTCCGCAAAGAAAGGTGACTTCGCCTGTCAGATTGAGCTTGCCGGACGCTGCGAAGAACTTTTCATAGTTTGCGGGCGACAGCAAGACCATTGACATCAGAATGTGCATCGAGATCATCCCGAAGCCCGTCAAGCCGAAAAACTTAGCCTTGGCCCGCACCGGTTCAGAACCGGCCGGGCCCCCGAAGGCCTTGCCGACTATGTAGGCCAGCGCGATGAAAACGACTCCGCCAAACGCGGCCGACTTATTGACGATGTAAAGGGGCAAATGTGTCCACTCAACCCCCTTGAAGACGTTGTAGCGAATGATCGCGTAGACAAGGCACGCACTCCAGACCGCCAAGACCCAAGTGGCGCGCTCTTTGTACGGCAGGCGCAGGCTCGATCCTGGATTAGCCTGAATCCGTGGGTGGTTGGACGAGGAATCGGACGGCATAGACAGAGAATGATACTGCAAGATGGTCTGGACACCAAGACGGCCACCGTATCCAGGGTTAGGGCAGTCATGCCGAGAGAGGTGCGCCCGGACTCAAGGCTCAGCGGGCCACATCGCGGCCTTGCGCGGTAGGCAGGCGGATGTGTGCTCGCTAGGGGTCGGCCCTAGCCTTGCGTCGCGACGAGACGGCGTATCACTGCCGCAGAAACCCTGGCGAGCCGCCCAGGTAGGGTTGCGAGTCAAAGAGCGACCCGCGGCCATCGAGTCTCGGATCTTCCATTCTGATCAGCGCCTGCGCCAGGCGCACCGCCAATTGCTTGCGGGTCGTAAGGTACTGCGGGTCATCCGCCACGTTGACCACCTGTCCGGGGTCTTTCTTCAGGTCGTAGAGTTCCTCAGCCGGGCGTTTGGCGAAGGACAGGTCGTAGTACCGCTTGAGCTCCGGATCGTTGCGGTTTTGCCATAGGAACCACTTCGTCGGGCTGTTGTCGCAGTCGGCCAGCCAAGCGTTCGGCACTTGCGCGTGCTCGTAGTCAGGGGTTCCAGCCGGCCAGCGGTCCGGCTCGTAGTTGCGGATGTAGAGGAATTCGTCTGTGCGGATCGCACGAGCCGGGTAGCCTCCGAGGTCGGGCGCTGCTTGAGCTACGACATGACGCTCGCGCCCGACGATGATGTGATCGCGGTCCGCCGACACACGCCCGGATTGGTCGGACTTGAGGATCGAAAGCAAGGAGCGGCCGGTCATTTCTTTCGGAGTCTCGAGCCCCGCGGCGTCGAGGAACGTCGGGGCTATGTCGGTGGTCGAGACAAAGTCGGTGACGGTCCGGCCTCGGGGAATGGTGCCGGGCCACATGATCGCCATCGGAACGCGCGCGCCGGAATCGTACAGATTCCCCTTGGCCCTCGGGAAGGGCATTCCGTGATCGCCGGTCATCACGATCAGGGTGTTCTCGAGCTCGCCCATCTCTTCCAGCAGGTCCACCAGCTCGCCGACATCGCGGTCGAAGCGCTGGACCTCGAAGTAGTAGTCGGCCACATCGCTCCGCACCACCTCGGCATCGGGGAAGTGCTCGAAGAGATGCACATCTTCAAGCTTGACGCCGCTCTCTACTCCCGTACCTGCGGTGTAGGGACGGTGGGGGTCGCTGGCCCCGAACCAGAAGCAAAACGGCATGTTCTTCGGACGCGCCTCGAAGAATCCCTCCACGCTGTCGTAAATCTCGCCCGCCGGACTGACGGCGGTGTAGGGATACGTGCCTGGCCCCCAGCCTTTGCGGTAGCTTCCCACGAAGTATCCCTCGGCGGCCAACAGCTTGGGATACTCGGGCTCGGTCGACGGCCAGACGCTCCAGAGGTTGCCTGCGGGCCCCAAGCGCCAGAATTGCTGGCCGGTGATGATCGCTCCTCGGCTGGGAGTGCATGACGGAGACGAGATGTAGGCGTTTTCCACGAGCACGCCATCGCGCGCCAGGCGGTCGAAAGTAGGGGTCTTGACGCCCTTGTCCCCATAGGCCGAGGCATGCGGCCAGCCCCAGTCGTCAGCGATCGCGAAGACGACGTTCGGTCGTGCGTGCCCGATTACAGGCAGCCCCGCGCAGAGCGCAGCCAGCATCGGAAATAGTGCAAGTCTTCGATTCATAGCCGATCACGATACCACGGGCTGTTCCCTGGCTGGCGCCTGCCCTCGGCGGGACAAGCAGGGCCGTGGGGGATGAGCAGCAGCTTGCCCCGCAGCTAGGTGTCGAACACGGGGATGCCCGACAAGAATCGCGAAACGGCGTGCCAGTGGGCGACCGGTCCCGGTGGTGCTAGCGGTCCCACTGTGGCTGGCGCGCGAAACGCTCCCTTACGGAGGGGACCATATCTACTGGCGCATCGAGCGCGGCGACGAAGTCGTCCCATGCTTCATCGTCAAGCGAAACGACAGGACTTTCGTTAAGTGTCGCGACCGCCGCCGCCTCGCTTGCTCGGAGCACGAATTCGGTTCGCGACACGCCGCGGATCGCCGCCGCACGGTCGATACGAGCTAGGAACTCGTTAGACATGTGGAAGTTTACCTGAGGCATGCTGCTCTCCTTGGTCCTCCGCAGATGCTACCGCAGCTGCCAGCATAGAACGAACGGCACACACACATGCTCACCCTTAGCAAGTCGGACGCTGGGACGCGCGAAGAATGAGCGTAGACGTCCGGAGAGCTTCAGCTTACGGGATGAGCAGCAGCTTGCCCATCGTCTTCCGGCCGGCTAGCTGCGATTGAGCTTCGCCAGCATCGCTGAGCGCGAACTCGCCACCGACATGGATGTTTAAGTCGCCGTCCTCGATCCAGTTGAAGATGTCCGATGCGCGCCACATGAGGTCTTCGCGGTTGGAGATATATGCGAACAGAGACGGGCGCGTTAGGAACAGCGAGCCGCGCTTGGTGAGCTCCAGCGGCGCGAGCGGCGGCACTGGCCCGCTGGCATTGCCAAACGTCACCATCATTCCCCGCGGCTTGAGGCTGTCGAGGCTCCCGTTCCACGTCGACTGGCCGACCGAATCGTAGACCACGTCGACTCCCTGGCCATCGGTCAGGCGCCGGCATTCCTCTTGGAAGTCCTGCTCGGTGTACAGGATCACCTCGTCCGCTCCTGCCGCCTTGGCCTTGGCTGCCTTCTCCGAGGTCGAACATGTGCCGATGACACGTGCGCCGAACTTCTTCGCCATCTCGATCAGCAGCAGCCCGACACCTCCAGCACAAGCGTGAATGAGGGCGGTGTGGCCCGGACCGAGATTAAACGTGGACCGCGTCAGGTAGTGGGCCGTCATGCCTTGGAGCATTGCCGCGGCGGCGGTCTTGGTCGCGATCGAGTCCGGGATCTTCACCAGCCGGTCAGCGGCCACTGTGGCGTATTCGGCGTACGAGCCGTGCACGCCCGTGTAGGCCACTCGGTCTCCCGCCTGCAGGGTCGAAACGTCTGCACCGACAGCGCTGACGGTGCCTGCGCCCTCCTGACCGTTGGTAATCGGAAGCTCTGCAGGGTACAGCCCGGTGCGGAAGTAGATGTCGATGAAGTTGACTCCGGCCGCCTCGATCTTGACGACAGCCTCGTTGGGTCCCGGCTCGGGTGTGGCAACGTCCTCGTATGTGAGGACCTCGGGGCCTCCGGTCTTGTGGATGCGGATTGCTTTCATGGCGAAGCGGTATTCTAGCAATTCCATGCGTGTCCGCAGCGTTGACGCTTGGCACCTGCGGGCGCCGCTCAGCCAGCCGTTCAGTTTCTCTCAGTTCTCCTACGCGCAGCGGGAGGCCATGCTGGTGCGGCTTACGGCGGAGGATGGCCGCGAGGGCTGGGGCGAGGCATACGGCCCGGCCGCAGTGACCTCCGCTATCGTTCGCGATTTCCTCGGCCCTCTGCTGATTGGAAGAGATCCGCGGGCAGTCGAATCGAACTGGGAACTGCTCTACGCGCGTTCACTTGACTACGGGCAGAAGGGCGTGATGCTTGCCGCGATCTCTGCGCTAGACATCGCGTGCTGGGACCTCAAGGCGCAGGACGCCAACACACCCCTCTATCGGCTGTTGGGCTCCGAGCCGGCGGAGTCCATTCAGTGCTATTGGACGGGCTTCTACTTTGGCGGCGACGAACCGTTGGAGCGCCGCTGGGAGCGCGAGGCCCGCGACTGCCTGGATCAAGGGTTTCGGGCCGCCAAGATGAAGGTTGGCCTCGGCGTAGCGCGCGATGCGGAACTGGTGGCGGCGGTCAGGCGCTTCCTCGGCTCGGATGTAAAGCTCTCCATCGACGCCAACCACGCCTACATGCCTGCTGAAGCGATTGAGTTGGCGCGGCGCGTGGAAGGGCAGGGCATCCATTGGTCACCGATTTTCATTTCCAATTAGACCCTAATTCCGGCTTGCACAATCAGGCGTCAGAACGTCAACTTCGATTGCAACACCTTTAGATTGAGTTATTTGGAATCTTTCTGGGCCTCCCGTCCCCTAGCTGCGGTTCGGTCTT
>JAJEHF010000177.1 GCA_022823865.1 Bryobacterales bacterium
GGCGCGAGCATGACCGGCATGCTCGGCGCAGGACCGGCGCCAACTCTGCCAGATCTCTGCCCTCGCTTGCTTCAGCACTTGCTCGTTCGTGGTGCTTTCCCACCGGACTAGATCCTCGAGGATCGAGAACAGGCGCTCCCGCTCAATCTGAGCCGCCATGTCGCGGAGCGCCTGCTGCTCGGACGGTCCGTCTAGCTCGACAGCCGATTGGCTGCCTCTTCTTGATTTCTTGCCCCCGGCCGCTTGGTGACTTGGCCGTCGCTTCTTTAGTTCCCGCCTTGCCTGGCGCTTCCTTTGCGGATCGGAAAGCAGGACGTCCGCATACCCGGCCGGGTCGTCGACCATCTGGGCGAAAATGACCGCGCGGGCCGCGGCCAGCGGCCGTCGCGCCCACCAGAGGTGCAGGGTTGACGGATGGCCGTGACGAATCGACTTTTCCCGTGCCGCTGCCTTGTTGATCGCGTCGAGTGGCAGCGCCACTTCTATGAGTTTCTTGCCTAGGTGCGACGTGATCACTAGCGGCCTCACGACTCGCCCAGCGGATCTAGGACAGTCAGGAACGGGAATCGACGAAAATCGTTGTCGCGCGTGCAAATCCGGCTAATCCCGTTCTCACGCATCAGGACAGCCGTGTGTAAGTCATGCATTACGCTGCCACGGAGGTCTGGCAACTCGGACAGTGTCTGCTTTAGCACGGTCGAATGTCGCGGCGTAGCCACTAACATGTGGAATCCGCTTGAGGACAGCAAACTCGCAATGAAGCTGTACGCGGTTTCTGCATTCCAAGGTGAACGAAATACCTGAGGATGAGAGGTGACGCGCAGGAACTCGTAGCAAACACTCCAAGTTAGAAACGCTGGCTCAGAATCGCGTCGTGCGCGATGAACCTGACGTCGGCACTGCTCACAATAGGCAGAGTGCCTGTCGGCCGCGTGGACAAGTACATTGGTATCGAAGACCACCGATTAGTTTTCGTCCATCACCCGGTAGAGATCTTCACGGTTGTCGATATCTACGAGATGCCCACCACTGTCCCACGATGGCAATGGCGGAAGGTCTCCTGCTGGGTCGTTTGCTGGCGCATGATTCGCGAGCACGTAGCGGATCCCAGCCTCAACCAGAGCGGAGATCGTGGTGTCCCGTCGAGGCGCTTCTTCTCGTAGACGCTCCATTACTGAGTCGTCGATCTCAAGCGTCGCCTTCACATCGATAACCATATCATGCAGACGAACGGTTGGGAAAAAGGTTGCGTGGCCCCTCACGATGCTCATCGCCGCTGGGTGGCTGGCGCGGGCGGTCGGCGGCAAAATGAACTGACCCGGCTAGAGCTGCCGCTATGGCCGAGCCAACCCTTTCGGCTGCCAACTGCGTGTCCCAGTCCCCCATATGAGCGTAACGAAGTGTCATTCCAGCATTGCTGTGGCCCAGCAGGCGGGACACTACTGGAACGGGCACGCCGTTCATTACTGCGTGACTTGCAAAATTGTGACGAAGATCATGTAATCGTACGTCTTCGATACGAGCTTGCTTGCGAATCTTGCGCCAAAGAGAAAGCTCGCTCGAACGGGGCTTCGATGAATCCCTTAGCGAAGGAAAGACGAATTCGCTCCCTTCCCGTGGTTGACGCTTCAATATGGCTTGGGCTTGCGCGTTCAACAAGACTGTTCTTGGTCCCGTCTTGCTGTCCGCGAGGTGAAGTGCATTCTCGCCAACTTCGGACCATCGGAGGCAGACGATTTCGCCTCTTCTGCAACCGGTCAGGAGTAGAAGTCGAAGGATCTCGGACTGCTGCCGCCCCGACCCCCGGCCTTGGTGGGAATCGAGAACAGCATGAAGGCGGTCGATCTCGTCGCGGGATAGAAACCGCGTAAGCTGCGGTCTTGGATTTCGGGTCACTCCAGACGTAGGGTTGTCGGCAATGTGCCCGCACTCGACTGCATGGTTCATGATCTGCCGAAACACGTCGAGAGTGCGATTTGCTCCGCCGGGTGCAGTTTGGCTGTACTTGTCGAACCAAAGATGTACGTCCGCCCGTCCTATTACATCGAGCGATCGCCGCCCGAACGTGGGGAGCAGTTGCGTCCGCAGTGCACTGTCTACTCGTCGGCGTGTCGATTCTCTGCAGCGACGATAGCAGGCCGTTCTCCACGGACCATCAACGAAATCTTGAAATGTCGGTGCCGCCGCCACTCAACGCTCCAGTGCAGCTCCGACAGCTTCAACGGCATCGCGTGCCACAGTGTCCGCCAAGTGGAGGTATTTGAGTGTGGTAGTAGGGTCGCGGTGCCCTAGCAGGCGTCCGATGGTCAGCACTGTTTCGCCTTGGCGCAATGCGAAGGTCGCATAGCTGTGCCTCAGGTCATGTAGCCGAAGATCCGGCATGGCCGCGGCTTCTCGGAGCTTTCTCCAGAAGCCATACAGTGCGTCAGTTGACATCGGACGGTCTCCCTTCGCCGCGGGGAAAACCCAGCAATCAGTTCTGGGTAATCTGTCAAGCACCTGGCGGGCCGAGGAAGAGAGCCACACAGTCCGCGGCCCCGTCTTACTGTCCCGGAGGAACAAGTTTCCCTCTCGATAGTCCTGCCAGAGCAGTGTTCGGATTTCACCCTGCCGACAACCTGTCAGCAGCAACAGGCGGACTACTGCGGCAGGGAGCCGTCCGACGGCCTCCTGCTCGAGCAGCGACGCGCCCAGCCGACAGATTTCGTCTACGCTCAGAAACCTCTCGCGTCCTCGGCGTCGATAACGACGCAAGCCAGTACATGGGCCGCTGTCGTTCTTTCGATAACCATAGATTTCCGCTTCACGGAGAATCACCGACAGCACAGGCAGCGAGCGATCCGCCGCCGCGGGCGTCTCGTTTAGGCCGGCGAACCAGTCCTGCACTTCGGACCGGGTGATGTCAGCGATGGGGCGATCCCGAAACCAAGGCATGATCTGATTTCGCAGATAAGCCCGATTGACCTTGACAGTCCCGGGCTTCCAGTGCCGCCCGTAGCGGCTAAACACCTCCTCCGCGACGTCCTTAAAGAGCCTTGTGGGCGCTCTATTCGCCAGTTCTGAAGAGTCCATCGTGATTCAAGCTCCCCTCCTCTTGGTGGATCGGTGTGGTAGAATCCCGCATCTTCGAGACATCTGCTGCCTAGCAAGCGAGCCCGGTTGCGGCGATTCCGCGTCGGTGTTTCTCGGCGCTTAGCGAGTTATCCGATCGAAATCTGCCTGCACCGACCAGCTACGAGAGGCAACCTAACGATGACAAAGAAGCTGATTGAGGTTGCGTTGCCACTCGACGCGATCAACAAGGCGGCCGCACGAGAAAAGTCGATCCGTCACGGGCATCCGTCAACGCTGCATCTCTGGTGGGCACGACGGCCGCTGGCCGCGGCTCGGGCGGTCATTTTCGCCCAGATGGTCGACGACCCATCCGAGTATGCGGACGTTCTGCTCTCAGACCCGCAAAGGAAGCGCCAAGCAAGGCGGGAACTAAAGAAGCGACGGCCAAGTCACGAGGCGACCGGGGGCAAGAAATCAAGAACAGGTAGCCAATCGGCTGTCGAGCTAGACGGACGGTCCGAGCAGCAGGCGCTCCGCGACATGGCGGCTCGGATTGAACGGGAGCGCCTGTTCTCGATCCTCGAGGATCTAGTCCGGTGGGAAAGCACCACGAACGAGCAAGTGCTGAAGCAAGCGAGGGCAGAGATCTGGCAGAGTTGGCGCCGGTCCTGCGCCGAGCATGCCGGTCATGCTCGCGCC
>JAJEHF010000214.1 GCA_022823865.1 Bryobacterales bacterium
AGAAAAGAAACATTTATTGCAAGGATGAAATGCGCAATATACGAAAAAAACGTGGCACTACAAAATTCGCAATTTGGAGGGTTTGCGGCCGTAAACCGTTCAAACTACGTACCGACCCGAAATTTACTGTCGAAAATGAGCTAGCCTTGCCGGCGGCCAACTCGGCAACTACAGTAATGGCTGCCGCCGCCGGGGGTCTTGCAGCGATCGTCCCAACTGCATGCAGAATGTTCAAGGGGAGAGCCACATGCTGACAAGAGCGCGACTTATTCCCGGGCTGGTTGCCTGTTTACTGGCGGCAGGGGCCGCGCACGCCACGCAGATCATCCGCGAATCCCTGCCGACGAGTCTGGTGAGCGCAGGTGCAGTCGAGTACGCGATTCTGCTCCCTGACGGCTATTCACCCGACGGCAAGCGGTTTCCCCTCGTGCTGCTGCTCCATGGCGCGGGCGGCGACCGGGAGAAAATCGCGCGGATCGAGCCAGAGATCGCCGAGTTGCGGGCGTCAGACGACATTCCCCGCATGGTAGTGGTGACTCCGTCGGTGGCGACCGGCTCGATCTACATGGACAGCTATGACGGCAAGGAGCGTTGGGAATCGTTCCTCATGGACGAGTTCCTGCCGCACCTGCGGGCCCGATATCACGTCAGCCGCGAACGCGAGACGACGATGGTGACCGGGGGTTCGATGGGCGGGTTGGGCAGCCTGCGACTCGGTTTCAAGTATCCAGAGACCTTCGGAGCCCTAGCAGCGATCCATCCCGCTGCGTGGCCCGGCCTGACTTGGGACGAGGTGCCGGATCGCAACAAGATCCGACCTGCGGAGCGGATCGCCAATCTGTTTGGGGACCCGTTCGACCACCAGCGGTTTCAGCGGGAGAACCCTGCGTCGATTGTCGAGAGCGACCCATCAAGACTTCGAGACTCGGCCATTTACTTCGAGGTCGGTGAGCAAGACGGCTTCGGATTCGTCGAGGGCACGGACTTCATGCATCGCCTGCTGTGGCGCCATCGCATCCCGCACGAATACCGCCTCGTTCGCTGGGCGGACCACGTTGGCAGCACGGTCGCGGAGCGCTCCCGAGACCGCTTCCGCTTCTTGGGTCGCTATCTGAAACAACCGACCGCTCCCGAGCCAGCTGTCGAGAGGTTCCGCGAGCGCATGGCGGAGAGACATCGAGCAAGAGGGCTGGAGCCGTTTGGATTCTGGCCGAATTCGACGCTGCGCTCCTATGGCCCAGAAGACGGCTTCGAGAGCGAGAGGGCAGTTCGGGATTCCGAGGAGCTTCGCAAGGAGCGCGGGGTCATCCGCATCGCCGATGTCCCTTACGCGACAAATCCCGGAACCGATCCGCTGCGACAAAGCATGGACATCTACCTTCGGGATGGGCTGACCGACGCACCCGTCGTCTTGTACGTACATGGCGGCGGGTGGATCCGGGGCGACAAGACAAGAGCCTTGTTCAAGCCCGCTTATCTGGTTCCGAAAGGATATCTGTTCGCGTCAATGAACTACCGGTTCCATCCCGAAGCGAGCCTAGCCCAAATGGCGGCGGACGTCGCCTCGGCCGCGGTGTGGCTCAAGCAGCACGCACCGAAGTACGGCGGGGACGGCACGCGGATCGTGCTGATGGGACATTCGGCCGGAGGACACCTCGTTGCCCTGGTTGGTGCAAATCAGGCTTTCATGGAAGACGCAGGAGGATCGTTGAGCGACCTCGCCGGCGTGGTAGTGATCGACTCTGCCATGCTCAACGTGCCAGCGCGGATGGAAACCGCGGGGGAGTCGCAAGTCCGCGTGTTTGGCAGCGCAGCGGAGGGATGGGTCCCTGTGTCGCCTTGGCACCACGTCGAAGTAGGAAAGGGCATGCCGCCGTATCTTCTGTTCACCTCAGACGGTCGTGCGATCTCGCACGAGCAGGCCGCCATGTTGACCGCAAAGTTCGAGCAACATGGCATCGAAGCGTCGTCCCACGAGGGCAAGGGGCGGGCGCATACCCCCTTAGACACCTACATAGGGGTCGAGGGGGACGCGAGCACCGGCATCCTTCTGGATTTCCTTCGCCGACATACCGAATCGCCCTAGCGGTCCGCGCCCTGTGGTTTTTTGCGGCGCGGGCAGACGCAATCCCATTGCGTCGGACCGGTCGGTAGTGTACGGGCAGCTGTGCAACCTCAGGAACGACCCAGGCGAAGCGCGGAATCTGGAGGCCGAGGAATCGGATCGTGTCGCGGCGCTGATGCAACTCCTGCAGACGGTCATTGCCTCCGCCGGCGGCGGCTTGCGAGCGACATTACACAGACTTTGCAAGCCGGAGAAATCCAGCGAGGCAAAGGGCTTAGAATCGCTGCCACTCCCGATGCCCTGAGCCAGCGCTCCGACCGTCGCTCCATCGGTAACGCGCGGGCGCCCGTAGCGTCTACTAGTCAGGCAAGGCGGCAGGCTGGCAGCCGACAGTCATCGCCGAGACGGAGCAGCCATTTCAACCGGGAGGCAAGCATGCACGAACGATTCCAGTATTCGACTTCACGGCGCGCGTTCGCTAGGACGCTGGCAGCTGCCTCGGCGTTCTACACGGTCCCCGGGCTCTTCGCCGAGCAACTCGCGCTGACCCCCACGGTGACGGAAGGCCCGTACTATCCGGACGAAATGCCGCTGGACACCGACAACGACCTGCTGATCATCAACGACGCCGCGGCACCTTCGTTGGGCCAAGTCGCGCATGTGACGGGGAAGGTGATGACACCGACGGGCGAGCCTGTGCGGAACGCGACGGTGGAAATCTGGCAGGTGGACGCGAACGGCGTGTACATCCATAGCGCCGCGCCGGGCAAGGATCGTCGCGATTCGAATTTCCAAGGTTTCGGGCGCTTCGAAACCGGCTCCTCCGGGGAATACCGGTTTCGGACCATCAAGCCCGTACCCTACAGCATCGGCGCGGGACGGGTCCCGCACATCCACTACGCCGTCAACCTGAGCGGGCGCCGAGTCCTGACCACGCAACTCTTCCTCAACGGCCATGACGGCAACGAGACCGACCGCGTGATCCGGCAGGCAGCGCGTTCAGGCGAACCCTCCTCGCTGTTCGTGGATTTCGATCCTGTGCCGGGTTCCAAGATCGGGGAGGTCGCCACGACGTTCGACCTCGTCATTGACCCGGATGCGGGGCCAGGCTCCCGCAGGCGATTCGGCCGGGGCCGTTTCGGCAGACGCGGCTAGCAGTCCCTTCCGGCAACTTCAGCGCAGCGGGCAAGAGTTTCCATTGAGCGCTTGCGCCGACTCCCCGGCCGTCAACGAAGATCCTGTCCGCCTTCCATCTGCCCCTCGAGACGGTTCCCATAGGTGCCATCGAAGCGGCTCCGATAGCAGTCCTGACTGACTCGCTGGGGTACGCTTAGGGAGGCAAACCCCATGCGAATTGCTCCCGCCCTGCTCGCCCTCACCGCGTGGTCGAGCGCCCACGCGATGCCCAATCTGGTCGTGTTCCTGACCGACGATCTCGGTGGCAGGGACACCAGCGTGTACGGCTCTGTTGACGTGCGCACGCCCAACATCGAGCGGCTGGCGGCCATGGGAATGACCTTCGAGAACGCCTTCATCGCGTCGCCGGCGTGTGCCCCGAGCCGCGCGGCCCTGCTGACAGGCCTGATGCCCGCACGCAACGGCGCGGAGGCGAATCACACCTACCCTCATCCCGGCACGGCCTACCTCACCGAATCGCTCCACGGGCTGGGCTATGAGATCGCAGCGTTCGGCAAGGTGGCGCACGGCAACGCCAAGCCTGAGTATGGCTTCGACTTCTACTCCAGGCCTCGCGTCGGACTGGCAAACAATGTCGCGGAATATTTCAAGGAGCGCTCCTCAGACAGCCCGCTCTGCCTTCTGGTCGGCGACAGGCGCCCGCACGTGCCTTGGACCGAGGACAACATCTACAAGCCGGAGGATGCCAGCCTGCCTCCATACTTCGTGGACACGCCCGAGACGCGCGAGCACCGCGCGCGGTACTACTCCGACATCACGGGCCTGGACAGCGAGTTCGGGCGGGTGATGCAACTGGCCACGGAGGAGCTTGGCGAAGACATCATCTTCGTGTTCACCAGCGACCATGGCGGCCAGTGGCCGTTCGGCAAGTGGAACCTCTACGACCACGGCATTCGGGTTCCGCTGATCGTGGCTTGGAACGGCCGGATCGAGGCGGGCACGCGAACCGAGGCGATGGTGAGCTGGATCGACTTGCTGCCAACCCTGATCGATCTGGCGGGTGGCGAAGTGCCGGCCGGCATTGACGGGCGCTCGTTCGCCGCCGTGCTCAAGGGCCAATCGGGAGAGCACAGGCAAGCGATCTTCACCACCCACAGCGGCGATGGCGTCTACAACGTCTATCCGATCCGGAGCATCCGCACGAAGCGCTACAAGTACATCCTCAACCTGCTGCCCGACCACATCCACACGAATCACTCCGACATCCTGCGCAAGGACGGGGCGGGCGCCTACTGGCATTCTTGGGACCGCGCCGCCGCAACCGACGCCGAGGCTGCGGCGATCGTGCAGCGGTACTTTCAGCGCCCCGCGCAAGAGCTCTACGACCTCGAGGCCGACCCCTTGGAACAGACCAACCTGGCGGAGCGCGCCGAGAGTCGTTCCCTCGTGGCCGGGCTGCGGGAACGGCTTGGGAGATGGATGGACGAGCAGGGTGACAAGAAAACCGTGTTCAATACCCCGTATCCGGCGTCCGGGCCCAGGCCAAACGCGGAAACCGTGCAGCGCAATTAGGATTGGCCATCTTGGCCCGCGCCTCGTCCGCGCTCTGCGTGTCGAGGTGTCCTCGATCCGATTCGGTTTGCAGGCCGTGTCGGACCTCGCTACGGGAAGATCGTGCGCAGCCGCAACCAGTTCGGTGTCGAGGGGGAAGATTCGGCCTGTGCCAAACCTGCCCGGAATCGATGGATGCGTAGCGTAGAGCACCTCGCCTGATGGCTCTGCGTGTGGCGATTCAGCAAAAAAGGCTCGCCGGATTTTGCGTGATGTGCTCCAATCTGATAGGTCCCATGCAACGCTTCCGAATCCCCGCCGTCTTCTGCGCTCTGCTGGCCATCACGTACATTCAGTGCGGCCCAAGAGAAACCGCCGGTCCGCGATTGGTAGCCGACACGTTGACAAGTGCCCAAGCAGCCGACGGCAAGTTCATCTCTTGGCGCGAACACGTGATCGACGACCTGGCGACGGGCGGCGTAGCCATCGCGGGCAGCGATGGGCTGGAGATGGCCGATCTGGACAAGGACGGGTACGAGGATGTCGTGTCGGTGCATGAGTCCGACACGGAGTACGGCGTGGTCGACGGGCACATCCGTCTAGCATTCGGATCCGAAGATCCGGACAAGTGGACGCTGGTAACGCTGGCTGAAGGCGAGGAAGCCGGCGCCGCCGAGGATGTCTCGATCGCCGATCTCAATGGCGATGGCTTCCCCGACGTGATCGCGTCCTGCGAGTTCGCGCACCTGATCTATTTCCAGAATCCCGGGAAGGATGCGCGCAGCGCCCGCTGGGAGCGCATCATCCCCTCGGTTGCCAGCGACAGGGGCTCGTATATCCGGGTGTTCTTTGCAGACTTCAACGCAGACGGAAGACCTGAGGTGGTCGCACCGAACAAGGGCAGTCAGTCAGGCCCGGCCAGCGACGCTACCCCGCGAGCGATCAGCTGGTACGAGGTGACAGGTGACCCGCTCGACGACGACTCTTGGAAAGAGCACGTCTTGGCAAAGGTGGCCGTGCCGATCAACTCGCGTCCGGTTGATCTGGACTCCGACGGCGACCTCGACATATTGGCGGGGTCCCGAGGGGAAGCCCGCATCTTTTGGTTCGAGAACCTTGGCAAGCCGGAGATCGAGTTCGAAGAACACTCCATCGAGATCGCGGCGCCCGACGGGTACGGGACTCCGGCTATGACCGGCTTTATGTTCGCCTTTCTCGACCTCAACAAAGACTCGCGGCTTGACGTGCTGCTCAGCGAAGGCGGGAACAACGTGGTCTGGCTCGAGCAGCCTGAGTCGGCCAAGGAGCCGTGGGCATTGCACCGGATCGGCAGCATGAAGCCTGACTCGTCCACGGGACTGACGCTGGCTGACATCGATGGCGATGGCGACCAAGACCTCTACAGCGGTAGCTACAGCCGCGGGCCGCGCGACAGGGACGGCGAGGAAGTCACCGTGAATGACCGGCTGGGTCGCTTGGCTTGGTTCGAGAATCCAGGCGACGGCACCGGCGAGTGGACGCGGCACGACATTTCGCGCCGCAAGCGGGGCATGTTTGACATGGCCATGGCGCGGGATCTTGACGGGGACGGCGACATGGACTTCGTTGGCACTCGCGGCAACAGCCTTCCCTACGACGGCGTGTACTGGCTGGAACAAGTCCGCACGGACGCCCCGGTGGCGTCCTTCGTCCCCGCGCGGGACACAGACAGCCAGGAGATGCCCATCCCATAGCTATCGACCTAGTCCCAGGGCTTCGAACGCGACTTTCGGCGCCTGGGACTCCATTTGCCAAGATCAATAGCGATGTCTGAATTCGTATTGGCCCTGGACGAGGGCACGAGCAGCGCCCGCGCTATCGCGTTCGACCGGGAGGCGCGCGCCAGAGCGGTGGCGCAGCACCCATTCGAAAGCCGATTCCCGCATAGCGGCTGGGTAGAACAGGACGCAAGTTCCATCTGGCGGGTCCAATTGCAGGCCGCCAGCGAGGCGGTAGACCAATGCGGTGGCTGGGGGCGGATGTCCGCCATCGGGATCACCAACCAGCGCGAGACCACGATCGTGTGGGATCGAACGACAGGCGAGCCCGTCGGTCCCGCCATCGTGTGGCAGTGCAGGCGGACTTCCTCGGCGTGCAGCGAGCTAGCAAACGCGGGCCATGAGCGGGCTGTCGCCAAGCGCACCGGGCTGGTACTGGACCCGTACTTCTCCGGCACCAAGATCGCGTGGCTCCTGGACAACGTGCCGGACGCAAGGCGAAGAGCCGAGGACGGCGAGCTGGCATTTGGAACGGTTGACTCGTGGCTGGTCTACCAGCTGACAAACGGCGCGACTCATGTCATCGATCGCACCAACGCTTCCCGAACGCTGCTGATGAACCTGAGTTCCGGAAACTGGGATCCGGAAATGCTCTCGTTGCTGGGGGTGCCGGCTGCCATGCTCCCGACCATCGTGCCCTCGTGCGGCACGATGGGGACAACGTCCGCCGAAGTGCTCGGTGCAGAGATCCCCATTTCAGGCATCGCCGGTGACCAGCAGGCGGCGCTATTCGGGCAGGCCTGCTTTCGCCCCGGCCTGGTCAAGAACACCTACGGCACGGGCTGCTTCGCCCTGATGCACACCGGAACAGAGCCGTCCGAATCGCGGCACAAACTGCTGTCCACGACTGCCGCTTCGGGTCCCGGCCGCAACGACTTCGCTCTCGAAGGCGCCATTTTCGTGGCAGGCGCGGTCGTGCAATGGCTGCGCGACGAACTAGCCCTGATTGATACCGCAGCTGACTCCCAAGCTGCAGCGCAAGCGGTCCCCGACACGGCCGGTGTATACATGGTTCCCGCTTTCACGGGCCTAGGGGCTCCTTACTGGAACGCCGAGGCTCGGGGAATCTTGACGGGGCTGACCCGCGGCGCGAGACGCGAGCATGTCGTGCGCGCCGCATTGGAGTCAATCGCGTACCAGACGCGCGACTTGGTGGAGGCGATGGAATCGGATTGCGGTTCGAAGCTCGCGGAGATCCGGGTGGACGGGGGCGCCACCGAGAACGACTTCCTGATGCAGTTCCAAGCGGACATCTTGGGAGTTCCCGTGGTGCGACCTGCGTACTTGGAGACGACTGCCCTCGGTGCCGCCTTCCTCGCGGGGCTGGCGACTGGGTTCTGGAGTGACACCGACGAGCTGGAGCATTTCTGGAGCGTTGACCGGACGTTCGAACCGTCCATGTCGGAATCGCGGCGCGCAGACCTATACGCCGACTGGAAGTCCGCCGTCAGCCGGGCGCTCTAGCCGAGAAAATTTGAAGGCGCTCAACCCGCCAAGTAGGGCTCGAACGCCTCGCGCCGGATCCTTACCCCAAGGCCGGGAGAGTCGGGCAAGTACCAGCGACCGCCCTCCAAACGCAGCGGCTTGTCCACGAGGACTTGTCGGAACGGATTCTCGGTCTGGTCGCACTCGATGAGCTTCGATTCGGGCGTCAGCGTGGACGGGTGCCTTGGCCGGGCAGCGTAGAAGTGCAGTGCCGCCGCCTGACCGACTGCGGAGCCCCACGCATGCGGCGTGACATGAACGCCAGTCAAGGAACCGAGCGTCGCGATCTTGACGCCTTCGGTGATGCCGCCGCAAGCGCACAGATCCGGCTGGGCGAAATCGAGAGCCCGCAGCCGGAACCAGCGCTCGAAACCGAAGCGGGTTGCCTCGCACTCCCCGCCAGCGATAGGAATCGGCGTCTGGCCCTTCACCTGCAGGTAGGCCTCGGGATCAAGCGGAGACACGGGCTCTTCGAACCAACACCGATTTTCATTATCGATATAGGCACCTAGTTTGGGGGCACTGTGCATGGCGGGCCAGCGGAATTAGGAGCGCGAAGCGCCTTGGAAGACGATCTCGCGGTTGCCGAGCCAAGGGATGGCCGGGGTGCCGACGGCTT
>JAJEHF010000171.1 GCA_022823865.1 Bryobacterales bacterium
CCATCGGCTCGCGCCTTTGCTCCACGCTTCCTTCAGACCCCGCCTCGCGACGACGCCCTTGCGCTTCGCTAGGACTTCACCTCCATCAGGCTGTCCAAGGGACTTTCACCCTCAAGCTACCGAACATGCTCGGCACACAACTGAAAGCGGCGGGGCCGTCGCCCCGCCGCTTTGGTCAACCACAGGTTCACAAGGAGAAGGAATTCGAACCGTAGTTTTTGTCAGCACTCCCTAAGACGATTGAGTGCCGCGTTCTTACGGCAAGAATTTCGAATCTCCGAAAATTCCCTCGATCCGCCAGCTGCCGGAAGCCGATCAAAAGCGGTCGGAGAACAGCCCGTAACTGAACAAGAGGCCGAGCAACCCGGCTGCGACGACGTAGTACATCATCGGGTAGATCGTCCGGCGGATCAGCAGGCCCTCGCGGCCAACCAAGCCCACGGTCGCGCTGGCTGCCACCACGTTGTGGACCGTGATCATGTTGCCGGCCGCACCACCGAGCGCCTGCAGGCCCAGCACGACGAGGTGCGAGACGCCGATGCGGTCGGCGACACCGTACTGGAAGTGACTGAACATCAGGTCGCTGACCGTGTTCGAGCCCGCCACGAACGCGCCCAACGCTCCGATCATGGCGGCGAAGAAGGGCCAAGCCTGGCCGGCGACCGCCGCTGCGAACTCGGCCAGTTCAAGCGGCATGCTCTGCAATCCCGAGGCATTGGTGTTGGAGTCGATGAAGACCCTTACCAGCGCCACAGCGAATACGAGCGCAAAGGCGGGCCCGGCCAACATGCGACCGGACGCCGCGAAGGCACTCTTGACCTGGGCTCCCGACATGCTGTGGATCACCGCCGTGATCAAGCAGACGACGAGAAAGATCGTGCCCGGCAGGTAGAGCGGCTGGATGCCTTGGCTCAGGTCCGTGCCCAGGATCCCGGTCCAGGTGACCTGCACGCCGGCGAGCCAAGCCTTGAAGGGCAAGCCGGGCAGTCGGGTGATCACTAGCAGCGTGGCGACCAGGACATAAGGCATCCATGCCCGCGCCAGCGACATGTGCTGCTCGTCGGGCTTGGTTTCTCCGCTGAAAGTGCCCATCCATTCCTTCTCCCAGCCTTCCCGCGGGGGGAAGTCCCAAGGCGCGACATCGGAGAGCAGGAAGCCCTTGCGGGCTGCGGTCACAACGATGCCCAGGCCGATCAGGGCGCCCAGCAGGGTGGGGAATTCCGGCCCTAGAAAGATCGCGACGAGGATGTACGGCACGGTAAAGCAAAGACCCGCAAAGATTGCGAACTTCCAGATGCTCAGTCCGTCCTTGAAGGACCGGTTAGCGCCGAAGAAGCGGGTCAGCATGCCGCAAATGATGAGCGGGATCAGCGTCCCCACGATGGCGTGCGGGATCGCTGCGAAGACACCGATCTGATAGATGAACTCGGCGTACGGGATCGAGGCCTGTGCCAACGCAGCCTCGACGTCGGGGACGTTGAGGGATTCGGCCATGCCGACGAGGATCGGCGTGCCCACCGCTCCGAACGTCACCGGCGTGCTCTGGATGATGAGCGTGCACATCACGGCGGCCAGTGCCGGGAAGCCCAGCGCAAGCAGCAGCGGGCCGGCCACAGCAGCCGGCGTGCCGAAGCCGGATGCCCCCTCGATGAACGCGCCGAACATCCACGCCACGATGATCAACTGGACGCGGCGGTCGCGCGAGACATTCATGAACCCCTGGCGGATCGATGCCGCCGCTCCGCTCTCCGAAAGGGTTTGCAGCAGGAGGATGGCTCCGAAAATGATCCACAGAAGCGAGACCGCGATGATGACGCCTCGTAGCGAGGCGGCCGCGACATGGACAGGCGCGACATCCCACAGGAAGAGCGCGAACGCCGCTGTCATCACATAGGCCACCGGCATCGCCCGCGTGGCGGGCCAGCGGAGGACGACAAGGAAGAACATCACCGCAATGATGGGGAGAAGCGCCACAAGGGCATAGAATCCAGATGTTTCCGGCATGAGCGAATCAAGCCTACTCAGCGGATAGCTCGAGTGTCAAGGAACGGCGCCCGAGACCGAGCGATGGGCGAGCGGCCAGAGGACTCGCGCCCGTCGCAGTCATTGCGATGCCAGTGTTCCCGAGCCCGGGAATGGCGAGGCGAGCGTCGGTCGCACCGCTGACTGCTTAGCGCTTGATGCGCGGCACCGGCTTCCATCCCTGATGAACATGCTGCCGGCAGACGCGTTCCTTGCGCGGCGCTGGTCGGCGTCGTGGGCGCCGCGAGGGATGCCCGGGGCAGCGGGGCGACTGAGGCGAAGCGCCCTCAGAACGAATACAGCAGTGTTTCGGCCGCGACCACTACGCCGCCGTCACCCTCATCGATTCCGTCGTCGCCTTCGGACAGGTCCAGCTGCCGATAGTACAGGCCATCCTTGCCGCGGAAAATCTCGATGTCGGACGGCCGGGGGAGTCGATCCTGGATCAGCGCCTCGGAAAGCGGATCCTCGACGCAGCGCTGCAGCGCCCGACGCAACGGACGCGCACCGTAGCTGCGATCTCCCAGAGTCTCGTCCAAGATGTACTGCGCCGCATCCACGCTAAGCCGGATCTGCAGCCCCTTGCTGAGCAGATTGCCATTGATCTGGCCGACCAGCATCTGGACGATCTCCAGCAAGTCCTCGTCGCTTAGCGAGCGGAAGATGATCGTCTCGTCGAGCCGGTTGAGGAACTCCGGGTTAAAGGTCCGCTTGACCTCGTTCATGACCTCCTGCTCGGCCTTGGTGTCACTGTACCCCAGCGACTGATCTTGAAAGCCCATGGCCTTCTTGAGCTGCAGGTGGCGGGCGCCGATGTTCGAGGTCATCACGACTATCGTGTTCTTGAAGTCCACCGTGCTGCCCAAGCCATCGGTCAGCTGGCCGTCTTCGAAAACCTGCAGCAAGATGCTGAACAGATCGGGATGCGCCTTCTCGATCTCGTCCAGCAGGATGATCGAGTAGGGCGCCCGCTTGACGCGCTCGGTCAACTGGCCGCCCTCTTCGTAGCCCACGTAGCCGGGCGGAGAGCCGATCAGCTTCGACACCGAGTGCTTCTCCATGAATTCGGACATGTCGAAGCGGATCAGCGACTTCTCGCTGCCGAACAGGCAATCGGCAAGCGCGCGCGCCACCTCGGTCTTGCCGACGCCGGTGGGGCCGAGGAAGAGAAACGACCCTGCCGGCCGATTGACCGGCTTCAAGCCGGCGCGCGAGCGGCGGATGGCGCGGGCAAGGGCCGAAATGGCGCTGTCCTGGCTGACGATGCGCCGGTGGAGGTCCTCCTCCAGCCGCAGCAGCTTGGCCATCTCTTCTTCCTTGATGGAAGTCATGGGCACGCCGGTCCAGCGGGCGACGACCTCTTCGATGTCGTCCTTGCCGACCGTCGCAGTCACGGCCTGATCCTGCTCTTGCTCGCTCTGCAAGCGGCGCAGGTTCTCGCGCTCCTTGCGCTCCTCGTCCGAATAGAAACGCGCCTTTTCGAACTCGTGGTTGGCGATCGCGTTCTCCATGCGATGGACGATGTACTTGATCCGCTTGTGGATCTCGGCCGACTCGTCCGACATCTTGGTCTGCTCGAGCTTCACGCGCGCCCCCGCCTCGTCGAGCAGGTCGATCGCCTTGTCGGGCAGGAAGCGGTCGGGGATGTACCGGATCGAGCTGTGCACCGCGGACTCGATCGCGCTGTCGGTGTAGACCACCGCGTGGAATTTCTCGTAGCGCTCCTTGATTCCCAGCAGCACCTGTACCGCCTCGTCTTCCGATGGCGGGCTGACCTTCACAGCTTGGAAGCGGCGCTCCAACGAACGGTCCTTCTCAATCGACTTCCGGAACTCGTTGGGCGTCGTCGCCCCGATGCACTGGATTTCGCCCCGCGACAGCGCCGGCTTGAGGATGTTGGCGGCATCCAAGGAGCCCTCGGCCGAGCCGGCCCCGACCAGGGTGTGCAACTCGTCGATGAAGATGATGGAATTCTGGTTTTCCATCAACTCCTTCATGATCGTCTTGAGGCGCTCCTCGAACTGCCCGCGGTACTTGGTCCCGGCGACGATCAGAGACAGGTCCAGCGAAAGGATGCGCTTGTCCGAAAGAAACGGCAGCACCACGCCGCTGGCGATGCGCTGTGCCAGGCCTTCCACGATGGCGGTCTTTCCCACGCCCGGCTCCCCGATGAGCACGGGGTTGTTCTTGGTCCGGCGGCACAGGATCTGCACCACGCGCTCGACCTCGTGCTCGCGTCCGACGAGGGGGTCCAGCTTTCCTTCGGCCGCCTCCTGCGTCAGGTCGCGGCTGAACTCCGCCAGCATGGAGCTCTCTTTCGGCCGGTTCGACAGCAGCTTCTCGGACTGGACGCGGGCCAGCTCTTCGCGGATCGTGGACAGGCGCAGGCCGCGCTCGTGCAGGATCTCGGCCGCGAAGCACTTTTCCTCGCGCAACAGGCCCAGCAGCAGGTGCTCGGTGCCAATGTGCTTGTGCGAGAGCCTCTCAGCCTCTTCAGCGGCATAGGCCAGGACGCGCTTGCACTCGTGGCTGAGCGGAAGGTCGACCGACGTGGAGACCTTTTCGCGAATCGTTGTGTGAGCCTCGATCTGCTTGCGGATCGAGTCGACTGCAGCGTGCGAGCGGAGGAACCGGTTAGCCAGCGCCTTGTCCTCGCGGATCAAGCCCAGCAGCAAGTGTTCAGTCTCGATGTATGGGCTGCCAAACTGGCTGGCCTCGTAGCGGGCGAAGAAGATCACCCGCCTGGCCTTTTCGGTGTAACGTTCGAACATGCGGTTTGCCTCAGCTACCCGCAACGTGACGGCTGCCGTCTGCTGCCGATCATCATAACAGCAAGCCTGAAGATACCTGCCGGGCAGTTTGCAACCGCTCGTTGAGCAGGGGCAGGCATGCCCTTATGGGCCGTACAGCGGATCGCCCGCCAGATGCACCAGGCTCCGCTGGTGCAATCAGGGGCCGAGGGCCCGGCGAGCGAATGCTCCCGTACTGGCGGCAAGTCAACCGTCTACGAACCGATCAGGCGGGCCGAGCACCGACCCATTTCGCATCGGCGAGTGGTACCGGCGCCGCCGCGATACCTGGCGAGGTGCGCCTCAGCCCAACAACGCACCGAGGTCGCGAATCCTTACTCAAACGCCTACGCAGCATCGATAGCGAGACTGGCGATTGCGGGTCTGGTTAGGATTTCAAGGGAATGAGCCGACGCGCAATCCAGCGCCAATCCCCAGCTTCGTGGCGGGCGGACGGTATCGCCGCGTGCCTAGGCTTGGCCGCTAGCGGTCACGGTCGGATGGAGAGGTGCGGGCCGTGAGGGCGCGGAGTTGCTCCTCTAGGGCCCGCACTCGTTCGTTCGCCGCGCTGGCCTCCTGTTTCGCCGCGCTGGCCTCCTGCTTTGCCGCGCTGGCCTCCTGCTTAGCTGCCCTCGCATCTCGCTCCGCGATCCGCCGCCGCCGCTCGGCTTCTTCCAGCGCACCGTCGGTCTCTTCCCCGGTGCGCGGATCCCGGAACACCAGCACCGTCGCCCGGGCCTGCCTCTGGCTGCGCAGTTCCAGCCCCAGCACCCGGCTCCGGAACCACCGCTCCTGGCCGCTGCTCGCCACCGGCTGGACCGGCTCGTACTTCCCCCCGCTGGCCTCGTAGCCCTCTAACGCTGACCCCATCAATGTTCCCTCCGGGTCCAGCCTCCAGTACTCGCGAACCCCCATCCGGGCGTACTCCCGCCGCTTGTACTTGGCATCGTGTTCCGCTGTCGCCGGCGACGCCACCTCCAGCACGAAATCCGGTGCCTTGCCCTCTTCCCAGATC
>JAJEHF010000159.1 GCA_022823865.1 Bryobacterales bacterium
CCCCCACTGACTGCTGCCAAAACCCTTCCCAACCGCTCCGTCTGCCCCTGCTGCAAATCACAAATAATCCGGCAAAACGCCCCCTCCTGCCGCCGGAATATTCCGAAAAACTACCGCCGGAATATTCCGCCTCTCTACACCACGTGTCTGGGATTTCGGCCCGGTTCGCCCTTTGTGGTACAGGCAGGCTCTTGCCGCCCAGACTGCGCAAGATGGCACGGGCGATCGCTTGCGACCGCGCCGTGCCAAGATTGCCTAGGACGGCAACCGCGGAGCGGGTCTGTGGTGCTAGCACCGCCGCCGTGCGCCCGCCCCAGGTCTTGCCGGTGTGCTCGAGCACCAGCCCGTCGCCGAACCATCCGGGATTTTCCTGCACGGTCCAGCCCAGGTCGTAGGCGCGATCGAGGCGGCCCCACCAAGGGCCGTCAGCGTGGAGGAACTCGAAGTCGCCCGGCGTCCGTTCTAGCAGCGCCCCCAGATATGCGGCCATGTCCGCAGCGCTGGCCCTCACCAGCGAACTGCCGCTCCAGCCGAGAAAGCGCGATGGGCTGACCCTCACGCTCCCCCACTGCCATTCATGGGGCAGGACCCCCATGTCGGTCGAATGACGAGCGCCCTCAATGATTGTCTGGCGCATGCCCAGCGGCCTAAACACTTTCTGCTGCATATAGGCACTGAACCGAACTCCGGAGACACGCTCGATGATGGCTGCCAGCAGGACGTAATTGCTGTTGGCATATGACACCGACTCGCCAGGCAGGCCCTCCAGACGCGCGCTGTTCAGGTGTTCGACTGCCATTGCCAAGTCGCGCTCATCCGGCGATCCGCAGCAGGGCAGCAGGAAGTCGTGGCTGCGGCGCAGCCCGCTGCGGTGCTGGAGCAGGTGGTTCAGGGTGACGCCCGCCCAGTCGGCGCCGGTCAGTCTCGGCAAGACTCCGGCGACGCCGGCGCCTCGTCCGATCCGTCCTTCCTGTTCCAGCCGCAGGATGGCCAAGGCAGTCAGAGCCTTGCTCAGAGAAGCCAGCCCCATCGGGGTGTTCACCGTCAATGGTTGCTCGGATTCGACACTCTGGATGCCGTAGGCCCGTACTAGGCCGATCTCGCCGCGGTCCACGATCGCGAGTGCGAGACCGGGAACACTGTTCAGTGCCATTTCGGCTCCCATAAAGCGGTCGATCTCTGTGTTCGCGAGCAAGCTAGGGACGCAGCCGCCCACGAGTGACGTGGCCAGAATAACCTCGCGCAGCACCGCTGAGATCGTAGCAACGACGGATAGCGCACACATCTCGGCCCGGGCCGTGCGAGTTACGGTCTCTCGCCGGGAATTCTGTGTTGTCGCGGCTGGAATCGAAGCACACGGCCGGCTCCAGTTGCTCCCCTCCTTCCGCCGGCCGCCTCAGCACCAACCGCAACACAACGGGCAAGTCCGCGAGACCGGAGGCGGTCCCCCGCCCAAAGTGCGCAAGCCGAATTTGCTTTCGACACACTCCACCCTTTTCTTACAGTTAGAATGAACCTAGGGGCCTGCCCATGTCATTCGAGCCCTTTCGCGTACTGCACGGCAGCAGCCCGTCTCGGCCTTGCACGGCACTGCCGGGATCGAGGTTCTGCGCGCTCTTGGTCTGCCTATGTCTCTGGCTGGCAGGGCCTCTGCATGCGAATTCGGGAAGCCAAGAGGAACTGGTCGCGAAGTACGAGAGCCTGCTGCTATTCGGCCCTGACGACTATCAGATTTCCGAGGCTGCCAAGGCAGCCTTCGAGAACGGTCTCCGGGGGCGTTTCCGGAGGGCCGTTCGCTCAGCCGGATCGTTTTCGTACGAGCGCCGAGGAGAATTCGCCTACTTTGTCTCAGACTTGGGCGGTGGCACCGAGGAGACGGACGCGGAACGAAGGGCGCGCAATGCAGCCAACGGCGAGTTTCACAACCTGTTCAACCAAGTCCTCCCGACACTGGCACTCGCGTACCACACTCCCAGTACTTCCGACAGGCGGAACCCCTACTACCAGAACGCATCAGTCTTGCAGCTTTGCCTCGCAATACTCGACTACAGCTACAGCCGGGGACTCACCGAGGATGCTTGGCTCCCCGATCACGCAGGCAACGCGAGCGGGGATGCCCTCGCCCAAGGCTTGGTCCGAACAGCCGGTGATTTTTCCGAGATCTCCCTGCGGCTGGGCGGATACATCCAGAGTGTCTTCCTCATGCGGGAGGCCCTCGCCGAGGCCGGGTTGCTGGCGAAGTACCGAGCGGTCGTCCGCAATCTGGCGGTGAACCATGGGACGATGTACGGTGCATTCTTCCGAGTCGCCCGGCAGGAAGCCGGAGTCAGCTACCCAGACCCGTTCCCAGTCGAGCGCCAGTACCATCTCAACGCGGATGGCGTGCGGCTCTTCGCGGACTATTTCTTGCCGTACTACCTGCTGATCGACAATGGCCTCGAGCGGAGCAGCATGGCTGCGGTCTTGAGCAATGTCATCGAAACGAATATTGCAATCAAGCCGGGTGTATACGGGACGATCAAGCCCGACGGCACCGGTTTTCACCATGCTACGGCGTATGTCGGAGCGTACAGCCCATTCGCCATTGAAGCCTTTGCCCGCTTGCTCTACCTCCTCAAGGGAACGACGTTCTATCGCACCGAGAGCGTCGAAGCCCTGAAGCTGGCGCTGGAGAGCTATCGGGTGATGGTCCAGAGATACGATCCGTCCGCCGCGCTTCGAGGACGCCTCATTGGCGGCAGCGGCGAAGGCAGGTCGGCCGCAATCTCGAAGGCCATGGCATTCATGGCTCATCCGGACGGAATGGATGATCTGGAGATGAAGGCTCGCTTCGGGGAGTTCTTCGACGCTGGCTACTTCTTCTCCCCCGACCGGCAGAATCACTACTTCGAAGGACAGCGCGGAATGCCGTTCCGGGGATTGGGGATCTACCGCTTGGTCGCGGAACTGCAGGCCCAGAGCATCGCCGCCGCCGATCCCCCGTCAGGCGCTTGGATCAAGCCCTACGCTGCGGCGGGCTTCTTCCGCCGCGACGACTGGATGGTGACCGCAAAGGGCTTCAGTCAGTATTTCTGGGACTACGAGGGGCCGCTGAACGCGCGTCAGAACAACTTCGGCCAGAACTGGGCGTACGGTTCGCTGGCCGTCTTCAGCGCGGGCGACCCAGTCAGCGAGCAAGGGTCCGGGCAAGTCCTGTTCTCCGGCTGGGACTGGTACCACGTGCCGGGGACGACCGCGAGCCACTATCCCATTGAGCCGCGGAAAGAGTCAGAGGTGCGCGCGTCTCGCAAGGAGCAGGGAATCAAGCAGCGCGACACGCACCGAAACTACAACACGAAGACCTTCGTGGGTGGGGTAAGCCTAGGAGACCACGGCTTCTTCGTCCAAGACTTGGAGGCGGTTCCGTTCACCGCACCGACAGACTTGCGCGCCCGGAAGAGCTACTTCTTTGTCGGCGACAAAGTCCTGGCTCTGGGGACGCACATCCAAGGAGGCACGCAAGAGGACGAAACGCACACGACCCTCTTCCAGACTTTCTTGGAGGACGCCAGTTCCCCCACGCAAGTCAACGGCGAGCAACTGACCGGGCTCGAGAGCTTGATCGAGCACGCCGCCGGGACACAGGTGAAAATGACCGACAGCGTGGGGAACAGCTACTTCTTGGCAGGGAGCAGCACCCCGTTGGTGGTGTCCCGCAGTCTCCAAGAGAGCCTGACGCAAGACCACGAGAAGACAGAAGGGGCGTATGCGCAAGCCTATCTCAATCACGGGATCAAGCCCGAGAGCGACAGCTACCACTACGTGGTAATCCCGGCTGACACCGATGCCACGAAGCTGGATGAGTTGGCGTCCGATCCGTCGGCCTTCTACCAGATTCTCGATACGAGCGGGATGCATTTGGTCAGGTTTCCTCAGCAGCGTCTGACGGCCTATGCGTTCTACGAAGTCTTGGACACGCCGGAAGGCGAGCTGATCCGGACGGCAAGCCAGTCGGCGGCGGTGATCGTCCAAGAGCTGGAGGGATCAAGCCCGCTGGGCCAGGCGGTGGCACAAGCGGCACCCGTGCGACTCGCGGCGAGTGTTCCCGATATTGGATGGACTTTCGAGGATGACATCGTCTCGCGCGGCCTGGGCTATGCTTCCAAGCATTTTGCGTTCCAAGTTGCCAAAGAGCATACGCTGACGCTGGCGCTACGTGGGACATGGTGCCCGGACGCGGCAGGCTTCCCCCCCGGAACAGAGTCCATCCACCGCTCCGGCGAGACCGTGCTCCAATTGCAGTGCCGGGACGGAATGAGCACGGAGGTTCTGTTGCAACCCTGCGAGACCGCCACTCCCGTGACCCAGGGAGTGGAAGATACGCCCGAGCCCGGTCGACGTCGCCCCATCGATCTCCGAGCGCAGAGTTCGACGTTTGAATGAGTGAAGCGCTCCGGAGTCGGGGCCTCGTCCTAGACCTGCGACGGAGCAAAGCGTCCGACGGTGGACTTCCACTCTGGCGCTTCTTGCCATGCCGAAGTGTGGTGCCGGCCAGCTGGCGGGTGCGGAGGAAGAATGCGGGAGCGTCTTGCGCTACCCCGGCTTCGCGATGGGCAGATAAACCAGAGCTCTCAGCTAGCCAAGATACGGCCGGTCTTGACGGTATAATGCTCACGCGGTCTTGGCGCGTCTAGGTCACACTCGTTCAGCTGGCTGGAGTCACGAGGATCACGGGCGAGCGCTCCTTCAATGGAGTGGCGGCCAGCTGGGATCATTGGGGATCGTTTCTACCGATTCGGCACGCATTCGCCGGCACTGTCGCTTCGCGACTGACGATGCCGCCCGCTCAGCGGTACCGCGAGCCGTGCAAGAATCGACCGGGTAGACGAGCATGAGCAGGGTAATCGGTTATGTGATTGCGGTCGCAATCGTGGCCGGCTCGCTTGGATTGGCGGCTTACTTGGTGTCGCTGGCACCCGAACCCGAGCAGCAGGAGCCGCCGCCACAGATTCCGTTCGCACAGACTGGGAAAGTGGCGGGCGGAACCGGTGCGATTGCGGTGCGCGGCTCCGGGACCGTGCGGACTAGCGCGGAAATCGAAATCACTCCTCAGGTTGGCGGCCGCGTGACTTGGATGGATCCTGGCTTCCAGAGCGGCGGCCGCGTCGAGGCGGGCCAGACGATCTTTCGCATCGATGATTCCGACTTCTTGAACCGAGTGCGGGAAGTGGAGGTGGACATCGAGGCTAGGCAGGCAGAACTCGCCGTGATCCAAGAGGAGGCGGCGTTCGCCAAGGCTGAGTTCGAAAAGTACTCCCGCCTCCAGCGCGAGGCCGGCTCCGCGATCGGCGAGGCGGGCCCTCTCGCCCTGCGCGAGCCCCAGTTGAGGGCGGCCCAGGCCGCGATCGACCGGGAGCAAGTCCGGCTTGCCGATGCCAAGCTGGCGCTCTCCCGCACCGAAGTGCGCGCGCCCTTCGCCGGTTATGTGCTGACCGAGTCTCTGGAAACGGGCCAGCTTGTAACCGCCGGCCAGGCGGTTGGACGGATCTTCGCCGCCGACTTCGTTGAGGTGGTAGTGCCGCTCTCGGACGCCAAGGCGGCGTTGATTCCCAGGCTGTGGAAGCTTCGCGCCGGCGACTCCGACCGACGGGTGGCGGCCCGCGTGGTGGCTACGTACGGCGATGCAAGCTACTCCTGGAATGGCTATGTGGACCGTGCCGAGGTGTCACTCGACGAACAGACGCGGACGATCGACGCGATTGTGCGAGTGCCCGACCCCTTCGCCTCGGGCTCCCGCGTGGACGGCACGAGCGGCCCCGGCGGCGCTCCGCCGCTGTTGGTGAGCAAGTTCGTGGACGTGGAAATCCAAGGAGTTGCTCCGGACAGCTACTTCCGGGTGCCGCGGCCGGCCCTGCGACCGGGAAACGAGGTCTGGGTCGTGGGTGACGGCCAGAGGGTCCGGATTGTGCCCGTACGCGTCCTCCAGCGTGCCAACGACGAAGCCGTTGTCGTGGCAGCCCTCGAAGATGGCCAGCTCGTCATCACTGGCGGCGTTCAGTTCGTCACCGACGGCATGCTCGTACAGACGCGGGCCGGCTTGACGCAATGAGCCAAGACGATCAGCGGCCGCCGGAACCGGGCGGGCCGATCGCCTTCATGGCGACCAACCGCGTCGCTGCCAACTTGCTGATGTTCGGCATCTTGGCGGCCGGCCTCGTGTCGCTGGGAGGCCTGGAGCGGGAGGCCTGGCCGACCGTTCCCTTCAACACCATCGAAGTGTCTGTGGCCTATCCCGGCGCGACTCCCGAGGAGGTGGAGGAGTCGATCGTCGTCAAGATCGAGGAGCAGGTCGAGGCATTGCAGGACGTCAAGTCGGTCAAGTCCATAGCGGCCCCGGGAATGGCTTCCGTGAGGGTCGAACTCAAGACGGACACGGACATCAGCGAGGCCATGGACGAAATCGAGTCCGCGGTCGGCCTCATTCAGACGTTTCCCGGCGCGGCCGAGCGCCCCGAATTCAGGGAGATGGACAACCGCAACAGCATGATCCGCCTGATCGTCCACGGGGACATCCCCGAGCGGTCGATCAAAGAGCTGGCCCACCAGGTCGAGGACGGTTTGAGCACGCTGCCGAGCGTATCGCACGTCGAGCCTTCCGGGACAAGAAACTACGAGATATCGATCGAAGTGCCGCTGGCCCGCCTCCGTGCCTACGGCCTGACGCTCGACGATATCGCGGACGCGGTCCGCCGGAGTTCCCTCGATCTCTCAGCCGGCAGCATCGACACCCGGGAAGCCGAGGTGCGAGTCCGCACCATCGGCCAAAGGTACGATCAGCTCGACTTCGAGGAGATCGTCGTTCTCGCCCGGAACGACGGCACGGCAATACGGCTCGGCGATCTTGCCGACGTGCGCGATGCCTTTCAGGACACCGCCCTGATGGTCCGACACCAAGGGCAGCTGGCGGCCTTTGTCGAGGTCTACCTAGCCGAGGGCGAGCAGGTGATGGATGTCGCCGAGGCCGTGCACGAGCACACCGCGAACACGATCGTCCCGTCCCTGCCCGACGGGGTAGGGATCACCATCTGGAACGACGACTCCCAGACCTATTCGGAACGGGCCGAGATCCTCCGCAAGAACGGCATTCTCGGACTGATTCTGGTGTTCGTCGCGCTGGCCCTGTTTCTCGAGATACGGCTCGCACTGTGGGTTGTCGTCGGCCTGGTCACCTCCGGGATCGGGACGTTGGCCGTGATGCTGGTGTTCGACCTCGCGATCAATACCATTTCGCTGTTCGCGTTCGTCCTGGCTATCGGCATCATCGTCGACGATGCCATTGTCGTGGGCGAGCACATCCACTACGAGCACAGCAAGGGCGTGTCGGGAGTCGTCGCGGCGATACGGGGGGCGCGCCGGATCAAGAGTGCGCTGGTCTTCGCGGTTCTGACCTCGGTGGCGGCATTCACGCCCCTGCTCTTCATCCCTGGGGGTATCGGCGAAGTGTGGGGCGCGTTGCCGGTGATCATCATCGGCATGCTGCTGATCTCTCTGGCTGAAGCGCTCCTGATACTGCCGAGACACCTATCCCACATGCGCGGGCCGGAGTGGACACCGACCAACATCGTGGATCGATTCTTCTGGCGCACCCGGGACTACGTGGACCGAGGGCTCAAAGTACTCGTGAACTTTCCCCTAGATCGAGCGCTCCGACTCGCGACCGATCAACCCGCTATCGTCGTGGCGGGAATCGTCGGCCTCCTCATTGTCAGCCTGTCCCTGCTGCCAGCGGGCATCGTCCCCGCGACTTTCGCTCCCGTAGTGGAGGGCGACTTCGTCACCGCGACCCTCGAAATGCCCGACGGAACCCCGGCCGAGCGGACCTACGAGGTAGCGACGGAACTGGAGCAGGCGGGACGGCGGGTTCTGGAACGCCTTGATCGGGATCGACCCCAGGGCTCGCCTTCGCTGCTGTCGGGAGTGAGCGTGACCGTCGGCCAGAGAGCTCGGGTGGAGGGCGGAGGGCTTGACCCGAGGCCTAACCTGAATCCGGAGCCGAACATCGCCACTGTGGAATTCAAGCTCGTGAGCGCCCAGCAGCGGGAGCAGTCCGCTATCGCGATCATGCAGCATTGGCGGGAAGAGGTCGGGTTCCTCCCGCATGTTCGGGGAATCGGATTCAGCGGCGAGATCATCGATCTTGGCAGTCCCGTGGAGGCTGTGCTGTCACATCCGGACCCGGCCAGACTGTCGGAAATCGCGGACTCGGTAGTCCGCAGCCTGCGCAGCGTGGCAGGTGTCTTTGACGTCCGGTCCGATCATACGCCCGGCGTCGGAGAGATCCAGCTGGAGTTGCGGCCGGAAGCGCGAACGCTTGGCCTGACGGTCGAGGAGATGGCAAGGCAGGCGCGGGCGGCGTTCTTTGGGGTGGAAGTGCTGAGAGTGCAGCGCAACCGGGAAGAGGTCCGGGTCTACGCCCGCCTGCCCGAAGATGAGCGCGATGCAATCACGGATGTCGAGGGCTACCTGATCCGCACTCACTCGGGAGGGGACGTGCCGCTCAGCCACGCGGCATCTCTCACTATGGGCAGGTCGCCGCCTTCGATCCGCCGGCAAGACGGTCAGCGCGTAATCACGGTGACAGCGGATGTGAACGAGAACGTGATTTCGGGCGGCGAAGCGAATGACATCCTCGAGAACACGATCCTCGCGCAACTAACCGCCTCCGCCCCCGATCTGACCTACTCCTTCGGAGGCGAGCAGCAGCAACAGCTGGAGTCGCTGGACGCTCTATATCGCGGCTTCGTGCTCGCCATGCTCGTGATTTTCGCGCTGCTAGCCATTCCCTTGGGTTCTTACGTCAAGCCGTTCATCGTGATGGCCATCATTCCGTTCGGTCTGATCGGGGTCGTCCTCGGCCACTATGTGCTGGGAATCGCGGTCAGCGCCGCATCGTTGCTAGGATTTTTTGGGCTCAGCGGGGTGGTCGTCAACGATTCGCTGGTCATGATCGACTTCATCGACCAGCGCCTCAGCGAGGGTGCCGCTCCGAAGCAGGCGATCATCGATGGCGCCAAGGGGCGTTTCCGTCCCATCCTGCTGACATCGGTGACTACCTTCCTCGGCTTCACTCCGCTCATTCTCGAACGGTCGATCCAAGCGCAGTTCCTGGTCCCGTTCGCTGCATCGCTGGGGGTCGGCATCATGGTCACGACCGGGATCGTGATGCTGCTGGTGCCGGCGCTGATGACTGTCTATCTGCGCGCCAATTCGCGTCGCGTGGCAGCGCGCGCCGCTCCATCTCACTAGCCCCTTCATAAGGAGCGGGCCCGCGCGGCCGGTCAGGAATCGACGTGCCTTTGGATTGTCATCGCCAGGCAAGCGCGCGCGATCGCTCAGGCGTCAGCAGATGCCCGGTATCAGGGCCCGGCGACGTGCCGGATAATCGCTGAAAGTTTCGCGATACCAGCGGTGGTTGCTCCGCGCCCTCGGGGCGAGATTGGCGACCGTGAACAGCATGAATGCAAGGCCGCACGACGACCAAGTCGCGACCGCCCAGCCCGCCCATTCGAGGATTTCCCCCAAGTAGTTCGGACACGAGACGAAGCGGAACCCGCCGCCCTGCGGTATCGCGTAGCCTGTCTCGCCGGGCCGGCGCAGGCGCATGAGGGTGTTGTCAGAGTGGAGATTGAGCGCGATCCCGGCGAGGAATATCCCGGCGCCGATCAGGAAGCGCGGGTCGGCGAGCCATTCAGTGGCGTACTCGCCGAATTCCGAAATGAAGCGGGCGTTGATGTACGCGTTGATCACATTGAAGAGAAAGCCAGATCCGACCACCAGAACGGGCGTCTTCCGGCCGCTTGCCCGGACGCGAAACGGATAGACGAACGTCCGGTTCAGATAGTGGCCCTGCCACATCGCCAGGAACAGCAGCGGCACGATCTGGAACGCGCCCTTGCCGTTGAGGTAGACGAGCAGGAAGAGCGCAGGCGCCGGCAACTCCATGACGATCCACGCGAGCCTGGCGGAAACGTGTGGCCCCCAGCCCGCGCCGGCGTAGTGGCGCCCGTAGGGGGCGGACCTGCGGAGCAGGTACGGGAACGTCACGGCCGCCATCGCGAGGACGGCCCATATCAGCATCCCGTGCAGGCGCTCTTCGCTCAAGTCACGCCCCTTGACCCAGCATGCCGTGTTCGTCGAACCAGCGGTACGTGTCCCGGATCGATTCTGCGAGCGAGCGCGGGCGGAATCCGAGTTCTGCTTGCGCTTTTGCGCTGGATATCCGCCGATTGCCATGGGCCATGACGCGGACGGACACCGGCGTGTAGAGCGGGCGGCGCCCGCGGCACCGATCCAGAACGACTTGGCAGGGTGCCCACAACCGGGCAGCGAACATCGGGAACTGGAGGCGCGGTGCGGCCACCCCGGTCGCCTTCTGGGAAAGCTCCGCCAGTTCGCGAGCGGTGTGCCAGTGACCCGAGAGGAGGTAGTTCTCACCACATCTCGCCTGTGTCTCGGCGGCCAGCGTGGCCGCCACGACGTCGCGCACATCGACCCAGTCATAGCCGCCTCCGATCAGCGCGGGCAGTCGCCTGCGGTGGAGGTCGAGAAATAGCTGCCCCATAGGCGACGGCGCGCCGTCATAGGGGCCGATCACGCTGGTCGGATTCAGGATCACGGCGTCCAGGCCGCAGTCGATGCCGCGGCGGACTTCCGCTTCGCCGGCGGCTTTCGAACGGTCGTACGGCGCGTCGCGCGGGCTGTCGGCAGGACGGCGGCTCTCGTCAAGCACTTCGTCCTGCGGGTGCTGGTCGTAAGCGTGGATCGAGGACACATGAACCAAGCGTCTCACCCCGCATTCGAGGGCCGCCTCCACCACATTGCGGGTGCCCAAGACATTCGTGCGATGGAATTCCCGCGCCCTGGCGGCACCGATCGAGACCAACGCGGCCAAATGGAACACGGTTTCCGCGCCCGCGAAGGCGGCGATCAGCGATTCCTTGTCGAGAAGGTCGCCATTGACCCACGCGATGTCGAGATCCGCCGCCGTCCCTCGACGCCGCCGATAGATCGCGCGGACCTGGCGGGGCCCGTACTTGTCGGCAAGGGCCCGCGCCAACACCCCGCCGATCTGCCCGCTCGCCCCGGTGATCACACGTACGCTGTCAGGTCGTCCGCCGCCAGGTGACTTCATTGCGGAAGGCTCGATTCGCGAATCGTAGACCAGGCCGAGCGCTGCAGGAGCGGGCGTCGCGAACTCAGACTCGAATTTCGTGCCGCTGCTCGGCGAGCCTGAACTTAAGTTTGTTGCTGGGCGACTGCGAGGGCAATGGATCCATCGGCAACCGCTCGTAGGGGCGGGCCAGCTCGATCTTGAAGTGATGCGTGAGCATCAGCAGGTTGATCGCCATGTGCAAGTCGGCCCAGCGGCTGCCGAGACATGAGTGCGTGCCCAGCCCGAAGGGCGCGTAGCCTCTGCTCATGTGTTCGTTTCGCGGAGGCAGGTAGCGGTCAATGTCGAACGTCCACGGATCGGGAAACACCTCTTCTGAGTAGTGCGTGGCCGTCTGCGCGATCAAGAGCTGCGAGCCGACCGGTAGTTCGAAACCCTCCACCGTGCAGGTATTCATAACCGTGCGCATTGACATGACCGTGATCGGCGACATCCGCAGAGCCTCCATAAGCACTCGGTGGGTCACGTCGATCCGGTCCAGACTGAAGTCATCCTCGCTGGGATCGCCCTCGGCCCACAAAGCGTCCGCTTCGGCCGTGACTCGCTCGTACAACTCGGGATTCTGCACCAACCAGTAAAGGGCGAAACCAATCTGATCGCCCATGTACATGGCGGTCATCAAGATCGCCCCTAGCGGCAGCGCCAGGTCCGATTCGGGCAGGAATTGGGGATCGGACGCGTGCAGGGCCAGATACGCGTCCACCACGTCCTCAGGCATCCCGACCCGCTGCGCGGCCGTATGTGTCCTTTGCATACGGTCTACGATCTTTTGCGTGACCTTCGCCCGGCGGCGCATCGACGGGGTCTTGAGCATGAAACGCGGCAACGTCTTGACGATGCCTACATTGAGCACCCGTACCTTGTATTCGAGCGCGTCGGCAATCTCAGCTTGCGTGTCAATGCTGGCCAGGAGCGGCGATGACTGCGCGTTCAGCAATGGCCGCAGCATCGTCTGCACCGGCATCGTGGTGCCGACGTCCCAACTCGCCATGTGGGCGCGGGTCAGGTGATAGACATCGTCCAGCCGCCTGGTCAAAGTCTTGCGAGAGTAGACGGACTGCAACGACTTGCGAAAGCGAAAGTGATCGGCACCGTCAGTCGAGTGCATCGAGCGCGACACGCCATACGCCTTGTCGACTTCCTCGAAGTACTCCTTCGACCGCAAGAACACGCGCCCCATGCGATGGGCCCATTCATTCGTCTTCAACCCTGCTAGGACAATCATGTTCTGGCGGAACGGGACCCGAAGCTCGAACACTGGACCGTACTTCTCGGCCAAAATGGCGAACCCTGCTGGCAGCCTGCCCTCTCGCAGCTCGCGGTTTAACACTAGATCGCGCAGGGCCACGGCTGGAATCGGCTTGGTCAGCGAGGGCCGGCGAAGCGCGGGCGCGACGATGCTCTGGCCCACCGCTGACGCGATCGCTTGGCCGATCAGGTCCATGTTGGTGACGAATTCAATCCGTTCTTCCTCCTCCTCGTCGATCTGAAACATCAGATGGAACACGTGGCAAGCGTTGACGAGGCCGGTCAGAATCACGTCGCGCGGCCCCGGAATCTCGTCCGCGAAGATGATCCTAGTCAGCCGGGCCTTTACGAACTCGCCCGCTAGGTGGTCTTCTTCTAGCGGTGCGTCGCCCTGCCGCTGGCGCTTGGTGAAGGTATAGAAATCGCCCGGGTGGAGGTCGAGAATCTGTCGCCGAACGAGCCCGTCCAGCGCTTGGGGGATCACCGCCTCGGCATGCGGAGCAAGCCGCTCAACCCAGTAGCGTGCATCGTGTGATTCCGTTTCGGTCGCGATCTCCCGCAAGATCGGGTCGAGCAGCGGACGACCGGTGTCTGTCGCATCCAACAGAGTCAGCGACTCCAGGTCGGTGTCGATGCAACCGAGCAGCGACAGTTCGCCCAGCACCGCGCCGGCCACGGCGCAGTTCAGGTTCCAGCCGGGTACTTGGCGGAAATAGCCGCTTTCTTCGTCCAGCAGTGCCAGCAGCAGCTCTTCCGGCAGACTCAGCGCGGGTGCCTCTGGGCTCAGTTGATCTGCTGTTTCGAGACTCACTAATTAACCAACTATCCTCTCCGTTAACAGATCTAGAGGATTCTGGAGACAATTATAGGCACAGCGAGCTAGCTTTGCAAAATCCCCGACGTAGCGGATTCTACGGTTGAGAGACCCCCGCGGCGCTGGGGCGGTGGGGAACTGCGAAGACCGCGCCGCACGCTGCTGCTGGGCACCCATCTTTGGCACCTGCCCATCCGAATCCTAGCGGACGTGCGGGACTCATGCACGGGAGCGCTAGTAGCGCGATGCTCCTGCGCATCCGGAGACGCGAGCGTGCCGCCACCGTCGAAATGATCGGAACCAGACTGCGTCCGATCGCGACCGCAGCTGGTTGCCATGCCATCGTGCCGCCCTCGCAGCGCGGGAGGAGTCGAAGCGATTCGCCCCATTTGGCCACGCCACGACACCTTCCCGGCACTAAAGCATGCCTGATCATGATGTTTCAGACGTCGGACTCGGCTCGCCGTCGCGGCCCGGTCGTACGGAATGTGGGGCAGTCGGCCAGCCGGGGCCCCGCCACGGGGCTTCGGACGTCCTGCTGCCTTTGCGCAGCCCCAGTTCCCGACGCGGCTGCTACGTCCGGCTAACGTTGTCAAACCGTCGCACGCTCCTCCGCACCACCCGGCCATGGCGGCGGCCTAGGCACTGCTCGCTCGCGAGCAATGCTGTTCTCGCGCAGTGCCCGGTCGCGCGCCGTGCCGCGGCACAGCGGTGGCATATGATGAGAAAAATCCCGATGGTCCTGATTCGGTCGCCGAGACCGTAAGGGAGCGCAGTCGCAAGGGAATATGGAGGGCGATGGACACGGACCGCACCGATTTAGGCGGTAACGTTCCGCTCTTCCCCTTCCCCGAGGGCTGGTACTTTGTCGCCAGCCGCAAGTCCATCCTCAAGGCGGGACTGATCCAGAAGACCTGGCTGGGCCAGAACATCGTCGCTTGGTGCGGTGTCGAGGGGGCCGTCTGCGTGGCGGAGGCGGTTTGCTCCCACCTCGGAGCCGACCTAGGACCGGCCGCGGGCGGGCAGGTGCGCGACGGCTGCCTCGTCTGTCCGTTTCACGGCTTCGAGTATGACGTGTCTGGCCAATGCGTCGCCACCCCTTTCGCTTCGCCGCCGAAGTCCGCGAGGCTCAGGGTGTTCGAGACCCGGGAAGTGCTCGGCATGGTCTTCGCATGGTGGGGGATCGATGGGCGGCCGCCGCAGTGGAGACTGCCCGCGGACCCGCCGTCTGGACCCGATTGGAGCGGCTTGGAATTCCGGACCGTTCGGTGCCCGGGCCACCCACAGGACATCGCCGAGAATTCGGTGGACCTTGCCCACCTTCGGTACGTGCACGGCTACGACAACGTGAAGCAGGTCGGGCGAACGTCGGTTGACGGTGCAGTACTCGAGACCTGCTTCGACTTCAGGCGCACGCGGCGGGTCGCGGGCATCGTCAAGGTCGTCTTCGACGTCGCGGCCGTAACCCGTATTTTCGGCCTCGGCTATTCGTACGTCGAAGTCCGCGAGCGCTCCATCGGAATGGATACGCGGCTATGGGTGCTCGCCGCTCCAGTCGACGGCAGGCTCGTCGAGATTGTGCTCGTCGGCCAGGTGCGCGAGATGCGCCAGCCGAAGCGACGTATCGTAGGCCTGGGATTTCTTCCGCTGAGCCTTCGCGCTCCGATCATGAACAAGGTCATCATGTCTGCGCAAGAGCGAGACGTCATGCAGGACGTGGTGATATGGGCAGGGAAACAGCACGAGTCCCGGCCGCGACTTTGCCGATCCGATGGCGAGATCGGGGTGTATCGACGCTATTGTGCGCAGTTCTACCCCGACCAGAGAAATTCTGGCCAAGGACGGCGCGACCGGCGAAGCGCTCACGAGTAGCGGCTTGGGGCCAACGGGCGAAATTGCGAGATCCAAGCCGCGGCTGTCCACTTGCCAGCCGCTCTGGTTTCGGACACATGCTTCGGGATCCAGCCGTTCGCGGACAGCGTTTATGAGGCCGCTGTGCCGTAGGCTTTCGTGCCACGAGCGAGGGCGCTAAGCTAATCGTACGCATCCGGACGGCGACGCAAGCACCATAGAGATGAACCGTCGATTGGCAATCGCAGTGCCGGCCCTGTTGGTCGCGGCCTGCTCGAAGCAGTTGGACCTGCCCGTGCACCAGTTCAATGTCCCGGCACCGGAGGACTGGCAGGCGGCAGCGACCGAGCCGCTGGCCCCCGGCTCGGACTGGTGGGCCTACTTGGACGACCCGGGGCTCGACGCGGCGATTCGGAAGGCGCTGGACTGCAGCCAGAGCCTGCAGGCGGCCGCCGCCAGGATCGAAATCGCGGTCCAACAGCGCCTCATCGTCGGCGCAGCGGACTGGCCGGAGATCAGCGTCGGCGCCAGCCGGATCCGACAGCGCCAGAATTTCGTAGGGCTGCCGTTTCCGGGCCTTTCCGACCAAGTCCTGACAAGCACGTACTCGAACGCGGGCCTGACGTTCAACATTGGATGGGAGGCGGACCTCTGGAACCGGCTCGGCTCGCAGAAGCTGGCCGCGGATGCTGGCATCGCCGCGCGGGAGGCCGACCGGCTTGCCGTGCGCCTGTCCCTGAGTGGGCAGGTTGCCAAGGCATGGTTCGCCGCCCTCGAGGCTCACAGCCAAGTCGAGGCCTCGCTAGCGGTGGTGGAACACTTGGAAGCTGTAGCGGTGTGGACGCGGGAGAGCTACTTGCACGGGTCGCGGTCGCCCTCCGATGTGCGAGTCGCCGAGGGCGAAATCGAAAGGGCTAGGGCGAGAGTGCGGGGGCACGAGCGGGCGCGCGACAGGTTCGTGCGGCAAGTCGAGGTACTCGCCTGCGAGTATCCCGCGGGCGAGCGGGCGCTGGCGGCGGAGTTGCCCAGCCTTCCATCCCAAGTTCCAGCGGGCCTGCCGTCCGAGCTCGTCCGGCGCAGGCCCGACCTGATTGCCGCCGAGCAGGCGTTGCTCGGAGCGGACGCCCGGATCGTGGAGGCGAGGGCGGCCCTGCGCCCGGGCTTCGCTCTCACGACGACAGCTGGCACGGCCAGCAATCAATTGCTGGACCTAGTCAATCCCGGCCTGAACGCATGGAGCTACGCGCTCGGAATCGCGCAGCCGCTCTTCAATCGCGGGCGCCTGAAGGCGAACGTGCAGGCGACGGAAGCGCGTTCCCGGGAAGCCGCTGCCAACTACGAGAGCCTCATGTGGAAGGCGTATCTGGAAGTGGAGTCCGCGCTCGCGGCGGAGGAGACGCTGCAGAACCAGCAGCGCTTGCTGCAGGACTCTCAAGGCACCACGCGCGCGGCCATTGATCTGGCAGAGCAGCGCTACGCGGCGGGCATGGGCGACATCTTTTCGATCCTTGCCCTGCAAAGATCAGTTCTTGAGACCCGCAGTGCGGTGCTCGCTCTGCAGCGGGCCAGGATCGACAATCGAGTCGACCTGCACCTCGCCTTGGGAGGCAGCTTCAGCGACCCGGCGCCGGGCCAGCAGGCGCGCGATCCCTAGACCTTGGTCAGTTCGATCACGCCGTTGGCCTTGTCGAGCCTTTCCACCCGGAAGGTGTGGATCGATCCGGATGTCAGCGGTTCCTCCTCGCCGCTCGACTCCGCCGCCGCGGGACCTTGTCCGTCGTCGTCGGATCCCTTCCAGGCTGATTCCAGCATGCTCTTCAGCGAGCCCAGGTCTGAAGTCTGCCCAAGTGCGACGCTCTTCTTGGCAGCGCTCTTGGGCTTGATCGAGCAGACACCCGTAACGCCGTCGCCTATCTCCACCGTTGCCTTGCCAGCCTCGATCTTGGCGATCCGGCCCGTCAGGATCTCGCCGACAGCCATCTGATCCATGGCCGATTCGACCTCGGTCGGTTCAAGCTGTTTCATCCCGACCCTGAGCTTGCGGTCCTCGAGATTGATTTCCAAGATCTTTACCCGGACATCCTGCCCCTCCCGGAGCACTTCGGCGGGGCTGTTCAGTCGCCGGTCGGAGGTAATGTCCGAAATGTGCAGCAGGGCATCCACGCCCTCGGCGATGTTCACGAACGCGCCGAAGTGCATGATCTTGCGCACCGTGCCGGTCGTGACGCTGTCCACTGGGTGTTCTTCCGGCAGTTTCTTCCAAGGGTCGCCGAGAGCCTCCTTGAGGCTCAGGCCGATTCGCTTGCGCTTGACGTCTACGTTCTTGACGAGCACCTTGACTACATCGCCGGCCCGGACCAGCTCGCTCGGATGCCTGACCCGCTGGGTGTACGACAGGTCCGAGATCCGAACCAAGCCCTCCACCCCGGGGAGCACTTCGACGAAGGCCCCGAATTCCTTGAGCTTGGTCACCGTGCCCTCGACGGTCTCGTCGACGAAGATGCGGTCGGCAACCTGGCTCCACGGCTCTGGCAGTGTCTGCTTCAGTCCTACGCCGACCTTTTGCGAGGCGCGGTCGACCTTGAGGATCTTGACTTGGATCTTCTGACCCACGTGGAGCTCGTCGGCCGGCGTCTTGATGTGGCGCCAGGCGATGTCGCTGATGTGCAACAGGCCATCAATGCCCCCGATGTCAACGAAGGCTCCGAAGTCGCGGATGCTGCGGACTGTGCCGGGCACCGTCTCGCCGACGCTGAGATTGGCTATGGCCTCTTCGCGGGAGCGGTGGCGTTCCTCGTTCAGCACGGCCCGACGGTCGAGCACGACGTTGCGGTCGGCTTCGTCGAACTGGACGATGCGCGCGCGGATTTCTTGGCCCACGAGCGCCTGCAGGCCTTCGTCGCTCCTTTCGCCAGAGCGTGACGCGGGCATGAACGCGCGCACGCCTACGTCCACGGAAAGCCCGCCCTTGGTGGTGCCGATGACCTTGCCGAGCACCGCGCTGCCGGCATTGAAGGCGGCCTCGAGTTGAAACCAGCTGCTCGGCCGCTGGGTCTGCAAGCTGCTCAGCTGCAGGTAGCCCTGATGCGACTGGCCGGTAACGACGACTTCGATCGATTCGCCGATCTCGGGCTGTTCGCCCGACTGCTTGCTGGGCTCGAACGGGAGAAATGCCTCGGCCTTCTGGCCGATATCGACGAACACACCGTCGTGGCGCTTGCTCACGACCGTGCCGCGGAGCAGTTCCTTGGCAGTCTCGGGGGGCGCGGCGGGCTCGGCGTCCGAGGTCTTGACAATTTGGTCGTAACCGACATCCTCGGGGATTTCGATCTCGTCATCATCGTCCAAGAACTCATCGTCTGCCGGTTCGCCGGGCATCGCCGGCATGGCTGGCGTGCTTGGAGGCGCCGGGCTGGCCGCACTCTCCTGTTGAACTTCTGGCTGCGGGTCGGCCGGGACCGCGCTCTGGTCGGCTGTGGCCGGTGGCACTTCCGCAGTGGTGCCGCCGCTTGGCGGCTCTGGCAACGCCGGCGCGGGACTATCTTCGGCGGAGTTGCTAGGCAACTCTGGGACATCCGAATTCACTCGCTTCTCCAAGAACTTTCATTGTTTCACAATCTAGGGCGGGCATCATCGGAGCCCGTGCCGAGCGCGCTGCCACCGCCGTCCGGTCGGAGCGGCAGCTAGGCCTCCGGCGGCGCCTCTCGAGTTCGCATGAGCTCGCGCCGCGCCCTGACTCAGAGCCAGGACTCGAACGCCGCCCTGCCGGCATAGCTGGCGCGCGGGCCTAGTTCGGACTCGATCTCCAGCAGACGGTTATACTTCGCGACGCGGTCGCTGCGACAGGTGGACCCGGTCTTGATCTGGCCCCCGCCACAGGCGACCGCTAGGTCTGCGATGGTCGTGTCCGATGTCTCGCCGGATCGGTGCGAAATGATGAAGGTGTAGTCGTTGTCGCGTGCAAGTTGGATGCAATCTAGCGTTTCGGTGACAGTGCCGATTTGATTGAGCTTGATCAGAATCGAGTTGCCCAGGCCGTCAGAGATCCCGGATCGGAAAATTCCTGGATTGGTCACGAAGAGGTCGTCGCCGACGAGTTGCAGCTGTTTGGCCAGGCGCTCGGTGCCGACTCTCCAGCCATCGTGATCGACCTCTGAGAAACCGTCCTCTAGCGAGATCAGCGGATACTTGGCGGACCAGTCGGACCACATCGAGGCCATTTCGTCCGCGTTGCGGCGGCTGCCGTCGGATTGGTCGAAGACATATTCTCCGTTGGTGCAGAACTCGCTCGCGGCGGCGTCGAGGCCGATGAAGATCTCCTCTCCCGGCTTGTAGCCTGCCCGGCAAATGGCATCCACCAGCAGCTCCATGGGCTCTTCGTTGGATTTCAGTTCCGGCGCGAACCCGCCTTCGTCGCCCACCGCCGTGCCGTAGCCCTTGGACTTGAGGATGCCCTTCAGGGCGTGGAAGGTCTCGGTCGCGGCCCGCAAAGCCTCGGAGAAGGTGCCGAGCCCGATCGGCAGGATCATGAACTCTTGAATGTCGACGTTGTTATCGGCGTGCTGGCCGCCGTTCATGATGTTGAACATCGGCACCGGCAGCGTGTAGCGGTCGCGTTCGGCGAGCCTTTGATACAGCGGCCGGCCTTGCTCGGCGGACATGGCATGGGCCACGGCCATCGACACGCCCAGAATCGCGTTCGCGCCCAAGCGCCCCTTGTTGTCGGTGCCGTCCAGGGCGATCAGCTTCGCGTCGACCGCTCGCTGGTCCGCGGCTTCGAAGCCCCGCAGCGCGGCTAGGATCTGGCCGTTGACATTGTTCCGGGCGTTGAGGACCCCCTTGCCCGCGTAGCGTCCGCTGTCTCCATCGCGCAATTCGACCGCTTCGTTGATGCCCGTGGATGCGCCCGATGGAACGCGTGCGGAGCCCTTGGCGCCCGACGCTAGCTCGGCGGCGACCTGGAGCGTGGGGTTGCCCCGGGAGTCCAAGATTTCCAAGGCCCTCAGGTTGGTGATGGCTGACATTGATCTTCCTCGCGTGGAAAGCGGCAGAGCCTAGGCGGGGCTAGGCAAGGAGGGCTCCGGACGGCTTCGTCCAGCGCCTCGAATTCCAAGCGTAGCACGCTGTCCGCGCCCCCCAAGTGGTGCGGCCGCGCGCTGCTGGCGCCCCCGGCCGGGTCGCCCCGAGCGCTCGTCCCACTCCGCCCAATCGCAACAGGCACCCGATCCTAGCTGTCGGCTCCGGTCCGGGCCCGTGCGGCCCTCCAAACCCGGCGGGCCTGCGGCCGCTTCCGGGGTTGCGAGCGCCCGGGCCGGGCCTAACGATCCGCGATCAGCCTCGCCTTGTCAGGATCGTCTCCGCCATTGCAGTGGCGGGCCGGTCTCCGCCTCGCGGATTCCTCGGAAACCCTCCCCTGATAAGATCGAACCGTGGCCTTCGTATCTGTCGAAGAGGCTCTGGAGGAGCTGCGCCAAGGACGGCTGATAGTGGTCGTCGACGATTCCGACCGCGAGAACGAGGGAGATCTTACGCTCTGCGCCGAACACGCGACGCCGGAGGCGATCAACTTCATGGCCACCCACGGCCGGGGCCTGATCTGCCTGGCCCTGACCGAGCAGCGTCTCGACCACCTCGCGATCCCTTTAGTTTCGCAGCGCAACACTTCGATGTTCGGCACTGCCTTCAGCGAGCCGATCGACGCGGCGGAAGGGGTGACCACCGGCATCTCGGCGGCGGACCGGGCTCACACCATTCGGGTGGCCATCGATCCCGCCACACGAGCAATCGACCTGGCCCGCCCCGGGCACGTCCAGACCCTGCGCGCCCGGCGCGGGGGTGTCTTGGTCAGGGCTGGCCAGACGGAGGCTGCCGTAGACTTGGCCCGCCTGGCCGGCCTGATCCCGGCTGGCGTGATCTGCGAAATCATGAAGGACGACGGCACCATGGCCCGGGTGCCGGACTTGCTCGAGTTTTGCAAGACCCACGGCCTGAAGATGCTGACAGTGGCGAGTCTGATCCGCTATCGACTGGAGCACGAGACGTGCGTGCATCGGGTCGGTCGCGGTGTGATCGACACCGAATTCGGCGAGTTCCGGGTCTTCGCCTACGGCACCGACCTCGATGAGGAGGTGCATCTGGCACTGGTCATGGGCGACATCAAATCTGCCGAATCCGCGTTGGTGCGGATGCACTCCCACGACCTTTTCGGCGACGTATTCGGTTCGAAGGCCAATCCCGGCTACCGTCAGGTCCATGATTCGCTGAGGATGATTTCCGAAGAGGGCTGCGGCGCATTGGTCTACCTGCACCATCGGGCGCTCGGTTTCGGCTTGGAGAACGTTCCCGGCGGCGGCGAGATCCGGCCGCACCCCCAGCTCGCTCCCGATACAACCGCCGGCCGCGGCTCGCGTTCGCAATACCGGGTCGGGCTCGGGGCTCAGATCCTCAAGGATCTCGGCTTGCAACGAATCCGGCTGCTCACCAACCGGCCACGCCGCGTGGCCGGACTGGAGGGCTTCGGGATCCAGATCGTTGAACAGCTCCCGATCCGCGCTGCCTCCGCTCGCATCCGCGCCAAGGCCTAGGGCGTCACGCCGGCACTGGCGAACCCTTCCGGCAGACCTCCGGCCCGCATCGCTTGCCGCTCCCGCTCGGCAATCTGCTTGTGCAATTCCCGCTCGCGCTTGGCTTCCCTAGCCTTGCCCAAACGCTGGTACACGCGGGCCAGGCGATAGTGAGGCTTGGACGAGTCGGGGTTTAGCGCGACTGCCCGCTCGAGATGTTTCTCAGCCTCTGGGAAGTCACGCTTCTTCTCAAGCAGAACGCCGAGCTCATAGTGCGATTCCCAGTACTCCTCGTTGCGCTCGAGTGACTCGCGCAGCAGGGACTCGATCTCGGCCATGGCCGTCTCATCCTTGCTCGCTCCCAGCTTGGCCAGCAGGGCCTGTCCGTACAAGAACGGCCCGAAATGGTTCTTGGAGTGGTCGCTGTGGAAGGCCTTCATCCGCTCCACGACTTCGTCCATGCGATCCGAGGCGTGCTGCAGCAAGCGCCCGAGGAAGGCGTGCGGTTGCTCGAGTCCCGGCGCGAGCGCGGCGGCGCGCAGGAAGTGGTCCACGGAGTCCTTGAAGCTGCGCCGGCCGTAAGCGGCGATGCCGAGGCCGATTTCCAGGGCCGGGCTCTTGTCGAAGTACCTGCGACCTGCTTCAAACGCCGCTTTGGCGGACCCGAAGTCTTGCTGCCGCAGATGAAAATAGCCTAGATCGTAGTGCAGCGATTCCTCGTAGGGCTCCTGCTCGACTGCCGACCGCAGGTGATCCAGCCCTTTCTCGAGTTCGCCCGACATCGTGTAGGCCTTGCCAAGAGCGTTGTGCAGGGAAGCCGACACCACTTGTTGGAGGGCGGCCTCGCCGACCTCGGCCGCGCGCTTGGGCATTTCCGCCTGCAGATAGAGCGAGACAGCCCGCAGGTAGGCATCGAGGTCCTGTTTCGACTGGCGCGCGAACTTCTCTTCCCACGCCGCCGCTTCGGCCCAGTTGCCATAGTTCGTGTGAAACATGGACAGCGCGTGCTGAATGAGCGGATCCTCGCCCCCAAGGCGGGCCGCCTCGGCGGCATGCCTGGAAGCCTGCGTGTGCAGGTTGAGCATGGAATAGGTCTGCGCCAGCCCGATCCAGCCGCGCGGCTCGCCCGCATCTATCTCGACGGCCCGCTCGAGGTACTCTTGGGCGGTCGGCAGGTCGCGGGCCTGCAGCGCCATCAACCCCCGCCGCACCAACTCCTCCGCGGGTGGCCCGTCTTCCTGCGCACTGCCAGCGAACGCACCCAGCGTCAGGGTCGCAGCGGCCAGCCCCAGACGAATCGATACCACTGAATTCCACTATAGGGTTTCTCGGGGCCGCTGAGGGGGCGCTCCGGTAGCGCGAGCGTTCGGCTAAACGGAACTTCATATAGGCCAATTGGCCGATAACCTCTTGAAACTAAAGGGCTTTGCCCCATTTTGACGGCCCATTAGCTGGATTTTTGTTTCCATAACGAATGCTTCACAACATTTTCTATAATTATTGTTGCAATTGCCT
>JAJEHF010000218.1 GCA_022823865.1 Bryobacterales bacterium
CGCCGGCGCCTCGAGGTCGCCCGCCTGCTCGCCGTCGATGCGCACCTGGTGCTGCTCGACGAACCCGCGGGCGGGATGACGCCGGCCGAAACCGCGGAGATGGCGCGCCTCATCCGCGAGGTTGTCGCTCCCGGACGCACCTGCGTGGTGATCGAGCACAAGATGGCGCTGATCGCAGGGGTGTGCAGCCGCCTCTGCGTGCTCGATTTCGGCGCCAAGATCGCGGAAGGGAATCCGGACGAGGTGCTCGCCAGTCCGATGGTGAAGGAGGTCTACCTGGGAACGGACGATGACAGCGATGCTTGAGGTGCGCCGGCTCGCGGTCTCCTACGGCGGCCTCAGCGCAGTCGACGGGGTGTCCCTGGAGGTGCAGCCGGGCGAGATCGTCTCGATCATCGGCATGAACGGCGCTGGCAAGACATCGATACTCAACGCCATTTCCGGCATCGTGCCGTCCGCGGGCGGCGAGATCCTGTTCGAAGGAGAGTCGATCACCGGTCTTGCCACGCACGCCATCGTCGCCCGGGGCGTCGTGCAGGTTCCGGAAGGCCGGCTGATCTTCGGGACCCTGAGTGTCGAGGAGAATCTCCGCGTTGCGGCCTACAGCCAGGGCGAATTCCTGCTTCGACAGCGCACGCGACATGACTTTCGCCGGCTGTTCCCCACTCTCGCGGACAAGCTGGACCAGCCGGCAGCGAGCCTGAGCGGCGGCGAAGCACAGATGCTGGCGCTTGCCCGCGGTCTCGAGGCCGGGCCCCGGCTGCTGCTGCTCGACGAACCCTCGCTCGGCCTGTCGCCGAAGCTGGCGGCCGACGTCTTCGATCTGATCGAGCGACTGCGCGAGGGAGGCTTGACCATCCTCATGGTCGAGCAGAATGTCAGGCGTACCCTGGCACTCGCCGATCGTGCCTACGTTCTGGAGAGCGGGCGAATCGCGCTCGAGGGATCGGCGGCCGAACTGTTGTCCGACGACGGGCTCGTGGCGAACTACCTCGGCATGTCACCGGCCTCGTCCTGATGGAGGTGCCCTTGTGATGAACGTCAAGACACTTGCGGCATGCATCATTGCCGCGGCGTGGCAGCTGCCGGCTCTCGCAGAGGCAGACGAGCGAAAGGCGGCCGAGGTGGAGTGCCTTCCGGTGGAAGATCAAACATTGGTTTACGACTGCTCGATCACCCTGGAGGGCAAGACGAGCGGCACGCCGATCGCCGGAGCCGAGTTCACGGTCGGCGCCGACATGCCGTCGATGCCCGGCGCTCACAACATTCGCCCCGTCCCCGCCGAGCCTCACGGGACGCCCGGAACCTACCGGGCCCGCATCACGCTCGACATGCCCGGGGAGTGGGCGCTGAAGCTCGACTTCACCAAGCCGAACCGCGACCGCCTGGTCGAGAAGCTCCACTTCGGCGGATCGGAATGACACTCGGATCACGAACACTGATATGGATCGACCTGTCTACATCGGCACTGACTGTTTCCATCCACCCTTCCTTTCGACATGGCGGGAGCGGAGCGCGGACGGCTTGCTGAGTTCCAGGCGGTTCAGCGTGCTGGATGCCGCCAGCACATGACCACGGTCTCGCTCGCGGACACGTCGCTCTCCCTCCACGTCGTCATTCCCACAGGCCAGGGCCAGGGCGGGGTCGTCACGCAGACGGTCATGGTCGTTGAGATCCTCATACCCCAGGGCCAGGGCGAAGATGCGCTGCGCCACCAGCGTCTTCACATCGTGCTCGATGCGCACGGGATCACGGTAATCGGCAAAGGCATCGGCAACGTGCTGCGTCACATTGAAGAGATGGTCGGCCTCCCGCAACAGCAGCGTACCGCCGTCGGATGTCATGCGGCCACCGTCGAATTTGGCCACAATCCGGCGTCGTCCGAGGCCTTCAAACTCCAGTTGTCGTGCTGTACACTGTGTCGCCATGGGGATGGACTTCCGCGTATATTTAAGTGCTTGATAACACTTTCATATACTATGATTTCATACCCATGAAAAGGGATTGGTGACAGATCCGGGCTGATATGGATCGACCTTTTATGAGGCCACCGATGTCAAGCTCGTTTCGTTTGTGAGGTCTACGCCATGTTGCTTCTCTCCAGGCTATTCGGATCGGCGTTGTGCGGTCCCAGGTCGGAACGCTGTCGCATCGGTTGCGTGTTTGACGCAAACCCACCTTTTATCCGGGTGGTTCCCGGTGGCTTTCGCACACCGGATCCATCCCCCGATCCCGCTTGCTGCGGGCGCCACGTTCCGGTGGCGGGGCCCTCCTGTCTAGCGGCATCTTTCAGCCCGTCAATCCAACGGCCACGCGCCACCCGGTACCAGTCGCCGCCGCGTCCGGCTGGACTGGATGGGTGCGGTCTCTCCTATCAGGCGAGCTTGGCGCCTGTAGGTACGAGACCGGTTTCGCAGAACCGCCAAAGGGCGATGAGGAGCTTGCGGGCCAACGCGACGATCATCACTCGGCGGTTCCTCGCGCCAGCGCCCTGGGTGCGCTTCTCGTACCACTGAACCAACGCGCTGTCGGGCTGATAGCGTACCCAGCGCCACGCCATTTGTATGAGTTGGGCCCGAATCCATGCCGGGCCGTCTCGGCCGATACCCTGATCTCGTTGCACGGCACCACTTGCCCAGGGAGTAGGCGTGATGCCAACCCAGCCTGCCAACTCGCGACGGTTACGGAATCCGCGATAGAAGATCTCGTGTGTCAGCAACGTTGCATCATTCGCCCCGATCCCTCTCAGTTGGGTGAGCACCGCCAGTGTTTTGGCTGACCGAACGTCATCTCTTTCCGGCAGTTGCTGTGTCCGAAGAACCGCACCCTGACGAACAGTCAGGTCACGCTCAGCTTCGATCTGCCCGATGTGCCGTTCAACAAGGTTCAGGCGCTCCCAAAGTCGCAAGATTTCCCTGCGAGCCCGTGGCGGGAACGGCAGTCCGTACCTGGTCCTCGTCTCGGCAAACCTTTCCGCAAACTCCTTGGCGCGCGGATTCAGCTCGAAGACACCTTGCAGCTTCAGGAGCCCTTTGATCGCGTTGGTGAGCGACGTTCGTTCTTTCACCAAACGCCAGCGCTCCCGGAGGAGCCGCTTGTGGTCCTCTTCGTCTACACTCGGAACCCGGACCTGGCTCAGGACCGCCGCATCTCCGTGATCGTGCGCCAGCAGCGCACGAACCATGTTCCGCGCATCAATCCGGTCCGTCTTGCGCTGCTTTGCTTTCCGGTTCACCAGAAGACTCGCAGGATCCAACACAATGGTCTCGATCGCCATGACCTGGTCCAGCCAACGTACAAGCCAGAACCCCTCATAGCCTGCCTCGTAACAGCACAAGACGCGGACTTCTCGGTCGAGCCCCCTCTCGGCCTTCATCCGGTGGCGCTCGATCAACGCCTTGAGAGCCTCCACATCCGACGACCCGATCGTGTGCAGACCAATCCGACCGCTCGTCGGGCCCTTGAGCCCGACCACCCAACTTTTTCGGCTGATCTCAATCGCGATGTAAAGCGTATTGTTTCCCGCATCAGCCAGCGCCATCGCCTTGTCCCTTTGAGGCATCATCAATATCTCCAGGTGTGGGTGAGAACGAAGGAACCGTATATCCAGTCCCAGATGAGCCTCATAGGATCTGTCT
>JAJEHF010000106.1 GCA_022823865.1 Bryobacterales bacterium
TCAGTTGTCCGGGCCGCACCAAACCTACGTCGGTTATCGGGCGAGTGCCCGCCCTAGACCACACCAAATCGAGTCTCAGCTTGCCCGGCATAGAACGCAGTTGGGCCGCCCTTGCGATCCGAAAATGTTAAACATGGGCTACGTGCAGGAGTTCGCGGGCCGTCACAACATGCGCGAGTTGGACACCATCACTCAGATCAAGAGCGTCCGTCGCGGCATGGAGGGCAAGCGACTCACCTACAAGGCGCTGATCAAGGGCAACGGCTTGAAGTCCGGTTCCAGGGCCATGGCGGTGGCGTAGTGGCGCTGAACGTCAGCAACCGCACCCTGTTCACCGGGGACAACCTCGACGTGATGCGCGGGATCAACTCGGATTCCGTGGACCTGGTCTACGCGGACCCGCCGTTCAACTCGAATCGCGACTACGCTGCTCCGATCGGCTCGGCGGCGGCGGGCGCGGCCTTCAAGGATACCTGGACGCTCAGCGATGTGGACATCGCGTGGATCGGCCTGATTGCTGACCGGGAACCCGCCTTGGCAAGCATCATCGAATCCGCCGGGCTGGCACACGGCAAGGGCATGCAGGCCTACTTGACCATGATGTCCGTGCGGTTGCTGGAGTTGCGCCGCATCCTCAAAGCAAGCGGCAGCATCTACCTGCACTGCGATCCAACCGCGAGCCATTACCTGAAGCTGGTGATGGACTGTGTATTTGGCCGCGATTGGTTTCGCAACGAGATCGCGTGGAAGCGGACCAGTGCTCACAGTTCCGCAAAGCGATTCGCGCCCGTGCACGACACGCTGTTGTTTTACGCGAACGATCAATCTACTTGGCTGCCGCAATACCTGCCACTCGGCGAATCCTATGTCGCTCGCGACTATCGGCACTCGGACGAAAGGGGACGGTATCGCGTCGACAATCTGACGGGATCGGGATTGCGCGACGGAAAATCGGGCGAACCGTGGGGTGGCTTCGATCCGAGTAGTAGCGGACGTCACTGGGGGGTTCCGAGTTCGGGAGCATACGCGCAATGGATCGAGGACAACCTGATTCCCGGCTACAAGTCCATTCCGGGGGCACACGAACGGCTGGACGCGCTCTCCGATGCTGGACTGGTCGACTGGACCCCCAATGGATATCCGCGCTTGAAGCGGTATCTTGCCGGATCAAGGGGTGAAGCTGTTTCGGACTTCATTAGCGATATCCAGAACGTCAACAACCGATCCAAGGAGCATGTCGGATACCCGACGCAAAAGCCAATCGCGCTCCTGGAGCGCATCATCAAAGCCAGCTCGAACGAGGGCGATGTCGTGCTGGATCCGTTCTGCGGCTGCGCCACCGCACTGGTGGCCGCCGAGACGCTGAATCGCCAGTGGACCGGCATTGACCTGTCCACGCTCGCAGTGAAACTGGTTCTTTCGAGACTTGAAAAGGCCGCCGACGCGGGAGCGCTGCTGCAGGGCGGGAAATTGCCGGATGTGCGCCATCGTACGGACATCCCGAAGCGCACGGACGTTGGGGAACTGCCGCCGTACAAGACTCATCGCCATACGCTCTACGGCAAGCAGGAGGGAAACTGTGCAGGCTGTCGCATCCACTTCCCGTTTCGGAATCTAACGGTAGATCACATCATCCCCAAATCGCGTGGCGGCACGGACCACCTCGACAACCTCCAGCTGCTCTGCAATGCCTGCAACTCGATGAAGGGCACCATCGATCAGGCCGCATTCGTGGCCAAGCTCAAGCAACAGGGGATGAAATAGAGGCACATGAAGACACGCAAGGCCCCTCCTGAGCATCGAGAAGTGAAGATCATCCATCCGTCCTACCAGCCCAGCGCAGCCGAGCTGCGCGAGGACTTGCGGCTGGAAGGCACGTTCGAGGACGCGATCAAGGGGCTGGTGAAACCCGTGAAAGTTCGGTACGTGCTGCCCAAGAACGTCAAGCGCTCAGGCTAGGGAGTTCGGGGTTTTTCGGCACTTTCGTATATAGTGCCCGTGCCAAAAAGCATATCTGACTGAATCAAGACGGCTTAAGTCCATTAGGGGGCTGCCGAGAGCACGCTCGGCGACCCGCTGCGCGCCTTGTGCCGCTTGCCGCGCCGCGAGCGCTCCGCGATCTGGGCCCGCTCGTACTCGGCGAGCATGCCCTGGATCTGCACCAGCAGGCGCTCCTGCGGCGTCTCGGCCGGCGGCGACTGCACGAACTGGCAGGCCACCCCGCAGCGCACGAATTCCTCCAGTAACAGCACTTGGTAGGCATACTTGCGACTGAGCCGGTCCGGCGACAACACCAGCACGGCCTCGATGCGGCCCTCGGCCGCCAAGTCGCGCACCGCCTCCAAGCCCGGCCGGTCCAGGCGTGCCCCGCTGAAGCCGTCGTCCTCGAACACCCATTCAGGCGGCACGCTGTACCCGCTGCCTGGGCGAACTCCCGCAGGGCGGCCGTCTGACTGGCGATCGTGCCGCTCTCCTTCTGGCGGTCCGACGACACGCGGGCATACAGGGCGGCTGTCTTGGTCATGCTTCATCTCCTCCTGCGCGGTGGGTCGGGCCGGGCGCTGCCGCAGCGGGGCCAGCCGGGCATAAGCGCGGGCCAGTTTGTCGGGCAGATGACGGTCAAAGGGGTACTCGAGGCGCACCGCCAGCGGAGCGCTGTCAGCCATGCGGCTCCCGCGTTGCCAGCAAGGCGTGCAGGGCACACGCCACCAGTTCGCTGACCGCCGTTCCGGTGGCGCGCGAACGCTGCCGCAAATTCCGGATCAAGCCGCGCGGGAGCCGCACGGACAGCACGTCCTTGCCGTCGGAGACGGGCACGGGCGCGGTCAGCTGCTGGGCTTGGCGCAGGTAGCGGTAGGCTTGGCGAGTCGAGATGGCGAGCTGGTCGGCGAGCCGTTCGACGGCGTCCGGCAAGTGCGGACACTGCTGCAACAGGGCGCGGGCGAGGTTGAGCCTTTGGGCTTTCTCGGCGTCGCTGACACGGGCCATCTGGCATATAGTATATACGGCACATGTCTAATGTCAAGCCTTGTTGGTGAACGCGCAGACACGCTCGAACGCAAAGTTACCTTTTGCGTTTGGGGAGTCGTCTCACCACAGCTCGCGAACCTGTTTCTTCACTATACCTTCGACATGTGGATGCAGCGGGAGTTCCCGGGCATTCCTTTCGAACGATACGCGGATGACGCTGTGTGCCACTGCCGGAGCGAGGCGCAGGCGAGGTACCTGAGGGCGAGGCTGGAGCGCCGCTTCGCGCAATGCAGGCTGGAGTTGCACCCGGAGAAAACGAAGATTGTCTACTGCAAGGACGACAATCGGGCCGGGGACTACCCGCACACGAAGTTCGACTTCTTGGGATACACGTTTCGATCCCGGCTGGCGAGGCGAGTGGACGGGAAGTTCTTCGTCAGCTTCAGTCCGGCGATCAGTGCGAAGGCGGCCAAGGCGATCCGACAGGAAGTGCGGGGCTGGGCGCTGCAACGGCGCACGAACCAGACCCTGCACGAGCTGTCGCGGGCCTATGATCCGGCGATTCGGGGCTCGGTGAGCTACTACGGTGCCTTCCGCAGGTCGGCACTGGCGCCCACGCTGCGCCAAATCGACCGGAAACTCGCGTGGTGGGCACAGCGCAAGTACAAGCGCTTGCGTGGCCACAAGCGCAGGGCGGCACACTGGCTACGACGCGTAGCGCGTCGTGAACCGGAGCTCTTTGCGCACTGGCGCTCGATGTATGGGCGGGCTGGTTAAGAAGAGCCGTGTGAGGGGAGACCTTCACGCACGGTTCTGAGAGCGCCCGAGGGTGAGACTCCTTCGGGCGACTCGACCCGTCGGGCGATCCGAGCGCGCGGGCGACTTGGCAGTGTCGGACCACGCGGCTGTCGGTAACGTCATTCATCTTGGCTTGCGGATCATCAAGGCCGGTGGTTGCGCCGACGACGCTCAACCAAGGACTGCGGCGTGGCGACCCGTACTTTCGACGGGATTGGAGGATTCGGCATGGGGCCAGACCTCACGAGGCGCCAATATGATCCGCTGAACGCCTTTCCGACCGGGCACACTACCGGTCGCACTGGCTCCACCCATTCAGTTGCGGGCGAATCACGCGGCGTTTCGAGGTGATGTAGCTGCCTCCAATCGACGGGCGGGATACCGGACACACTTACGGCCGGACGCCTTCTGCAGTGCCTGAGCATGCCTGATGATCGCTTTCGGATCGTTCTTGAAACGTGCCGCCTGTTTGGCACGAGTCGCGCGAACCTCCTCGACAATCGGGTCAGCCTCATAACTCTTCATGTCGGGCCTCCATGAGTTGTCTAGGCGTGCAGATCTTCGCAGGTTCGTAACCGGCGGCTCGACACGCCTCTTCGATCTTGGATGCGGCAAACGGATTCGCGATGTGTCGAAAATTCCAGGTCGACAGATACTCCACGCCGTTTACTACGGCGATAGCGATATGCGCGGCGTCCTGCGCCGCGCTGGCGGGGACCGCATGGGCCTGGATCAATGCTTCGGCCAACGCGATGGACTCGTCAGTTGCATCGAGGACGGTCAAGGGTTCCAGCGCCGCAAGCCTATCCCGAGACACTTGTGGGTCTCCGTCTCCGGCTTCTTCAAGGACGAGTGCGGAAACTACCAGTTCGAACCGCTCCTCGGCATCGCGCCACCAATCCCGCGTCACGACCTGATTTCCTAGGATCACGACGTCACGCGACAAGCGAGCAGTCAAGTAGCTCACCACCGAGGTCTCGACGTACACTCTAGGCTTCATGCGGTCAACGGTGGAACCGTGCACGCGAGCTACCCTTTCGCTATCGTCGGCTAAGCACGGCGTAGCGGATCTCGGCTACCTGTTCTCCCGCCACGTCGAGCGCCCTCAGTGTCAGCGTGCCCCGAGCGGCCGGGAGCTCTGCAGCGCCTAGGGCCTGCAGGCGGAAGTCCTTCACGAGAGACTCGCCCAAGCCGCGCCAGACGCGATCGGCCTCGGAGCCATAGGCCGGCGGGTCGTGGGCCTCGAGCACCTTTCCTTGGATGGTGACTCCCTCGAACGATGCCTCGATCGTCGAGCCGGCGGTGGGCGCCGCATAGTAGATCGCGAGTTCGTACTCGCCGGGTTCGGCGACCTCGATGTCCCAGGTGATGCTGTCGGAGGTGCCCGTCCAGTTCGTGAAGTACGAGCAGTTCGGCGCGCGCCCGCTGCGCTCGACCCCGCCGTGCGGCACGCCGTCGCGGGCCGGCAGCAGCGTCATCGGCGCATGGCCTACCGGGAAGGGACGGTCATCCGGTCCTACGTTGGGGCCGACCTCTGCCAGCCACTCCTCGGCGGCCGCGCGGAGCCTTTCGGCCTCCCCGGGGAACTGATCCGCCGCATCGCTGTGCTGTCCGGGATCGTTCTCGATATCGAACAGCCGCCCTTCGGGGTCGAGCCGGAAGCGCTGGGTGCGGATGCTGAGTTGCAGCTCGCCGCGCGCTTTGCGCAACGAAAACAGCAGCCGGTCTTCCCACTGGATGTCCTGCCCGCGCAGCAGCGGCACGAGGCTGCGCCCGTCAAGCGGCTTCGTGGCCCCGACCTCGATTCCGGCGAGGTCCGACAGGGTGGGGAGCAGGTCGATCGCCCCGGCCACGTTGGAAATTCGCTGCCCGGCCGGGATCTGCCCCGGCCACCGGACCAGCAGCGGCGACCGCAGGCCGCCCTCGTCAACCGATCCCTTGCGCCCTTTCATGCCGGCATTCCAGCGCCAGCTGTTGGGGCCGTTGTCACTGAAGTAGAGCACGACGGTGTTCTCGGCCAGGCCCAGTTCGTCAAGCTTCGCGAGCACCCGCCCCACGTTCCAGTCGATGTTCTCCACCATGGCTAGGGCCGCGCGAGTCTTGGGCACGTCCTCGGATTCGGGGTCGCGGTTGCGCATTGCCAGTTCCTTGGACTCGAAGCGCTGCCAGTACTCGTCGGGCACCTGCATCGGAGAGTGCGGCGTGTTGTATGGCAGGTAGGCGAAGAACGGCCGGTCGCGATTCTGCTCCATGAAGCTCATCGCCTTGTTGGTGAAGTCGTCGATCACGTACCCCTCTCCGCGCACCAGTTCGCCGTTGTGATCCAGCTCGTAGTCGAAATAGTGTCCCCAGTGCCCTTCCGTGAATCCGTAGAACTCCTCGAATCCCCTTGCGTTGGGGTGGTACGGGTGCTGCGTGCCGTTGTGCCATTTGCCGAACGCACCGGTGGCATAGCCGGCGGCTCGGAAGGTTTGGGCGATCGTGTGCTCGTCGGCATTCAGCCGCTCTTGCCCCGTGGAGACTCCCCGCACCCCGCCGCGCGCGTGGTAGCGCCCGGTCAGGAACTCCGCTCTCGTCGGCGCGCACACGGAGTTGACGTAGAAGTGCTCGAACATCGCGCCATCATGCGCGAGCGAGTCGATGTTCGGAGTTGACAGGTTCGTGTTGCCGTGAAGGCTGAGGTCGCCCCAGCCTTGGTCGTCGGCGAGAATCACGACGACGTTCGGCGGCCGCTCTGAAAGCTGTTCGCCAGTGGAGCAGCTAAGGCCAACGAGTGCAAGTGCGGCAAGAACGGGAAATACAAGGATCGTTCGCATGGGAATCGAGCTTCTAAGGCACAGACTATCACCCGCATGAACCTTCGGCTCGATCCCCACGTCGATAGGAGGTTACGAGGATGCACCATCGGCGTCAACGCACAGCTGCCTGAAACACACGTCCGGCGCTGACAGAGGGGGTGGAGGCAACGCGCTGCCTTCGCACAGCGAAGCCAGTGGGGCACCCAGCCCGCCTCGTCGCCATGTGGCCGGCGCCATGAACGAATTGGCCCAAGTTTTCTCCGGGAAAACAAGATTCCGCAGCGCCTAGGTCCTTTGTTCACGCGTCTGAGATGTCAGATTTGGTCGCGCTCCAGGCTGTTCTCGGCACCCCGGCTGACCTTCCAGAGAGGGGCATCCTAGTACAATCAATGCCAGCCGACGAGGGGTTTGTCCATCCCGAGCAAGATGTCGGCAAGGAGTCATTCATGGATAAACGGAGAAGTGTTGTCGGTAACGACGAGAAGCTGCGGGCGGAGGAGATGACGAGACGCCAGTTCGGGGCTGGATCGGCTGCGTCGGGATTGACGGTGCTCTTGACCGGTGCCGCGAATGCCCAGGCATTGAACGAATCCAGCGTCGATGTCAAGACTCCCGACGGTGTAGCGGACTGCTTCTTCGTGCATCCCGCGAGCGGGAGGCACCCCGGTGTCCTGATTTGGCCCGATGCATTCGGCTTGCGGCCCGCTATGAAGCAGATCGCCAGGCGGCTCGCCGAATCAGGCTACGCGGTCCTGGTTGTCAATCAGTACTACAGATCGCAAAAGGCGCCGATCGTGAGCAGCACGGACTTCGCTGAAGTGCGGGCCACCGTCAGGCCCCTGATGGCATCGCTGAATCCGGAAACCAACGTGACGGACGCGAAGGCCTTCGTCAGCTTTCTCGACAGCCAGTCGTCGGTCGACGGCAGCCGGAAGATGGGGACGATGGGCTATTGCATGGGGGGCCCGATGACGATGAGGACCGTGGCCGCTGTGCCCGACCGGATGGGCGCCGGGGCCTCGTTTCATGGCGGGGGGCTCGTGACCGACCGGCCGGACAGCCCGCACTTGCTGGTACCGAAGATGCGGGCGCACTATCTGTTCGCGATCGCCGAGAACGACGACACGAGGCAGCCCGAGGCGAAAGATGTCCTGCGCGATGCGTTCGCCAAGGCCGAATTGCCGGCTGAGATCGAAGTGTACGAGGGTGCCCAGCACGGCTGGTGTCCGCCGGATACGCAGGTGTACAACGAGACCCAGGCGGAGCGTGCATGGGGCCGTTTGCTCGCCTTGCTGGAACGAGCGCTCGGCTAGCCCTTGGTCCACTGGTTTTCCTGGGAGCGGCACCGGACGCCCTTCCAAACGACAGATCCGGGGCTCTTATTTCCAAGAACAGCGCCAATGTTCCCGCCCTCAGCAGACAGATCGGTTCGGTGCGGACGGAAGCCGGGGTTTCCCCCACCCGTCGCAGGGTGGCAGCTGCCGCTACTGGACTGCATGGGCGTGCAGCCCGGAGCAATCGGGGACAGCAGGGACGGGTTGCGCTACCTGACCGCGATCTGGCCCAACGCCGCCGCGGCCGGAGGCATTGTGACGATTGGTCGGGCCGCCGAGATTTGAACTCGGGACCTCTTCCACCCCAAGGAAGCGCGCTACCAGGCTGCGCCACGGCCCGACGTCGAAAGCGGGTAGTTCCTCTAGTCTAGCCCGAAGTCCTTTCGAACTTCGACCCTTGGGTTCTCGCGCGCCTGACGGTGTGCTAGATTGATGCCTGTGGTCCGGAAGCAGCTCGAATCGAACCCTCTCGAGATGTTGCGTCGTCGGGGCCTGCGGCTCACGCGCCAGAGGGAATTGGTCTTCCGCCTGATCCATAACTCGCGCACGCATTTGAACGCCCACGAGATCTATGAACTGGCAGCCAAGGAAGACCCTAAGATCAATCAAGTCACTGTGTATCGCACTCTCAAGGTGCTCAAGGAGCAGGGCTTGGTTGACGAACTGGACTTAATGCACTATGAGGGCGAGCAGCACTATTACGAAACTCGCCTCAAGCGCGAGCACGCCCACCTCGTCTGCATGAGCTGCGGCTCGGTCTCGGAATACTTCGGCGATCCGCTCCGGGAAATGAGGGCCCAGATCGAGACGCAGTTCGGCTTCAAGGTTGCGGTTGCGCGCACAGAGGTCGGCGGGTACTGCGCGGACTGCCAGAAAAGCGGTCTAGGCGAGGCCCCGGCCGTTGCCTCGCAAGCCGGTGCGGCCAGCGCGGCCGAGGCACATTAGCGCCTGCTCATCAGGGCGATGGACGCATCCCAGGACGCGGACTCGGGCGCGTCACTGCCGCCCTTGTCGCTGCTCGTGGAACCGCCCTCCGGGGAGTGCCTGCAGATTCCGGTCAAGCGCAGCCCGTTCGTCATCGGGCGCCTGAACGACTGCGACCTTACGCTGGCCGATAAGCGGATCTCTCGCCGCCACGCCCAGTTGCGCCTAGAGCAGGGAGGATTCGCCATCGAAGACCTAGGGAGCCGCCACGGGACGGTCGTCAACGGAGAGTCCGTGCGGCACAGCCGGCTTGCGGTCGGCGACCGAATCGGCTTTGGGATCGAGGGCTCCTACGTGATCACGGTCTGCGAGGCCCGGAGCCCCCAGACGAGGCTGCTCAAACAGGTTTCCGAGATTGGTGCCGGGCCCCGGCGGACCGGGGCGCTGGGTCGGCTCTCGGCGGTGCTGGACGTTGCCCGCACGATGGAGCTCGCCAGCGGCGTGGAGGAGGTCTTCGAGGCGGTCGTGGAGGCCGCTCTGTCGATCGCTCGCGCCGACCGCGCCTTCCTGCTCCTGCGTGACGCCAGCGGTCGCCTGGAGGTCAAGGTGGCACGGCACGCGTCGGGTGAGCCCGGCGGCCCCGCCCAGCTGGAACTTCCGCTAGCGCGGATCTCCGACGCGCTTGAGCGACGTTCGGACCTGTTCGCGGTGAGTCTAGATCTGACGCAACGCGACGGTAGCGCTGCGGACGCTTCGCGTGCTGCGCTGTGCATTCCGATCTTGCGCATGCGGATCGGGCTGGACCACGAAACGAGCGTGATCTCGGCGAAGGATGACACGCTAGGCGTGCTCTACATGGACGCGGCGAACCCTGACCTGCGGCTGGCGGAGGGCAACCAGGCGCTGCTGCACGCCTTGGCGATCGAAATCTCGACCAGCGTCGAGAACGCCCGGCTGATCGAGGAGGAGCGCCAGAAGCGCCGCCTCGAGCACGAGCTCGATATGGCCCGTGACATCCAGCGCTCCCTGCTGCCGGGCACGCTTCCCAGCGAGGGCTGGTTGGTCGCCAAGGGGCACAGCGAGTCCAGCTCGCAGCTGGGGGGCGACTACTACGACCTGATGCAGGTCGCGCCGGGACGCTGGGCGGCCGTGCTGGCCGATGTCTCGGGGAAGGGCGCATCGGCCTCGATCCTGGCCTCGTTGCTCCAGGGAGCCTTCTTTCTGGGATCGGGCCCGGACGTTTCCCTGTCTGGCACGCTGCGGCGCATCAACCGCTATCTATGCGAGCGGTCGGACCGGGCGCGCTTTGCGACCGTGTTCGCGGCCACCATCACCGAGGATGCGACGATGCGCTGGAGCAGCGCCGGACATTGCCCGGCGATCCTGGTGCGCCCGACCGGTCGCTGCGAGCTGCTGGCTCCGACCAGCCAGCCGATCGGGCTGTTCGAAGATGCCGAGTTTCCCGAAGACGTCTGTCGTCTGGAGCCGGGGGACAAGCTGGTCATATATAGCGACGGAGTCACCGAGCTGCGCAACAGCCAATCCGAGCTGTACGGAGAGCGGCGGCTGATCGAGGCCGTTTCCCAGCTTGCCGGCCTCGATGCCGGCGAGTTCTTCGACGCTCTGCTGGCCCGTGTGGCCGAGTTCGGCTGCGATGCCCGGCGGCGGGACGACCTGACCGTGCTTGTGCTCGGTTTTCAGGGCCCGCCGGGGCGTTGAGCGCATCGATCGCTTCGCCGAGTTCCGCGCGCCGCCGCAGAATTCCCCGGCGTTCTGGCGGCGGACAGGTTCCGGGCGCGCTCCCGGCGATGCTCCCGCCGCACGGTCGCGGACAAATCGCCAAATCCGCAGGGCCATTTTTTTGTCCGAGTCCGAGGCAGTGCACGACAGTAGCCGGAGGGGCAGCGGCAGCCTGCTAGAGTTTGCGAGCTCGGCATGGTAGCGCTGTCTGCTGCGAGGACTGGACATTTTGTTGTCAGTCTGTCA
>JAJEHF010000183.1 GCA_022823865.1 Bryobacterales bacterium
TGACAGACTGACAACAAAATGTCCAGTCCTCGCAGCAGACAGCGCTACCATGCCGAGCTCGCAAACTCTAGCAGGCTGCCGCTGCCCCTCCGGCTACTGTCGTGCACTGCCTCGGACTCGGACAAAAAAATGGCCCTGCGCTTCAGGCTGCCGGCCACCGAGATGCCGCGCAATCTCGACGCCTGCGGTAAAGAATCCATGTTACGATAGGGCTGCATGCAGTAATTGAGTGGTTCGCGCGGTCTGCGCGCGCCGCTGCTAGGGGTACCACTGACAAGTCGGACGAACGTTGGAGATCGGGTGCTGCGGGGCACTCCGGTCTCTTTTTGTTTTCCGCGCCGGCCCACATCCGCTGCAGCAAAGGGGGACAGTCATTTTCCGACGACGCTACCGCCCTATTCGTAGGGTCAGACGACAGAACGTTAACGAGACGATCCGCGCCCGCGAGGTGCGGGTTGTTTTTCCCGATGGCCAGACGGCGGTCATGCCGACTAGCGAGGGCATCCGCCGTGCCAAGGACATGGGGCTGGACCTAGTCTTGGTCTCGCCTACGGCACAGCCTCCGGTCGCAAAGGTCATCGACTACGGCGAGTACTCCTACCTCGAGAAAAAGAAGCGCAACGACGCCAAGAAGAAGCAGCATCGCATCGAGGTCAAGGAGGTCAAGTTCCGCCCCAACACCGACCAGCACGACTACGACTTCAAGAAGAACCACGCAGTGCGGTTTCTGAAGGACGGCAACAAAGTCAAGGCTACGGTGTTCTTCCGCGGGAGGGAGATCACGCACGCCGACATCGGCGAGCGATTGCTGCGCGTGTTGGCGGGTGACGTGGAGGAGTTCGGCACTCCGGAAACGCAGCCGCGCATCGAGGGCCGGACGATGAGCATGATGATCGGGCCGCTGAAGGCTGGGAAACAGAGCAGCAAGAAACCGTCCCAACCGCCGCCCGCCGTGCCCGAGGGCGGGACGCCAAGCCAGGTCCAGCCCTAAGCCTAGTCTTGGCGGCGCGCTCGGCCGCCCTGCAGCGGTCTGCGCCTCGCGCGGATCGACCGCTCCGGCAGTCCGGCCCGCCGCGATAAACTTCCGCCGCTCATCACGCGCTTGGCTGAGCCGCCGCAACAGGAAGCGGTTCCGGGCGTGTCTCAGGGCAGGCGCCTTGGCGCCGCGCCCAGAGCTTGAAATGAAGTCGGCGCGCTCCGATTGATCGCTACGCGCGAAATCGAACCCGTTCTGGCGCGCGCGTCCGTGCCGCAGGAATGCGCGCTGCGCAATCGGGGATCATCCGCTCGGCGCTTCCGTCACGATCGCCTTTGCGACGACCTTCTTGGCCGCGCGCGCCGTGGCGAGGATCGTTTCTCCCGGAGCGACTCCGGCGAGCCCGCGTAGCGTGAGCCTTCCGTCGGCCTGGGTGCGCGCGCCGCGCAAAGGCCGTCCGTCCAGCGACGACAGCAGTACGTCGGCGTCGGGCAGGAGCTTAACAGCGGGTAACGAGCATGTCGGCAGCCGTCCTGTGCTGGATGCGCCGGTTTCGACCGAGCCGCCCCCGCGAGGCGTCTCGTCGGGCGAATCCACGAGGTTGCGCACGCGCAGTCCGATTTGCGGGTCGTCGCCGCGCGGGTCGAATTCCATCTCGAGGAAGTTCCAGTAGAAGGGCCCGTCTAGCTTGCGCAGGTCCGGCGTGTCGTAGCTCTGGTGGTACAGCGCCTTGACCTCTAGGTCGCGGCCGTCGAAGTCCTGCATGCGCGGCCCGAAACCCTGCTTGACCCCGCGCCCGCCGCTGCGCCCGATCGGACCGAACGAGCACTCGTACACCCGTTGCTCTAGGTTGACCAGGATCATTCCCACGTGAACGTCCCCGTACACGCTGACCACGCCGTCGCGCGAGCCCAGCACTTCGAGCACCCGATCGGCTCCGGCCGAGACCCATCCGGCATAGTCCGCCGCGACCCGGTCGCGCTGGCCGAGTTCCGTCTTGGCGTCCGGGCGACGACCGTTCCCGATCCAGATCGTGTGCATGCCATTGATCCCCGTCAGGCAGATCAGCGGAGAGGAATCGGTGCGGATCGTCTCGCGCAGCCACGAGAACTGCTCTTCGCCCAGCAAGCTCCGCGTGACATCGCCCCGGTGGTAGAGGCTTTGCTTCTCACCCCAGCCTTGGTCGTCCCAAATGTTGGTGTCTTGGCTGGAGCGCCACAGCCGCGAGTCCAAGATCAGCAGGCTGAAATCGCGGTTGGGCATCTTCCAGCGCCGCCACTTCTTCGGGTTCACGGTGGGCGACGGCGACTCGTCTCCAGTGATCAAGTGGTGCACGATCTGGAAGTTGCGCCGCATGTAGTCGCGATCTTGGCCCAGATCCTCGTGCGCCCGGATGGCAATCTGCTCGGGGCCCTTGACATCGTCCATGCCGTAGTCGTGATCGCCGGGATTGATGGTGTTCCAGTGACGCATCATCTGCCAGCGCGTGGTCGGGCCGCACAGCGTCGTAGTGACGATCTTGTAGGCGTCGTCGGGTGACGGAGGGTATAGCAGCAACTCCATGTACCAGACGTCGTCCTCCCACATCATGACTTGGAAGTTGTAGTCCTCCAGGTGCTGGTAGGCCAGCGGCGTGGGCTGGTCGTGGACGAAGAACCCGCCGCCCGGCCCGGCATCGGGGAGCTTCGGGCCGCCTCCGTGAATGGCGTGGCAGGAGAGTCCGCAGAGCTTGTAGGGCGGGGCCAGTCGCGGCAGGCGGCCGACGTAGTCGCCGCTGGAAGGCACCTCTCCGACCTGGCCGGTCCCGATGCCGACGGCATCGCTCCCCAAGCGGGGATCGGATGTGACATTCACCCCGTCCTTCCAGATCGTGTAGTACAGATCGCCGTCGGCGGGGTTGCGTGGCAGCGTTGCCTCGATCACCGCCGTGCTGCGGCGGAAGTCGTTGCTGATGATCGGAGCAGTTCCGGCCGCCGGGACCGCGTCCCAGCCGTCCGGCGGGTTGGGCGAGTCGGCGACGCGCAACACAGCCTCGTTCCCGTCGCTGCGGAAAATGGACATGAACCGAACCTGCCACTTCCCGTCGCGCTGCTGGAGCGTGTCGCCCAGGGCGTAGCACACGTGGCATTGGTTGAGCGCGGGAGAGAGTGGCGAGTTCTGGCCAGGCTCGACCGTGAAACCGGAGACTTCGAAGTCCAACAGCCCTTGCCCGGCCAAGCCGACGAAGCCTGCCAACCGCTCCGCACGGCCGACGTCTTCCAGCTCGAGCGTGATCGGCGGCCGAGCGTTGATCGCAAGCGACGCCTTGAGCGTCGCGCTAGTCGCGTCCGACCCGGACACATCCACCTCGATGACGAACCGGTCTCCCGGAGAGGGCGTGGGCGCGCGCTCCAGTGCGACCACCGTGTCAGAGCCGTGCTCGCGGATGCTGAAGTAGCCATCGTCTGTCCACCCGGCAATCCACGCGGCCTTCCCGCCATTGCCGGCGAACCCATAGGACTCATAGAGGGTGGACGAGCCGAAAGCGACGCCGAGTCGGCCATAGCCGGGTGTGTACATCTTCCAGTCGGGATCGTCCCCTTCCGACGGCCCGTGGGCCTCGGCGATCACCCGGCCGTCGATGCGCAGCTTGTAGTTGCCCTCCAGCCTCCACTGCCTGTGAAAAATCAAGCCCGGCGGCAGGGAAGGGTCGTAGTCGACGGGCATGCTGTAGCCGCCCATGCGGTCCCCGTGGGTCTCGTAGTGGTAGGGGAACCCGGTCCTGCGGGCCCGGTCGCCGAAGCTGTGGATGCGTCGGCGCAGGGCCTTGCCGCGCAATTCCCAGAAGCCTGGATTGAGCGACTCCCACTCGTCACCGTGGTACAGAGAATCGGGCTGGTCGAAGTTGACCGTATGCGCCAGGGCCGTTGGCTTGGCCGCGAGTGCGGCCGTAGTCGCCGCCGCTGTTCGCAGGAAGGTTCTGCGGTCTACAGGGGTCCCCATTGTGGCGGCATTCTAGCAAGTCCGCCGCTCGCTGGCCGTTCGCGGCGCGGGGCGCTTGCGATAATGCGGTGCGGCTCGAGCTATGTCGTTCCATCGCACCGAACTTTCCTTGACTTTCCTGCGGAGGAATCCAGCATGCTTCGGGGGTGCACTGCTCACGTTGCTGGCCGCTTGTCTGGGATGCTCCGAGCGACCGAACGACACCGCTGCCGGAGACGCTCCCCCCAACTTCGTCTGGATTCTGGCCGACGATCTTGGCTATGGCGATTTGGGCTCGTACGGGCAGGAGCGGATCCAGACGCCTCACCTTGACCGCATGGCAGAAGAGGGCATGCGCTTCACCGACGCGTACGCCGGCTTCACGGTCTGCGCACCATCGCGCAGCGTGCTCATGACCGGCCAGCACACCGGCCACACCCGGGTCCGCCGCAACGGCAGCCCCGGACTTTGGGACGAAGACGTTACCGTCGCCGAACTGCTCAAGGCCAAGGGCTACGCCACGGCCCTGATCGGCAAGTGGGGGCTGGGGATGGAGGATTCCCCCGGCGCACCTTGGAAGCAGGGTTTCGACTATTTCTACGGCTATCTGAGCCAGGGCCACGCCCACAACTACTACCCGGAATTCTTGATGCGCAATGCCGAACGGGTGCCGCTGCGCAATGTGGTGGAGCTATCCGGGCGCTACGGGGGCATGAGCGGCGTCGCCACCGAGAGAGTCGACTACTCGCACGACTTGATGATGGACGAGGCTCTGGGTTGGCTGGAGGCCAACGCGGGAGACCCGTTCTTCCTTTATCTGGCGCTGACGATTCCGCACGCCAACAACGAGGCTGGCAATCTCGACGGGGGAGGAGATCCAGGGATTGCCAATGTGGAGGCCGATCTAAGCCACCACCGCGAGCGGGTCGGCATGGAAATTCCGGATGCAGGGCAGTATCAGGGGGAGGACTGGCCCGGCCCGCAAAAGGGAACCGCCGCGATGATCAGCCATCTCGACGAGGGCGTGGGGCAGGTCTTCGCCGCTTTGCAGAGGCTTGGCGTCGACGAGCGCACCGTCGTGTTCTTTAGCTCGGACAACGGACCGCACGCCGAGGGCGGGAATGACCCGTTCTTCTTCGATTCCAACGGCCCGCTGCAGGGCTACAAGCGGAGCCTGCACGATGGCGGCATTCGCGTGCCAACGATCGTGCGCTGGCCGGGACGAGTGCGGGCGGGATCTGTCAGCGACTTCCCGTGGTACTTCGCGGACTTTTTGCCTACCGTGGCGGACATCGCAGGATTCGATGTGCCCGAGGGCGTTGACGGCACCAGCATCTTGCCGGTGCTGCTGGGAACGGGTGCCTCCGCCGAGGATCGCTTCCTGTATTGGGGAGGGACCCCCGGCCGCGCCGAGGCCGTGCGATGGGGGCAGTGGAAGGCCGTTCGGGAAGGCCCCGACCAGCCCCTCGAGCTTTTCGACCTGTCCAGCGACATAGGCGAGGAGCTCGATCTGTCGGCCGAGCACGAGGAGATCGTCGGCGAGATCCTGGCGTACTTGGAGTCAGCTGTGACTGAGCTGCCGCCAAGCGACTAGCTTCCGTGTTCGTTGTCAAGCGACGTGCGGGGGAAATGTGATGACTGACGGCGATCGAGACGCGATGTTCTGGCCGTATTGGCGGTTGGCGGGACGCTGGTCGAGAGTGGTCTCACGCGGCGGCCTCCAGGGGCCGA
>JAJEHF010000086.1 GCA_022823865.1 Bryobacterales bacterium
ATGCTCAGGGGCCTCTTGGGCCTCAGACCGGGAGAAAGCCCAGAATTTGCCGAAAAACTCGCATAGGCCGTCGAAGGACCACCCAGCAAGGCCACCGACCGACGTGGTCGGCAAAGCCAATAAAACCACAGGCTGCTAGCGTTCTTGGCCTAAGCGCTCGGAGCTCTGAGGCAAGGTGACAGAAGAATCGAATTCTGTCGACGTCACGCTCCACGTCGAGTGCGGTCGCGATTCTCTCGGATGGGTCCGCAGGGCGCGGTCAATGCACGAGAAGCGAGGCCGGGGGCCGCAGCGGACACTTGCGGATTCAGTGAAAGTGTTGCAAGACCACCGGGGATCTGCCCAGTTTGTCCAAGTGCCCTTGCAACGCTCGCTGTGCGGGCCGACTGCGGGATTCCATTGGTGGTGTCTAGGAGGCTCTGCGATCTAGAACGTCACCCTGAATCCCAGCAGGCCCGAGATCCATCAGGTCGCCGAGACTGGTTCCGCAGCGTGCATCTGTCTGGCCTGCGGAACAGGCAGCGAGACTACCCAGTAGATGAATATGTGATTCATAATTATGTTTGACACGATAATGATTAGTTCTATAATGAGGGCATGGAGTTCATTGACCGCGACAGCGAGATTCGCCGGCTAGACCGCGGGCTGGCCCGAACGGGCTCGTTTTCTGTGATCTGGGGGCGGCGTCGGGTCGGAAAGTCGCGTCTCCTAATTGAGTGGTGTGGGCGATGCAACGGACTCTACACAGTTGCGGAGAATTCCGCGCCTGAGGTTCAGCGCCGCTACTTGGCGTCCGCGATAGCCGAGCGGTTTCCCGGCTTCGCGGATGTCGAGTATCCCACTTGGCGGGCGCTCTTCGCGCGACTCGCGGCCGAGGCTGATCAGATCGGCTGGCCGGGGCCATTCGTCCTGGACGAGCTTCCGTACCTGATCGCAGCGGATCGGGGCTTTCCCAGCGAGTTCCAAAACTGGCTGGACGAACCTGGCAGGAGACTGCGAGTCGTAGCCAGCGGATCGAGTCAGAGCATGATGCATCGCGCTGTCCTGGACGCAAGTGCGCCGCTTTTCGGAAGAGCAGTTGAATCGTTTGCGTTGCGTCCCCTGAGCGCCGGCTTCCTTGCGGACGCGTTCGAGTTCAGCCGGCTCAGCGACTTGGTGGAGATTCACGCTATCTGGGGCGGGATGCCGCGCTATTGGGAACTGGCCTCCCCGTACGGCACGAATCTCGATGAAGCGGTCGATTCCCTCGTTCTCGATCCGTCCGGTCCGCTCCATCACGAGCCAGAGCGACTGCTCCGGGAAGAGATTCCCCCGGCGACCTCCCTGCGTCCACTTCTCGACGTAGTCGGTTCAGGCGCGCACCGCCTGAGTGAGATCGGCGGCAGACTCGGCCGCCCGGCAACAAGCCTCGCCGCGCCGATTGCCGCGCTCATGGAGATGGGATTTGTTCGTCGAGAACTCCCGTTCGGCAGCGATCCGCGCTCGGGCAAGCGCAGTCTGTACCGCATTGACGATCCATTCTTGCGCATGTGGTTTCGCGTGGTAGCCCCACACCGCGCCGCACTTACCGCCTCCCCGCCCGAATCACGCCTCCGCTACTGGCATCGTTACAAGCACGACTTGGAAGCCAGAGCTTGGGAGGAGCTGTGTAGCGCTGCCGTGCCGATGCTGCGTCGGTCCGACCATCCTCTCGCCGGACTCGGCCCTTTCGAGCCCGCGCAACGATTCTGGCACGGAAGCATGCCCGAGCGGGACATGGTCGCGCGTTCCGTCGACGGAAGGCACGTGCTAGTGGGCGAAGCAAAGCGTTCATCGGACTCCAAGAATGCTGGAAGATTGCTCGCGGCGCTTGTCCACGCCGACCTGCCGGGCGTGAGCGATTGCGACATCGTTCCCGTGCTCTTCGTCCCCGAGGCGGAAGGTGTGCCCCGTCAGAACGAACTCGGCTTTGTGGTGGATGCCGAGACCGTGTTCAGTGCTCTGCGGTGATGCTTCGGGCCGTGCGCCGAGAGACAGCGCTTGGGGCGCGAGCGCGGGACGGCGATCGGCGCGGATCGTCAGAACCACCGCTGCTTGTCAACCACGTTGCGCAAGGGCTCTCCCCGGACAAACCTGGTCGCGTTGTCGAGCAAGACTTCGAGGTGTCTTTCGGCGATGGCTGGGGAGTGCCCCGCGATATGCGGCGTGAGGATGACGTTCTCGTGGTTCCAGAGGGGATGCTCTGCCGGCAGCGGCTCAACCTCGTATACGTCCAGCGCCGCACCCCCGATCTCGCCCGCGTCCAGCGCGCTGCACAGATCGTCTAGGTCGACGATCACGCCGCGCCCGATGTTGATCAGCACGCCGCTGGACTTCATCTGGGCAAACTTGTCGCTGCGAAACAAACCCTCGGTGTCAGGAGTGTGAGGGGCGGCGATCACGACATAGTCGCTCTCGGCCAGGAGGTCGTCCAACCGGTCTGTGCCCCAAGGACCGGTGACGCCTGCGGGCGCATCGCGGGGGTCGGAGTCGACCGCCACGACGCGCATCCCGAAGCACACGCCCCGGCGAGCGATCTCGCTCCCGATCGAGCCTAGTCCGACCACTCCCAGCGTCGACCCAGCCAGAGTCGTGTGGGAGAGATCGATGCCGGTCGTCACCGCTGGGCCGCTGCGGAACGACTGGCCCTCCTTGCGGCCGCCATAGGGCTTCCATTGCCTGCGCTGCTGTTGGCGGATGTAGATGTGTAGGTTGCGTGCAAAGCAGAGCATGCAACCGAACACATGGTCTGCGATGTTGTCGTGGAACAGGCCCCGCATGTTGGTCAGTTGCAGGGGGTGCGCGGCCAGTGCCGGGAAGATGTAGTGTTCGAGACTGGCGGTCGGCGATTGCACCCACCGCAGCCGCCGCGCCGCCGCTAGCATTGCCGGGGTGAGCTTGCCGAAGAATCCGTCCGCGTCCGCGATCTCGGCAATGGCATCGGCCTCGCTCGCGCAGTTCACGACGCGCATGGGCGCGCTGGCCGCCGCGAGCCGCGCGAGACGCGGAGCCTCCACCTCGGGATGGAGCACCAGCTTCATCGGAGCTCCTCGCTCACCACTTCGCCTTGGATGATCACAGCCACGCAATGGGTCGAATACTCGAACGGATCCCCGTCGTACAGGGCGATGTCCCCGTCCTTGCCGACTTCGATGGACCCAATCCGATCGTCGACCCCGAGCACGCGCGCGGCGCTGATCGTGATACTGCGCAGCGCGTCGTCGAATCCAAGCCCGTGGGCGGCGGCCACGCCGGCCTCGAACAGAACCAAGCGGCTCTTGGGCACGTACGGCTCGTAGCCGCCCTGAAGCGCCACCGGGATCCCAGCGTCACGCAGCCTTGCGGCGGTCTCGAAACTCAGGTTCTCCGTCTCGCCTTGGGCCCGCATCATGGTGGGATGCACGATGACCGATACGCCGGAGTCACGGATTTGGTCCAGGACATCGTACGCTTCGGCGACCCCGTCCAGCACGACCGGAATGTCGAACTCGTCGCGAATGCGCAGCACGGTCAGGATGTCCTGGGTTCGTTGCGCTGTGACGAGCAAAGGAACGTTGCCCTCGAAGACCTCGCCGAGCGCTTCGAGCCGCAGGTCGCGGTCCGGGCGCTCGTCCTCGTCTTCGGCCGAGCGCCCGTCAAGGTATTCCCGCGCCTTGATCAGCTCGGCGCGCAGCATGGCGGCCATCTTCGCCCGTGTCCCCGGGGCCTTGTTCCCACGCTCTCGCGCTCCGTCGCCGACAGTCGCCGCGATCATGGCCAAGGGCTTGACCACGGCCTCTTCCATGGTCAGCCCGTGCGTCTTGACCACTGCTGTCTGGCCGCTCACGAGCGAGCGCGGGGCATGGCCCGTGTGGACGGTCGTGACGCCGTATCCGCGTACCCACTCCACCAACGCTTCGCGCGGGTTGTAGGCGTCGATGGCGCGCAGTTCGGGCTGTATCGGGGCGGATTCCTCGATCTGGTCTTGGTCGTGCTCTTGGTTCAAGTACCCGCTGAGCCCGATCGTCGAGCGGGCATCGATCAGCCCGGGGGTCACCACGGCGGCGGACATGGTGCGAAAACCGTCCGGAATCTCGATCTCGCCGGCTGGCCCCACTTGGCTGATCTTGCCATCCTCGATGACCACCACGGCGTTCTCGAGCGGCTCGCCCGCGGCAGTGTGGACTGTCGCGCCGGTCACGGCGATCTGGCCGAATGCAGCACCGGACGAGACGATGCCCGCGACCAGTGCCGCGAGTCTCTGCCGCCGGGTCATTCGTGCTCTCCTCGGGCGATTCCGTGAAGCAGGTGGCCTTGGTCGTGGCTTGCCCCGAAACCACCCTCCGCATAGAGCCGGTCTTGAGGATCGGCCCGGTCGAAGACTTTCACGCCATCCACCCACGTTTGCAGCACCTGCGCGTACACGCTGAGCGGATCCCCGGAAAGCACTACGAGGTCCGCATCCTTGCCCACTTCCAAGGAACCGACGCGGTCTTCCAGGCCGAGCATCCGGGCCCCGGCCATTGTGAGGCCGTACAGCGCGCCCTCCCGCGACATTCCGGCCCGCACGGCCAGTGCGGCCATCCGGTTGAACAGTCTTGAATCCGTGATCGGATCGTCGGTGTGGAATCCCGTCACCACGCCGGCCTGCTCCAAGATCGCCCCGCTAGCGAGTTGGTTGTCCTTGGCTTCGAGCTTTCCGCCGGGACTGTCGATCAGAATGAGCGAGGCGCCGAGCACGTGCGCGGATGCGGCGATCTCGTCCGCCACCGCCCAGCCGTCGCTCACGTGCTGCAGGACGACCTTGAACCCGAACTCGTCGGCCAGCCGGAGGACGGTCAGGATGTCATCGTGCCTGTGGGTATGGAAATGCACCACGCGCTCGCCCGCCAGGATTTCTCCCAAGGTCTCCAGGCCTAGGTCGCGCGGCGGCAGCTCGTCTGCGTCGCCGGCCGCCCGCGCCACCTTGTCGCGATACTCGGCGGCCTCCAGGAACCTCTCTCGGACAATCGCGGCAGACTTCGCTCGCGAGCCTGGAAACGGTGGGTCCTTGCGCGAGTTGGTCCCGTTGGCCATCTTGATTCCGTACGCAAGCGACCCGTCTGGCCGGCGGATCAGCAGATCGTCGATAACCTTGCTGTCGCGGTGCTTCACATAGAGCGTCTGTCCGCTTAGCAGGTGTCCCGAGCCCGGCATGATGTTGGCCGTGGTGATGCCCCCGGCTTGGGCCTTCTGGATCCGTGCATCACGCACGTTGATCGAGTCGAGGGCGCGTGCATCGGGATGCATGGGGCCGCTGCCGTCTCCGCCTTCCACGCTGCCAGCGTGGCTGTGTGTATCCACGAAGCCCGGCAAGAGCACGGAGCCGCTAACGTCGTGCTGCACCGCGTCGGCGGGAATTTGCACGGCGGGCGCTGGACCCACGGAGACGATCTTGCCGTCATGGATGACGAGCGTGCCGTTTTCGATGGGAGGCCCGGCGATCGGATACAGGGACGCGCCAACAAACGCCTGTGGCGTCTCTTGCGCACCCGCTGCCGTCACAAGCAGCGCGCCGAGAAGCAAGCTTCGAAGCATATGAAGATTCTAAAGTCTCGCAAGCAAGCGCTGCACTGCTCACCGGGACCGCTGAACCGGGACGCGGGCTTTATCACTACGCTAAGAAGGGGTCGGGCATGCAACGTCTGCTTGTACGCGCCACGAATTGGATCGGTGATGCAATCATGTCGATCCCAGCCCTGAGGGCGATCCGGCGAGCGCACGTTGGCTGGCAGATCACGATCCTGGCTCTGCCGTGGGTGGCGGGCCTCTACGAGGGAGAGGGGTTTTGCGACGAGGTATTGGTCTACCGGAGGGACGGGGACCATCGCGGGCTTCGGGGCAGGGCAAGGCTTGCGAGAGAGCTGCGATCCCGCCGCTTTGACCGCGCCATTCTCCTGCAAAACGCATTTGACGCGGCTTGGCTGGCTTGGCGAGCGCGAGTGCCCGAGCGGATCGGATACGACAGGGACGGTCGCGGGCTGTTGCTAACCGAGAGGGTCCCAGTTCCCTCTTTCGGGGAAATACCCGAGCACCAGCGGTTCTACTACTTGGAATTGCTGCGCAGGGCGAGCCTGATCGAGCGCGTGCCGGCAGACACCGCCGCCCGCTTTGACCGGATCGATGCGTTGCGCCGCAACGGTGCGGCACGGTGGCAGGGCCGCGGGCTGTCGCCAGGGCCGTGGATCGGAGTCAGCCCTGGGGCGGCCTTCGGCTCAGCCAAGCGCTGGCCCGCCGAGCGCTTCGCTAGCGCCGCCGCGGATCTAGCCGAGGAGCTTGGCACGGGCATCGCCGTGTTCGGATCCGAAGCCGAACTGCCGTTGGCCGCGGAAGTTGCCGCCAGGGCCGGGAAGCGATCCATCTGCTTGGCTGGCCAGACAAGCCTGCCGGAGTTCTTGGAACTTGCCTCGACATGCCGGCTCTTCCTGACCAATGATTCGGGTTCGATGCACGTGGCCGCCGCGTTGGGCGTGCCCACCGTGGCCGTTTTTGGCGCCACCAACGCTGATGCCACTGGTCCCGCCGCCCCATCGGCACGGATTGTCCGCCACCCCGTCGACTGTTCCCCGTGCCTGCTGCGAGAGTGTCCCATCGAGGGGCATCCATGCATGGCCGGAGTCGAGCCCAAGATGGTCGTCTCCGAGGCTCGGTCTTTGCTAGCTGGCTTGGGCGACGCCGCGTAGCGAGTTCGCATCGTGGAGCCCTCCAGCCCGCGGCCGAGTCCGGTTCCGGAATAGCCGCCCATTCCGGGCCGTCTCTAGAATGAGCTAGATGGATGGCGCCATCGTTTTGGACAAGCCTGCGGGGATGACCTCCTTCGCGGCCGTACGCACGGTCCGCGGGCTTGTCGGCGGCGGGAAGGTCGGCCACCTGGGCACCTTGGACCCTGCGGCCACCGGCGTGCTGCCCGTCGTGGTGGGCCGCGCGACGCGGCTGGCCCGCTTCTATCTGGACCACCGTCGCGAGTACGTGGCCCGCATCCGGTTTGGCTGGTCGACCTCCACATACGACGCCGAGGGCAGGCAGGTGGGCGAAGCCACGCAGGTCGAGCTGGACGAGTCGGCTTTGGAGGCCTCCCTCGAGGCGTTTCGCGGCTGCGTCAGCCAGGTGCCGCCTCCGGTCTCCGCCAAGAAGGTCGACGGCGTCCGGGCGTACAAGCTGGCACGCAATGACGAGCCTGTCGAGCTAGAACCGGCGGAGATCGAAATCCACGCACTCGAGTTGTTGGAGGTGGATGGTCCTTTTGCCACGGTTCGCTGCCTGTGTTCTGCGGGGACGTACATTCGGTCTCTGGCCCACGATTTGGGAGCTGCCTTGGGCTGTGGGGCGCACGTGTGCGGACTGAACCGCACGAAGGTGGGGGAATTCGAACTGGACGATGCGCATCCTCTCGAACATCTGGAAGAGTTGCACGCCGAGGATCTGCTCGAAGATGCCGTCCGGCCTCCTGCGTCTTTAGTGCCGAGCCTTCCGGTCGAGCGCGTGGATGCCGCGACCGCGGCCCGGATCAGGCATGGCCAAGACTTCAGCGTGAGCGCGTTCGGCGAATGCAAAGCGGCGCCGCTTGTCAAGGCAGTCGACCCGCAGGGGAATCTGCTATGCATTGGCGAGGCTGTCACGCCGATGTGTTTCCACCCGGTGGTGGTGCTGTAGCGAGTCGCTCTGCTAATTCCAGCCCTCACACCCCTCTCGATAATGTAGTAACATTACTACAAATGTCCTCCACGCCCACCACGACCGTAACGAGCCGCGAATTAAACCAGGACATCGGACGTGCAAAGAGGGCGGCGAAGTCAGGGCCCGTGTTCATCACACATAGGGGCAAGCCCGCGCATGTGCTGCTCTGTATCGAAGACTACCGGCGGCTGGCGGGACAACCCCGCAGTCTGGCGGAGTCGCTGTCCATGGCAGGTCTTGCGGATATCGACTTCGAGCCGCCGCGTATGCACATCGAAGCCCCTCCGCCCGATCTTTACTGATGTATCTGCTTGATACGAATGTGGTTTCCGAGCTGCGCAAGCTCGGTGATGGCAAGGCCGATGCCCGTGTTGTCGCATGGGTTTCGAGCAGGGATGCTGCGGCATTCTATGTTTCTGCACTGACCCTCTTGGAGCTAGAGATCGGCATTCTGCGCATCGAACGGCGTGATGTCGAGCAGGGGGCCCGGCTACGGGCATGGATGGACCAGCACGTCCTGCCTGAGTTCCTCGGGCGTACGTTGCCCGTCGATTCCACTGTTGCTCTGAGGTGTGCGCGACTGCATGTGCCGGATCCTCGGGCCGAACGGGACGCCCTGATCGCTGCAACGGCGATCGTGCACGGAATGACGGTAGTCACGAGAAACGTGGCCGACTTCCAGGCAACGGGCGCAGAGGTAATTGATCCTTGCGCTGGTCCGCGAGAGGCGCTCGCCGGCTGAGTTCCCAAGGGAGCGTACGAGGCAACGAGCAATGGGAGCGAGTTCTCGAAGACTCGTCCATTGGTGCTCCGTGGCTGCCGTGGGCGATCGATCTTGGCCTCGACGGCGGGAGGCATGGCTGGGGGGGACTCGGCTCGAATCGTTAGCGGTCTAATCCGGCCGCGAACGGCGGGAACCAAAGGGTGCCCAGGACCAGCAAAGCGATCGCGAACAGGTACACCGAGAATCGCTTGCGGAGCGTCTCTGGCTTGGAACGCAGCGCGATCCTCGGCCCGATCTGGGAGCCCACTAGCACGAACGCCCCTAGCAGCAATGGATGGTGCCACTGCACAGCTCCCGTCGCCACGTGGCCGAGCAGCCCGCCCGAAGCTGTCAGGCTCACCATGAATGCCGACGAGCCGAAGGCAACCTTGATCGGAACACCGAACAGCCGCACGAGCATGGGGATCTTCAGGAAGCCGCCGGCTGCCCCGGTAAGGCCCGACATGATGCCGATCAGGAACGACAGGGGCAATCCCTTGCCGAGATGGATGCGATACGCCTCCCCGGCGCGATGCCTGACCCACTCGAGGCGCGAGCGTCGGCCGGAGCTGGTTGTCTGCGGGCTCAGGTCCGCCAGCATGACGATTCCTGACGCGATCAGCAGAATGGCAAGCCCGATGGACAGCGTTGTCGGAGAGAACAGCCGCGCGAAGTATCCGCTGCCGAATGCTCCGACAAAACTGGAAGACTCCAGCACGACCGATAGCTTCCAGTCGACCTGCTGCTCCTTGCGAAACAGCAGCACCGCCGATAGCGCGGTGAGGATCGTCAGCCACAGACTCTGTACGGCCGCTACGTGGAACGGGACGCCGAACACGAGCTGGAGCGGCGTGTACAGCACGCCGCCGCCCTGGCCGTGCATCGAGAACCCCACGGCTCCAACGCCTACCATCGAGGCTAGGATGAGCGAGCGGGGATTCACAGGACGACCGGGATGGGCGGCTGACGCCACGCGACTGCGGTCGCGCTCAATCGCCGCTGTGGCCGCCCAGTATCAAGGGGTGCGCGGGAGTGCCGGGCTGACGACCTAGCTGTCACTCTCGCCCGAACTCGGATCAGATCTCGGCCCGGAAGCAACCGCGCGCCAGCGCCTCCGCAGGCACGTCTCGGTAGGCTGTCTCACCGGCCGGCGGGCCGACGTCCTCGGGGTATTCGCCGCTGAGGGCCTCCATGAATGCGATCAGGTCGGCGCGTTCCTGGGCGCTGAGATGGTCCAATTCGTGGATCTCCTCGTCGCGAAAGTCGTTCGAGTTGCCCGCGCCCACGTAGAAGTCCACGACCTCCTTCAGCGTCTTCAGGTGCCCGTCGTGCATGTATGGCGCGCTGTCGGCGATGTTGCGCAAGTGCGGAGTCTTGAATGTGCCCTTGTCAGTCTCGACTTGGCTGACTTCGAAGCGCCCGATATCTGCCAACGAACCGTCCAGTTCGGCTCCGACGCCGAGATTGTGGAACTTGTTGTCCGTGAACAGGGCATAGCCCTCCTCTTCGTTGATCTCGTGGCAGACTTCGCAATTGCCTTTCTCCGGGTCGGTGAAGACATCGAGCCCGCGGATGGCGTCTTCGCTCATGGCCTCCTTGTCGCCGCCGAACATGTAGCGGTCGAACGGGGAATTGCCAACCAGCACGGTGCGCTCGAAGCTGGCGATAGACTTGGCCACCATTTCGAAGGCGATCGGGCCTTCGCCCCAGGCTTCCTTGAACAGTGCCGTGTATACCGGGTCTTCCGACAGGCGTTCGACGACGCCCTCGTGCGTGAAAGCCATTTCGATGGGATTCTCGACCGGTCCGCCAGCCTGCTCTTCGAGGCTCGCCGCCCGGCCGTCCCAAAACTGCGTGGTGAAGTATGCGGCGTTCATGACCGGCGGCGCCTGCCGCCCGCCGAACTTGCCGCCGACACCCTCCGAGAACTGGTTCGGGTCTGCGAATCCGGCTTCCGGGTCGTGGCAGCTCGCGCACGCGATCGAGTTGTCCACCGAGAGCGCCTTGTCGTAGTACAGCTTGCGTCCGAGCGCGACGGTTTGCGCGGTCGGAGGGTTGTCCGCCGGGACCGCCACGTCCGGCAGCCCCAGTGGCGGCTCGATCGCGCGGGTCTCGCCCACCGGCATGATTGGCCCGCTCGGTGGTTCCGGCCCGCTACAGCCGACTACGGCCAAGACCGCGGTCAGCAGCAGTGCCCGACGACACAGAGTTTTCATGTTCCTGGATGCTCCTTGGATTCGTCGCTGCGCGAGCGCAGCCGAGTCTGAAACGATTACGGTTGCCACGCAGCGATCGGGTGTCCTCGCAGGCCATTCGGACACGCCTGCTGAGCGCCAACCTCCCTCCTTCAGCATAAGAAACCGGGGCGGTTAGCCGCAACGGATTCCCGCCCCGGGGCCGATTCGGAGCATGTTCGTCAGCTCGGTGGCGCTGGGGCGGAGACCGTCGGCAGGTCGCGGCTCAGCCGCTCAAGCAGGCGGAGCGCCAGGCTGTAGGCCGGCGCTTAGAATGACAAGTGATGAACTCACATTCTCGAACGGCGTTGCAAGCTTGCGTAGGTGCCTTCGCCCTTGTGCTCGTCGGCGGCTGCTCCCCGAGTCCGCAATCCGAAGCCGACAGGTTCCTGGCGACCTACGAGCAGCTTCTGGGCGGGCTGTATCCCATCGTGGCCGAGTCGTTCTGGAAGTCGTCCACAGACGTGACGGACCTTCACGTGGGCGAGCGCATCGGTGCGGAGCAGGTCATGGCGTCCATCACCGGCAATCCTTGGGTGATCGAGACGGTCAAGCAGTTGCTCGAGCGCGAGGAGCAGCTTGACGATGCGACCAAGCGCCAGCTGCGCAAGGTGCTGATGGCCGCCGCAGAATATCCTGGCACGATCCCGGAGGTCGTCGCCGCGCGCGTGTCAGCGGAAGCGGAGCAGAGCGCGATATTGGACTCGTTCGAGTTCTGCGCCGAGCGCTCTGGCGAGCGCTGCGTCGAGGTCGTGACGCCCAATCAAATCGACCAAGTGCTGGTCACATCCGAGGACGAAGCCGAGCGGCGCAAGATATGGGAGGTTGCGAAGCAGACCGGGCCGGCGTTGAAGCCAGGCATCGGAGATCTGCGGGACCTGCGCAATCAGCTCGCCCAAGAGATGGGCTACGACTCGTTCTTCGCGCTGCAAGTGGACGACTACGGCATGACCGTGGACGAAATGATGGCCATGATGGAGCGCTTCAACGAAGACCTCAGGCCGCTCTACGAGCAGCTCCACACTTGGGCCAAGCACGAGCTGGCGGGACGCTACGGCCAGCCGGTCCCGGACAAGATTCCCGCCCATTGGATCGGCAATCGCTGGGCGCAAGCCTGGCCGGGGCTCGCCAGTGGCATTGACCTCGACGAGCTGGTCAAGGCGCAGGACCCGGAGTGGATTGTCCGCCAGGCCGAGATGTTCTACACGTCGCTGGGAATGCCCTCGCTGCCGCAGTCGTTCTACGAACGGTCGGACCTCTACCCCTTGCCGCCCGGTGCCGAGCGCAAGAAGAACACCCACGCATCGGCTTGGCACATGGACTTACAGACTGACGTGCGCTCGCTTATGAGCGTCGAGAATAACTGGCGCTGGTTCGAGACCTCGCACCACGAGTTGGGGCACGTCTACTACTACATGGCGTACAGCAGCGGCGACGTGCCGTTGACGCTGCGGGAAGGTGCCAACCGGGCCTTTCACGAAGCGGTCGGCGACCTGATCGGGATTGCCGCTCGCCAGCCCGCGTACCTGAAGGAGATCGGACTGCTTGAGCACGAAGCAGAAATCGACGAGATTGCCTGGCTGCTGGACGAGGCCTTGGATCAGGCCGTGGTGTTCATTCCCTTCGCCGCCGGGACGATGTCGTTCTTCGAACACGACCTGTACGAGGAAGATCTGCCGGTCGGGGAGTTCAACCAGCGCTGGTGGGAGCACGCCGGGCAGTTCCAAGGGATCCAGCCACCCGGCCCGCGGGGCGAGGAGTATTGCGACGCTTGCACCAAGACCCACATCACCGACGACCCGGCGCAGTACTACGACTACGCGATGGCGTTCGTGATCAAGTACCAGCTGCACACCTACATCGCCAACAACATCCTCAAGCAGGATCCGCGAAACTGCAACTACTACGGCAACGAGGAGGTCGGTGACTTCCTGTGGGATCTGCTCAGTCTGGGCGCAACGCGTGACTGGCGCGACGTGATGCTCGAAAAGACTGGCAGCGAGGTCTCCACCAAGGCGATGCTGGATTATTTCTCCCCGCTGGTGGACTATCTGGAGCAGGCCAACGAGGGCAGGCAGATCGGCTGGTAGGGCCCCGTTCCCGGCGCGAGGCGCTACGCTGAGAGCAGTGCCGGACTCTCTCGTGGCGGTGGCTATGAGCGGCGGGGTGGACTCCTCCGCCGTTGCCGCGTTGCTGCACAGCCAGAGTCAGCCCATCGTGGGCATGACCATGCAGCTGTGGGACCAGCAGCGCATGCCGCAGCGGGTTCCCGAGGATGGCACGTCCGGCAGGTGCTGCTCCTTGGACGACGTCTACGACGCCCGCTGGGTGGCGCAACGGCTAGGGATTCCCTACTACGTCGTCAATTTCGAGGAGAGTTTCGAGCGGCAGGTCGTACAGCCGTTCGTGGTGGACTACCTGGCCGGGCGTACGCCGATTCCATGCACGCTGTGCAACAACTTCCTGAAGTTCGACCGCTTCTTGGAGACCGCCAGCCAAGTCGGGGCAGACACGGTGGCCACGGGACACTACGCGCGCATCGAGTACGACCGAGAATCTGGAAGGCACCTCCTGCTCGCCGGCGTTGACGAGTCGCGCGACCAGTCCTATTTCCTCTTCGGCCTGACGCAACAGCAGCTTGCGCGCACGATGTTTCCGCTTGGATCCATGGGCAAGGCCGAGGTGCGCGAGCTGGCCCGGGACCTCGGCCTCGACGTTGCCGGCAAGGCGGAGAGCCGCGAGATCTGCTTCGTGCCCAACGGCGACTACGCCAGTTTCGTCGAAGCGTACCGCGAGCAGAGCGCAGAACTGGGCGAGGCCGAGCCGGGCGAGGTAGTCTCCGAGGATGGCGCGGTGCTGGGGGAGCATGGGGGCGTCCACAACTTCACGGTGGGCCAGCGCCGGGGACTCGGCATCGCCGTCGGCCGGCCGGTCTACGTGACCGAAATCCAAGCCGCCGATCGCAAGGTCGTGGTTGGGCCCAAGGAGTCCCTGCTGCGCGAGGCCTTCCGGATTCGCGACCCCAATTGGATCCGTTTCGGTGAGTTGCGGGAGCCAGTGCGGGCGCAGGCCAAGATCCGCTATCGCGCACCCCTGGCCTGGGCCGAGGTCCGGCCGGTAATCGGCGCCCCAGACCAGGCCGAAGTCGTCTTTGACGAGCCGCAATGCGCAGTCACTCCCGGCCAAGCCGCGGTGTTCTACGCCGACGACTACGTGCTGGGAGGCGGCTGGATCGTGTGACGCGGAGTGTCGGCCCGGCTGGCTAACGATTCGGGCGTTCGGTGCGTCCAACCATGAGGAAGGACAGTGCAAAAGTGCAGGCAGCCAAGGCGGAGAGTCTACACTTCGGATTGAGCCCGGCCCGCGACGACCTCGCCGAGCGGCGTCTGGTGGAGGCCGCCCAAGACGGGGACCAAGGGGCGTTTGCCGAGCTAGTGCGGCGCTACGACCGCAGCGTGCTGCGGATCGCCCTGCGGCTGCTGCCCTCGAGGGAGGACGCCCAGGACGCCTATCAGGACGCCTTCATCAAGGCCTATCGCAGGCTGGACACGTTCCGCTTCCAGTGCCGCTTCCATACCTGGCTTTACCGCATCGCAACCAACGTGTGCTTGGACCACCTGCGACGGCGCAAGTCGCGTCCCGAATTCGGCGTCTTCGAAGCTGACCACGAGACGGGCCGCTCCCCGCTGCAGCTCGCGGCTGATCCGCGCCCTTCGAGTTCCCCGGAGCAGATGCTGGGCAGCGAGGAGATTTCCCGTCGCATCAAGGTCGCGCTCGAAACCCTCTCGGATCGAGAGCGCCTGGTATTCACGCTGCGCCATCACGAGGGCATGCGACTGCGCCAGATAGGCGAGACCTGCTCGATGAGCGAGGAGTCTGCCAAGCAGTGCCTGTTCCGCGCCACCAAGAAACTGCGCAAGGAGCTACAGGATGTCCGCGCCTGACGATCGCGCCGCCCTCGAGAGCGAGCTGCTGCGGCAACGCATCCGCCTGTACCTCTACGGCGAGCTCGGCTTGGCCGAGCGCAAGGAGGTCGAGCGATTCCGCGACGAGATGCCCGAGTTCCGGGCCTTGTTCGAGGAGGAACAGGCGTTCTTGCTCTCGCTCAGCGATTCCGACGTCGACGCCGAGGCCGAATCTCTATTGGACGACTGCCGCCACGATCTAGCGCTGGCAGTTGCCGCTGAAGGAAGCTTGGGCCGGACCGCTTCGCTGCGGCGCCGGCTGGGGCGGCGCTTGCGCAGCCTGAGTTCGGCGCTCGCTGCCCGCCCGTTGGTTTGGCAGCCCGCCGCAGCGGCTGCCCTGGTGCTTGTCGGTTTCGTGGCCGGCCGTGACGTCCGGCCGGTCAGATTTCTCGCTCCGGAGCCTGTGGACGGAGCCAGCCTGATCGAGTCATTCTCCCTTGATGCCAACCGCACCCTGACAGGGATCGAGACCGTCCAGCTCGACCCTGTCGGGGGCCAAGTCCGGATAGTCCTGGAAGAGCGCAGGGTCGTCAGCGGCGAGTCGTCGGATCCGCTGATCCGCGCGATGCTCATGGACACGGTGCGGGAATCGCACGCGGGGGCGCGCCTGTCGTCGCTCGAAGCTCTGCAGGGGTACGCATCTGACCGCGAAGTGCGCCGCATCTTGCTGCGCTCCATGCTGGAGGACCAGAACCCCGGCATCAGACTCAAGGCGCTTGAAGCGGTCAGGGGGCAGATTGACGAGCCGGACGTGCGGGCGGCGCTTGTCGAGACGTTGCGCTCGGATCCGCTCGACGGCATGCGGATCCATGCGATCCAACTGCTCGGCCAGCGTCCAGGACGGGAAATGGCGGGCGCGCTGCAGGAGGTGGTGGAGCGCGAACAAAACCCCTTCGTGCTGCACGAGAGCGAGCGCATCTTGGACGTGCTCGACGCGTCAATGGAGCGTTTCTGAGGCCATGCCGATTCGGAGGTGCAGGCCTGCCGTCAGCGCGGTTGCCGCGGGCCTGGTTCTGGTCGCCGCCCTCGCGGCGCAGCCGCAGCGGGACGGGCGGCATTGGACGCAGGAGTGGACCGGCGAGGCGCCTGCGGCGGAGCGGATTGAAGTTCGCGCCAGCGGCCCCGTGGTGGTGCGCGGCACGGACCGCGACGACGTGCGCTATACCCTGACCAGCCGCGGCAGGGCCGAGCGCGGCGGCACGTGGGTGCCGGTTGTGTTTCGGGAATCCGGGGTAGTTTCCGAGCGCCTGGGAGACCGCACCCTGGCTATCAATCTCCGGGACCCGGTGTGCGGCAATTGCAGGGTCGGGTTCCGGCTCGAGGTCGAAGTCCCCAAGGCGACTGCCGAGATCGACTTGGTGACGCGAGCGGGCGGCATTGTCGTCCAAGGCATCGCCGGCTCGGTCACCGCCCACACCGTTGGCGGCTCGATCGCGGTCGACGAGGTACAGGGTGGCGTGACCGCGACCACCGAGGGTGGCAGCGTGCGGCTGGGCAGCATCGGAGGCCCGGTGAATTGCGAGACCGCCGGGGGCAGCATTGTGCTGGCCCGCGCTGGCGGGCAAGCGCGCCTCGTCACTCGTGGCGGCATGATCGAAGCGGCCTCGGTGGCGGGTGACCTCCGAGCCGAGACGGGTGCCGGCAGCATCGAGATCGGGCGCGTGGATGGGGCCGTGCGGGCCAGGACGGGCGGCGGAGCGATCCGTGCGGCTGACGTGCGAAAGGGCATGCAGGCCGAAGCGGGAGCCGGCGACATCCGCATCGGCAAGGTGCGTGGGACGCTCGTATTGACCAGCGGAGCGGGAGACATTGTGGCCGCGCTGCACGAGGGCGCGAGCCTGAGCCGCTCCGAGATCACTACGTCCGTGGGAACGATCGTGCTGTCGCTGCCGGAATCGCTGGCACTGACGCTCGAGGCGAGCATCGAGCTGGCCCGGGGCCGGCACGGGATCGTCAGCGAGTTCCCCTCCATCCAAGTCCAGCGCTCGTCGCGCCTGTTCGGACCCGTGAGCGAGCAGGCCGCCGGCGAAATCAACGGCGGGGGATCGGTGGTGAGGATCCGCAACGGCCTGGGACGGATCGAAATCAGGAAGAACCGCTAGAGGCCATTGTGTGACTGGAGGAATGATCGTGCATACGCAAATTCGGAAGACCCTGATCGTTTGCGCCGCCCTCGCGTGCGCAGCGCCTGCCGGAGCGGCGCCCAGCGTTCACGGCCACTTCGCTTTCGCTCCGGCCAGCTACGTCGGCGTTGGCGTGATGGATATCAACGACGAAACCGCGCGCGAGATCGGCCTGGTCGAGGCACACGGCATCGAGATCAGCAGTGTCGCTGCTGACAGTCCCGCCGAGCGCGCCGGCCTGCGCGAGGGCGACTTCGTCGTGACCTACCGCGGCGAGCGCGTGCACGGCTACCAACACTTCGCCCGGCTGGTCCGCGAGACTCCGGTCGGCCGCACCGTCGAACTCGGTGTCGTGCGGGACGGTGAACGCACGACGCTGGCAGTGGAGATCGGAGCGCGGGAGGGGCTGGGCGCGGCGAAGGAGACGATCGAGGCGGTCAAGCAACAGTTGGAGTCGGTCAAGGACAAGCTCGGCTCTGCCCGTCTGCGTCTTGAGGCAGACGGACCTCCGTGGCGGTCGGAGTTCACGTGGGACTTCGATGTCCCGCAGGTACACATGATCGCCAAGAACCGGCGTTTGGGCACGGAACTGGAGGGTTTGGACGGCCAGCTTGCGGAGTTCTTCGGGGTTGAGCGAGGCGTGCTCGTGCGCCACGTGCAGTCCGGTTCCGCCGCAGAGATGGCCGACCTGCGGGCCGGTGACGTGATCGTCTCGGTTGACGGGGAGCCGGTAAATCGCCCGGCGGAAGTAGGCAAGCTGGCGGCAGCTTCCGAGGACCGCTTGGTAGACGTGGAGATCATCCGCGACCGGAATCGAAAAACGCTTCGCTTCGATGTCGCTTCCGAAGCGGCGCCGCATCCCGCTAACGCGGTTTCGGACCCGAATTAGCCCTGTCCGGCGTGCGCGTCGCGCCAGAGTTCGCGCAGGGCTTGGACTCCGCGAAGCTGCAGCTCGACTTGGGCTTGTGTGCGCTGTAGCAGGAACCGCTGGAGCGCGAAGCCCGACGGCTCCTGCCACAGGGAGGCATCCAACTTGTCCAGCCGTTGCTTGAGCATGGCCGCGGCCAGCGCGCGCGCTTCGTACGGGAGCGCCCAGGAGTTGGAATCCTTGAATTCGGCGCGAAACAGCCCTTCCCGATCAGCCCCGAAATAGGCGGGTTCATCTTCGGCGAAGGCCTGGCTCGATTCAATGCACCGGCCCAGGGGCGGAAGCCAGCCGCCCAGGCGCGCCGACCAAAGCAGGTAGTACACCAGAGCCCGGTGTGCCCAGGGCTGCACCCTGTCGCTGGAGTCGCCCTTGTCGATACCCCGGCGGAATTCCTCGACCACCAGCCGCAGCAACCGGAACTGGGCGTCGTTGGGCTCTTGCTCTGGTAGCAGCAGGTCTGAGGTCTCGGCAATCACGTCCAACACGATGCTCGTCGGGTACGTCGCTTTCCACAGGTTTGACGGGCCGGCCAGCTCGGCTCTCTGGACCGTGACCAGATCTCGGTTTTCCTTCTGCAGGTAGTAGACATGGGAGAATGCCAAGCGTTCCAACCCAACGCCGAACTTGTTGTTCTTGGGGCGGCGCACTCCGCTCGCCACGCCGCGGAGCTTGCCTCGCTCGCGGGTGAAGAAGCTGACGATGAGATCGGCGTCGCGGTACGGGTAATTGCGCAGTATCAATGCCTCGCTCTCTCTGGATGGCATGAACTACGAGATCTGCTGCCGAGGCACGGTGGAACGCGCCGGTGCCGCCCGGCATCGCCCGGCCGGGTGCGCTGCTAGAATACCTGCGTCATGATAACGCACCCCTCTCGCAGGGACCTGCTGCGGGCCCTGACCGTGGCGGGCGCTTCCGCGGCCGGCGCGCAACAGCCGCGCAAGCCCAACGTGCTGTTCGTGTTCAGCGACCAGCACCGGGCCTGCACCATGCCGGGCGAGACTTACAACGATGCCGAGACTCCCGCTCTGGCCCGTCTGGCATCGCAGGGCACGACGTTTACCCATTGCGTGTCCAACTATCCCGTTTGCTCGCCCTACAGGGGCATTCTCATGACCGGACGCTGGCCGTACCAGACCGGCGTCATCGACAACGCGTATCCGCTGCGGAGGTCCGAACACAGCCTCGGCGAGGCCTTCCGCGACGCCGGCTACCACACCGGCTATGTCGGGAAGTGGCACTTGGACGCGCGCGGGGCGGAAGGGCACGCGCTCAAGCCGGAGGGCGAGGCGCGCCACGGGTTTGCGGAGTGGCAGGCATGGTACAACACCAACCCGCACTTCGACCGCTCCCACACGTATGACCAGGCCACGGGCCGGCAGCAGGTGCCCGCCGGGTACAACGCGACTCTGATGACGGACGACGCCATCAGCTTCATCGAGCGCAACAAGGACCGCCCGTGGATGCTGGTGCTGTCTCTGAATCCCCCGCATCCGCCCTTCGACGACGCTCCGCCCGAGCTGATGCGCAAGTACCGCGGCGGCGGTCTCGACTTGCGCCCGAACACGGTAGAGACCGTGACCCGCGGTGTCGGCGGACGCGGGCGCGACGTGCAAGAGGACACCGCGGGCTATTACGCCCACGTCGAAGGCGTGGACATCGAAATCGGACGGCTGATGGAATGCTTGGACCGCACCGGCCTGGCTGACAATTCGATCGTGGTCTACACCTCGGACCACGGCGAGATGCTCGGCGCCCACAACCGCACGGGCAAGCGGCTGCCGCACGAGGAGTCATGCCGCGTGCCGTTCGTGGTGCGCGGCCCGGGGGTGCTGGAGGGCCATCGCAGCAGCGCGCTGCTTGGAGCGATCGACCTATATCCGACGCTTTGCGGCATGGCAGGGATCGCGGCGCCCGACGCCTGCGTCGGCCGGGACCTGTCAGCGGTGGCGCGCGGCGGAGCCGTGGACGTACCGGAGCACCAGTTCCTGATGCACATCTCCAAGTCGCATGCCAGTGCCGGAGTGAACCACACATCCCCGATCTTTCGCGGGATCCGCACCGATCGCTACACGTACGCCTGCGGCGAGATCGGGCGCTGGTGCCTCTACGACAATCAAGACGATCCGTACCAGCTGCACAATCTGGCCGATGACGCCGCGAGGGCGGCGCTGATGAGCGAGCTCGACGGCGAGATATTGGACTACCTCCGAGGGGCGGAAGACCGGTTTCCGTATCGGGTGGCACGCGGCTAGCGGGCCGCATGGAGCGTCGCGCCCGCGACGTGCCGGAAGCGGCCCGATACGGACTCCCTCGTCCTGAGCGCATCGACCGCAGGGCGAAACCAGGCCCGGCGGCTCGGTTGGCGGGCTCGATGCTCCAGCTTGCGCGCCGGAAGCGGCTTGCGCCGGCGATCGATCGCCGGTCTTGTAGCAAACAACAGCTCTCGCCGATATGCTGCTACACCCTGGTGAGGTAGTCTTGGCGGCCGCCATCGGCCATCATGAATTGCCCGGTGATGAACCCGCTCGCCGGCGAGCACAGGAATCCCGTCAGGTGCGCGATGTCCTCCGGTTCCCCGGTCCGTCCGACCAGCGAACGACCGGCGACATTCTGAAGCAGCCGGTCAAGCTCGTCTTGGGACTTGCCCGCCATGACCATGTCGGTCTTCGTGAATCCTGGCAGCACGGCGTTCACCGTGATGCCTTTCGGGGACAGCTCGAAGGCCATGCGCTTAGTGAGCGTGAGCACCGCTCCCTTGGTCACCGCGTACAGCGTGGTGCCTGCCATCGCCGTCCCAATGGCCGCGTTGGAAGCCAGGTTCACGATCCGACCCCAGCCCCGCCCGATCATGTCCGGCGCCACTGCCTCCGAGCAGTATAGGACTCCCTTGACGTTGGTCCGCCACATGCTGTCGAACTCGTCCTCGCTGTAGGCCAGCAACTCGCCGCTGTGCAGCAATCCGGCGTTATTGACCAAGATGTCGGGCGCGCCCAGCTCGGCCTGCACCCGTTTCGCCATCGCGCCGACTTCCGAGCGCCTTGAGACATCGGCCTGGACCGTTGTGGCGGACACTCCGAGGTCGCGCACCGCGGCTGCTGTTGCTTCCGCCTCCGTCGCGCGGCTTCGGTAATTCACCGCCACGCGGGCTCCGCGAGCGGCCAGTTCCAGGCAGACCGCACGGCCAATGCCCCGCGACCCGCCGGTAACCAGAGCCGTCTTGCCCTCCAGATCTTGCATGCGAATCGGCCCGGCCCGAGCCGCGCGAGCAGCGGCTCTCGAATGCCCAGAGAACGGGCCTACGACCCCCTATTCTCCGTAGCCGTCGTCGTCATCGTCGTTGCCATACTGCGAGTATCTCGGCCTGGGGCGATCCCGTTCGAAGCCCCGGTCCCGGTCGCGGTCGTACGGCCCGCGACCGCGGTTGCCGAACGCTGGGCGGCCCCTGTCCTCGAACGAACGGCCGCGTCCTTCGAACGGTCGTGACCCTCGATCCTCGTATTGCCGAGGCGCCCGGTCGAACGCCGGGCGGCCCCTGTCCCCGTACGGCGGGCGCTGCCCGCGGTCGAACTGTGGACGGCCCCGATCCTCGTAGGACGGACGGGGGCCGCGGTCGAATGTTGGGCGCGGGCGCATTTGCGTCTTGCGCAGCTTCGCCTCCGACTCGCGCATGCGCCCCTCGATGGAGTGGTTCTCCTCGGTGAGGGACTGCTGGATCTCTAGCGCAAGCTTGAGCTCGTCGCGCAGCATCGCCACGTGCCGGGTCGAAGCTGCCAGCTGATCGGCTTCGCTGGCGTCATTCTCGGCCAGGGTCTTGCTCTCAAGATCAATGCAGGGAAGCATCGCCGACACGAACGGGATCACGTCGTGGCCCAGCCGCCAGCCCCGCAGGCTTTCGCGCGCCGCCATCCAGCGCAGCAGCGAGCCCAGCTTGGCCGCCGTCTCGGGGGTATCCATTCGATGCGGCATGAACAAGTCGTGGCCGCCTTCCGGATCGGCCCTGTCGTTGAAGCCAGACAGGTACACGCGCATGGCTCCGCGGTAGACCGACAGGCGCTTCCCGAAGCGGTTGGTGAGCTTCCACGTGTACTCGGCAGGCAGCACGATCACCTTCGCGATGCCCAGCGTGTCCGCCGTGAGCGGCATCGGGTCCAGCAGGGGGCGTACGGGATCCTCGGCTTCTTCCGGCACCGTCAGCACGAAGGCCGGCGTGCGCCGGTCGGGATCGACCAAGAACTCAGCCAGGTTTGCCGCGTCGTACTCGGACTCGACGACCCAGGGCTCCTTCTCGATCTTGGCGGCACCCTGTTCCATGGTGCATTCCTTGACGACATGCTCGAGGAACCCTGGCACCCTCGGTTGCACCCGCATCTTCGTTTCGGTGGACTTCGCCAGCGTGCGCAGGCAGAACTCGGCATCCTCCCCTGGCCGCTCGCGGATTGCGACCTCGGTGGTCCACTCTCTCTCGATGTCACCCTCTTCGGGCTCAACGAAGCGCAGCGCCCACGTTTCTGAGTCGTCCTCTTTCGCGTGGACGGCCGCAAATGTGCGCCTGTCGGCTTCGTGGTGGAAGGCATCGCCGGACCAAGCCTCGTCCGGCAGTTCGGTCTTGGACGCGCTCTCGAGCCACTCCAAGGTGATCTCGCGGGCGGTGTCGGTCTTGTCCAGATGAGCCGCGATGCGCAGGATCTCGCGTGTCCGAGGCGCCACTCTTGTCCGGCTCTGGTCGTAGGTGGGTTTATCGTGGTGGAGCATAGCTTTCTCTTGATTCCAGTACTGTGATTTTTGCCCGCCCTAAGGCGGGCGTTCCCGGGATACCGTTCTCGCCGCCACGTCCAAGCGCACCCGGCTGCGCCCGAAGCGACGCTCGTCCGCCACTGGCCCTAATCACCTGCTTTGGCGACCTGCGGGAACTGTGCGTCGGCTCACTTCCGAAACTTCCGCATTTCTAGAAGAATAGCTGCGGAAAATATACCAGATTAGCGTAGCACCTAGCGGGATTTCGTGCTCAGCCACCGAGTGTGGGCAGTCTCGGGCGGCAGCCTCCGGTCGCCCGAGCGGTGGAAGCTGACAGCGTTTCGGTCACGGCGGAGTGCGCGCAGGCGCCCGCTCACTGCCTTCCCGGGCCCGGCGAGTTCTGCGCTGCCGCACCGAGGCCGGGCCAATTCTGCTAACCTTCGGTGCAGCCCCCGGCTGACAGCCAGCCGCGGGCTTGACGACGATATCGGGAACGGCTGAAAGCAGGCCGCCAAAAGGAAACCAGATGAGCGAAACCATCCCAGGGGCCAAGTGGCACCAGCAGCTGCATTGGCGCATCGCCATTGCAATGGCGCTCGGCGTGATCGCGGGCTTGATCGGAGGCGAGCCGTTTGCCGACGCAGTCGGCTGGCTCGGAACGCTATTCATCAAGCTGCTCAAGATGATCATCGTGCCCTTGGTGGTGACCTCGATCGTCACCGGCGTTGCATCCGTGGGCGCCGGGGCTGGGCTGGGGCGTCTGTTTGGCAAGACGATGGGGTACTACATGCTCACCAGCGCCTTTGCGTGCATCGTGGGGCTGGTGATGGTCAACATGATCCAGCCCGGCGTGGGCGCGGATCTCGGCGCGGCCGAAACCGAGGAGATGCCGAACCTCACCGTGATTCAGTCACCGGTGGACCTGATTCTCGACATTGTGCCGGAGAACGTCTTCGCGGCGGCCGCGGAGGCGAAGATGCTGGCGATCATCTTCTTCTCCATCGTTCTGGGCATCACCATCAGCACGCTGCAGCGGACGCATCGCGAGCCGCTGCTAGGCTTCTTCGAAGCGGCTTTCGAGACGATGATGCGCCTGACCGGCGGCATCATCCGCTTGGTCGCTCCGATCGGGGTGTTCGCCCTGATCGCCAAGCTGATGGGCACGACGGGCCTGGGAGCTTTCAAGGCGCTGGGCCTGTATGCCCTGATGCTGGTCGCGGGCCTGACGGTTCACCTGCTGGTGACGCTGCCGCTGATCTTGCGCTTCTTGGGCGGCATCAACCCGATCAGGCACTTCCGCAACATGGTGCAGCCCATCGTCATGGCCTTTTCCACGAGTTCTTCTGGCGCGACGCTGCCGGTCACGATCGATGCCGTGGAAAACAAGGTTGGCGCCTCCAACCGCGTCACCTCTTTCGTGCTGCCAATGGGGGCGACGGTCAACATGGACGGAACCGCTCTCTACGAGTGTGCTGGGGTGATGTTCATCGCACAAGTGCTCGGCGTCCAGCTTGGCATCGAGCAGCAGCTCTTGGTCGTGTTCACCGCCCTGCTCGCATCCATCGGAGCCGCGGCCGTTCCGTCCGCCGGACTTGTCGTGATCTTCATCGTGCTCGAGGCGGTCAACCTCACCGGGCCTCAGGTGGAGCTGATCGTCGGAGCGATGCTAGCGGTCGATCGCCCGCTGGACATGTATCGCACGGTCATCAATGTCTTCAGCGACTCGTGCGGCGCGGCGATCATCGCCAAGTCAGAGGGCGAGGAGGGCATCGACGAGGAGGTGCCGGCGGCATAGCCTGGCGCTGGGATTGCTTTCCGGCTCGCCGTTGTACATAGCGCGGCGCGGGAGGCGTTCCTGCGTTGCCTCGCGAACGGACGCTGTTCCGCAGGACTCCGCCGGGCCGCGCCTGCAGCGCGTGCAGGGCGGTGCCCTCTTCGCTAGGAGGAGCGGCGCGTCGCGATCATGGTGACGCGGCTGATCACGTGGGACGCGCCGGGCCGGCGCGCTTCCTGCGGCGGACATCAGCTCGGTTGAGCCAGGGACGGCCAGACAAGCCCGCGTTCCGTGTCACAGTGCGGGCGCTGGCGCTGCCCAAGCCATTGGGTATGCTGTTTCTCGGGCCGGCCCGGATCGCGTGGCGACCGTTCCGGTACCATGCACGACATGCCGGATCATTCCAATTCTCAGAGAGCTCAGTGGAACTCCAGGACCGGGTTCATTCTCGCCGCCGCCGGCTCCGCCGTCGGCCTAGGCAACATATGGAAGTTCCCGTACATCACCGGCGAGAACGGCGGCGGGGCGTTCGTGTTGGTCTACCTGGCCTGCATCCTGGTCGTCGGCGTGCCCGTGATGATGGCCGAGGTCATGCTTGGACGAGCCTCGCGATCGTCGTCGGTCACTGCCTACCGCACGCTGTCGGACCCGAAGTCTAAGTGGGTGGTCTTCGGGATTCTGGCGGTCGTGGCCGCCTTCCTGCTGCTGTCGTACTATTCGACGGTTGCGGGCTGGGCCTTGCACTACACCTACCTCTCGCTGACCAATGCCATCGCCGGCATTGACGCCGGTCAGGCCGAGGGGCTGTTCAGCCAATTGACCGGCTCGCCGCTGATCGGCGTCGGCTGGCAGTTCGCCTTCTTGATCTTCACCATGTGTGTCGTGGCGGCGGGCGTGTCGCATGGCATCGAGCGCTGGGCGCGGATCATGATGCCTGGGCTGTTCGTGATGATCCTGATCCTGCTGGGCAAGGCGATGACGATGTCCGGCTGGGGCGAGGCGATGGACTTCCTGTTCGGGATGAACTGGGACAAGCTAACCGCTGCCGGCGTGCTCGAGGCTCTTGGCCACTCGTTCTTCACCCTCAGCCTGGGCATGGGCAGCATGATCGCCTACGGCAGCTACCTGCGGTCGCAGGATGACCTCGCCTCTGCCTCGCTCGCCACCGCGGGCGCTGACACGCTGGTCGCCCTGGCCGCGTCCCTGGTGATCTTCCCCATCGTGTTCACGTTCGGCATGGAGCCGGGAGCGGGGCCGGGATTGCTCTTCGTGACCCTGCCCACCGCGCTCGCCCAGATGACAGGCGGGGCGTTCTTGTCCGTGGTCTTCTTCGTGATGCTCGTTTTCGCCGCTCTCACCAGCGCGATCGCGATTCTCGAAGTCATCGCGGCGTATCTGCTGGACAACCACGGAATCTCCCGCGTCAAGGCATGCGTTTCCGGCACGGTCGTGGTGGCACTGTTCGGCGTTCCGGCCACGATGAGCGGCGGTTGGTTCAACGCCGTGGATCACTTCGTGTCGAACTGGGCATTGCCGCTCGGCGGCCTCGGCATCGCCTTGTTCGTTGCCTGGCGCATGGACGGCGCCCTCAGGCGCAAGGAGTTCGAGTCCGGCAGTGCCTTGGCCAGGTTCTACGGCTCGTGGCTGTGGATTCTGAAGTATCCCGTGCCGGTCTGCATCCTGATTGTCTTCTTGCACGCCATAGGCGCGCTGGCCTGGATCGGCGGGCTCTTGGCCTAGCAGCGGAAGGGCGCGCTACAGGTCGACGATCTTCGACCCGGGCGGTGCCGCGACCGGGCTCTCTTCGTCCTCGCGCCGGGCTCGCATCGGCATGCGGGCCCTGACCGGGATCAGCGCGTTGGAAATCGGGTCTTCGCTGTCTTCCGCAAGATCCATGGAGCTGTTGACGTAGCTGACGAACTCGCGCATCTGCCGCTGCATGGCGTCCATCTTGCTGCGCATGTTCAGGATGATCTCGACGCCCGCGAGGTTGACGCCCAGATCGCGCGTTAGCGACAGGATCACATCGAGTCGGTCGATATCCTCGTCGGTGTAGAGGCGCGTGTTGCCGTCGGTCCGGGATGGCTGCAAGAGGCCCTCCCGCTCGTACATGCGGAGCGTCTGCGGATGCACGTCGAAACGCTCCGCCACCACCGAGATGGTGTAGCTGCCCTTGGTCTTGTGCTGCCTTGCCATGGTCAGACGCCGCCGAGCGAGTCGCGCGGGTTCTCGGGATTGCGCTCCGCATAGCGCCGCATCAGGTCCTTGGTGGACTCGTCCGGAACCTTGGGCACGACAATCGAGATTCTAACGAACTGGTCTCCGCGCTTGTCGCTTCGCGGGTCGATGACGCCCCGCCCGCGCATGCGGAAAGTCTTGCCCGAACTCGTCGCCGGGGGAATGCGCATCAGGGCGGCGCCATCGATCGTTGGCACTTCGATCTTGGCGCCCAGCACGGCCTCGGCCGGCGTGATCGGCACCTCGATGCGGATGTCGAAGTTGTCGCGCTCGAAGAACGGGTGGCTGCCCACATGCACGAGGATGTACAGGTCGCCGGCCGGACCGCCCAGGATCCCGGCGTTGCCCTTGCCTTGCAGGCGGAGCCGTGCGTTCTCTCGCGTGCCCGGCGGAATCCGCACATCGATGGTGTTGGCGGCCAGCGCCCGCCCCTCGCCGGCACATGGCGCGCACGGCGTGCGGACCTGCCCGGTCTGCCCGCATTCCGGGCAGGGAACGCTGAAACGCATGTTGCCGGCCATGCGCTGTGACTGGCCGCTGCCGCCGCAGGCCCTGCAGACGCCTGGCGGCTCTCCCTTTGCGTTGCCCGTTCCGGAGCAAGGGGTGCACGGGACCTGGCGGCTGATCTTGAGGCGTTCGGTCGTGCCGCGGATCGCTTCGTCGAAGCCGATCTCCATCTCGTACTCGAGATCCTCGCCCTGCCGGCGCGTGGCCTGGCCGCGGCCGCGGCCGCGGCCGCCGAACATTCCCTCGAACAGGTCGCCGAAATTCGCCCCGGCGGCTTGGCGCCCTAGGTCGCTGAAGTCAAAGCCATCGAATCCGAAACCGTGCCCTTGGCCGCCAGCGGCCTGCTGGCGGGCTTGCTCGGAGTAGAACCCGTAGCGGTCGTAGATGCCGCGCTTCTCCTCGTCGCTGAGGATGTCGTAAGCCTCCTGGACATCCTTGAAGCGCTCCTCCGCGGCCTTGTCGCCGGGATTGACGTCCGGATGCAGCTTGCGCGCCATGTGACGGTAGGCCGTGCGGATCGCGTCCGCCTTCGCGTTGCGGGGCACTCTCAGCGTCGCGTAGTAGTCTTTGCTGCGGTTGGCCGCCATGCCCATCTAGCCTAGACGGTGGCGCGGCGCTGCCGCCCGTGCGGCACCGCCGCCTCACGACTTCGGCTTCTCGTCCGCGTCTTCGAATTCTGCCTCCACCACGTCATCCGGGGCGCTTCCGGTCTCCGGTTCGCCGGCGCCATCGGAGGCAGCTCCCGAGCCATCGCCGCCTTGCTGCGCCGCGTACATTGCCGCGGCCAGCGTGTGAGAGGCCTGGTTCAGATCCGACACGGCCTTGTTGATCTGCTCCGCGCTGCCGCTCTTGACCGCCTCTCGGGCGGCCTCGATGGCCTGCTCGATCTTCTTGGCCTCGGCCTCGTCGACCTTGTCGCGGTGTTCGCCGAGGGTCTTCTCCGTGGAGTAGATCACCGCCTCGGCTTGGTTGCGGGCTTCGATCTCTTCCTTGCGCTTCTGGTCCTCGGCCGCGTGCTCTTCCGCGTCGCGCGCCATCTTCTCAATCTCTTCCTGGGACAGGCCGGACGAGCTGGTGATGGTGATCTGCTGCTGCTTGCTGGTTGCCTTGTCCTTGGCCGAGACGTTCAGGATGCCGTTGGCATCGATGTCGAAGGTGACTTCGATCTGCGGCACCCCGCGCGGCGCGGGCGGAATTCCGACCAGCTGGAACACGCCCAGCAAGCGGTTGTCTCCCGCCATGGACCTCTCGCCTTGGAAGACCTTGATCTCGACCGAGGTCTGGCTGTCCGCAGCGGTCGAGAAGACCTCGGACTTGCGCGTCGGGATCGTGGTGTTGCGCTCGATCAGTCTGGTGAACACGCCGCCCAGGGTCTCGATGCCGAGCGACAGCGGCGTGACGTCGAGCAGCAGCACGTCCTTGACCTCGCCGCCCAAGACGCCACCCTGCACGGCGGCGCCGGTGGCCACGACTTCGTCGGGGTTGACGCCCTTGTGGGGCTCCCGCCCGAACAGCTCTTGTACCCGCTTTTGGACCATCGGAATGCGTGTCGAGCCGCCGACCATCACCACTTCGTCGATATCCGACGGCGACAGTCCCGCGTCTGTCAGCGCCTTCTTGCAGGGCTCGAGCGTGCGCCGCACCAGCGGGTCGATCATCTGCTCGAGGTGGGCCCGGGTCAGCTTGCGGGCGAGGTGTTTCGGGCCGGTCTCGTTGGCGGTGATGAAGGGCAGGTTGATCTCTGTCTCCATCAGTGTCGACAGGTCTCGCTTGCTCTTCTCGGCCGCTTCGCGCAGACGCTGCAGGGCCATGGTGTCCTTGGACAGGTCGATACCCTGCTCCTTGCGAAACTCGTCCACCAGCCAGTCGATCAGCACGCTGTCGATGTTGTCCCCGCCGAGGTGGGTGTCGCCGTTGGTCGCCTTGACTTCCACGACCCCCTCGTCGACCTCTAGGATCGAGATGTCGAACGTGCCCCCGCCAAAGTCGTAGACGGCGATCGTCTGGTTCTGTTTCTTGTCCAAGCCGTAGGCCAGCGCCGCCGCGGTCGGCTCGTTGATGATGCGGCGCACGTCCAGTCCCGCGATCTTGCCCGCGTCCTTGGTGGCTTGGCGCTGGGCGTCGTTGAAGTACGCCGGCACTGTGATGACCGCCTCGGTGACCTTCTCGCCAAGATAGGCCTCGGCCGCTTCCTTGAGCTTTCCCAGCACCATGGCCGAGATTTCCTGCGGCGAATAGCTGTTCTCTCCGACCGTGACCTTGAGCAGGTCGCCCGCGGCGCTGATCTTGTAGGCCACGTTCTTCGTCTCTTCGCTGACTTCGGAGCTGCGCCGGCCCATGAAGCGCTTGATCGACGAGATCGTGGCCTCGGGATTGGTGACGGCCTGCCGCTTGGCCGTCTCGCCCACCAGGCGGTCGCCATTCTTGCTGAATGCCACGACGGACGGTGTGGTGCGCTCCCCTTCCTGGTTAGCGACGACTTGGGACTGCCCTGCCTGCATGACGGCTACGACCGAATTCGTGGTCCCGAGGTCGATACCGATGACCTTTCCCATCTGTGACCCTCCAAATCTCAGGCCGCCCTGCGGCGGATCTTGCCAACCGGCGCCCGCCCGCGGGCGCGCGGCGATTGAATGAACTCTTAGTATACTATCATGACTTTACTTTAGTCAGCCACTGTCAACATTGCGGAGCCTGCCGTGCGACGTGGATCGGGCAATGAGGCGCTATTACATCACTGATCGCAGGACCTGCCCAGGCGGCTTGCTTGACTGCATCGAGGAGAACGCCCGGCGCGGCTGCTCCTGGATCCAGCTGCGCGAGAAGGACCTGGCCCCCCGCGACCTGCTCGATCTGGCCCGCGCCGCCTTGGCCCGCGTGCGTCCCCACGGGACCGCGATCCTCGTCAACGGCCGCTTGGATGTCGCGCTCGCCGCAGGCGCCCACGGAGTCCACCTGCCGGCCGGCTCGCCCGCTCCGTGCGACCTCAGGCCTGTCGTGCCCCCCGGCTTCCTGATCGCGGTGTCCGCGCATACCGTTGGCGAAGTCTGCCGGGCGGAACGGGAGGGGGCCGATCTCGCCGTCTTCGGCCCGGTGTTTCCGACGCGGTCCAAGCCGGGCCGAAGCGAGATACCCGGCCTCGGCGGGCTGCGCGATGCATGCTCGGCGACCTCGTTGCCGGTGGCTGCGCTGGGCGGCATCACAGCGGAACGAATCGCCGCCTGCACGGACGCCGGCGCGGTGGGCGTTGCCGGAATCAGCATGTTCCAGTCCCGCAGCGGCTCTGCTGGCAATCGCGAGGGGGGCTGACCGGGCCCGCGCCGCGTCGTTCAGCGTCGCGGCCGCATCTTGGCCGCCCAGCGCAGAGGCGGTATCGGCTCGCCGCGCGAGCTGGACTCGATCAGGGTCTGGAGTCTCTTCTGGCGGGTCTGTTCTCGTTTCGCGCTCACGATCCAGTGCGCGCACTGCTTGCGGTAGGATGGCGCCGCGCCGGCGAAGCACTCCCACGCCTCCGGCACCGCTTTGATCTTGCGCTCGTATTCCTCCGGCAAGGCCACAGCCGCGACTTCATGGGCGGCTGGCTCCCTGCGCAGGCTCTCTGCCGATTCGAACCTCGCCCGCGCGGCCTCTTCGACCAGCCCGGCCTTGATCAGGGATCGCATGCGCTCGATGTTCCTGGCACTCCAGCTGCTGCCGGGACGACGGGGCGTGAAGCGCACCCTGTAGCTGCGCTCGTCGATCCTCTGGCGAAGCCCGTCAATCCAGCCGAAGCACAGCGCCACGTCGACCGATTCCGGCCAAGTCACGCTAGGCACGCCGGTGGCAACCTTGTGGTATCCGATCCATTGCTCGTCAGCCGTCTCGTGGTTGTCGCGAAACCACTTCCGGAGCTCGTCCGCGTCGGAGAAGAACAGGACCGGCATGCTGCTGCGGCCCCCTCGGGCCCGCGCCGGCGCGGGCAACGATCCGGCCGACCGCCACTATAGCGTGAGTCCGGATTGCCATCTCGAGGCCGCGACCGGGCCGGCGCTTGGATCGCGCGTGGCGGGCGGCTGGAATCCCCAGTTCATTGACAGAGAATAGGGCGATTGCTAGCATCAAAAACAGCAACGGCATGGCTAAGATTCTCATCCCGACACCTCTCCGGCAGTTCGTCGACGGCCATGACACCGTTGAGGTGAATTCCGGCACCGTGGGCGATGCGTTGCGCGAGCTGGTGGCCGTGCATCCGCAGATCGAGCGCAACCTCTTCAACGACCAGGGCAAGCTGCGCAGCTTCGTCAACGTCTACGTTGATGACGAGGACATCCGCTACCTGGACCGCGAAGGCACCGCGCTCAGCGCCGGCAGCACCATCAGCATCGTGCCCTCGATCGCGGGTGGCGCGACGCCGGCCCCGGTGATCGACGTGGCCGAGCCCGCGCTGCCGGAGCTGTCCAACGAAGAGATCCTGCGCTACAGCCGCCACCTGATCCTGCCGGAGGTCGGACTGGAAGGGCAGCGCAGGCTCAAGGGTGCCCGTGTGCTGATGGTCGGAACCGGCGGCCTCGGCGCGCCGCTGGGCCTGTATCTGGCTGCGGCTGGCATCGGCAGGATCGGCATCGTGGATTTCGATGTCGTCGACGAGACGAACTTGCAGCGGCAGGTGATTCACGGCTCGAAGGACGTCGGCCGCCCCAAGATCGAGTCGGCCGCCGAGACGATGCAGGACATCAACCCCCGCCTGGTGATCGACAAGCACCCGACTGCGTTGACCAGCGACAACGCGCTCGAGATCCTGGCCGAGTACGACGTGGTCGTTGACGGCACTGACAACTTCCCCACGCGCTACTTGGTCAACGATGCCTGCGTGCTGTTGGGCAAGCCGAACGCCTACGGCTCGATCTTCCGCTTCGAGGGCCAGGCCACGGTATTTCACCACCAAGGCGGTCCGTGCTACCGCTGCCTGTATCCGGAGCCGCCGCCGCCGGGACTGGTTCCCAGCTGCGCCGAGGGGGGCGTGCTGGGCATTCTGCCCGCCGTGATCGGCAGCATTCAGGCCACGGAGGCCGTCAAGATCGTCCTCGGCAAGGGCGATTCCCTCAGCGGCAGGCTGCTCCTCTACGACGCGCTGAACATGCGCTTCCGGGAACTGCGGCTGCGGCGGAATCCCGACTGCCCGGTCTGCGGCGACAGTCCCACCGTCCGGGAGTTGATCGACTACCAGCAGTTCTGCGGGATTCCGCAGCAGGCCGCCGAGGACGCCGCGCAGGAACGGATGCCCGAGATTTCGCCGTCAGACCTGAAGTCCCGGCTGGACAGGGGGGACGACGTCTTCGTATTGGACGTCCGCGAGCCCCACGAGTTCGAGATCGCCAGGATTCCCGGGACCACCTTGATCCCGTTGGGCACGTTGCCGAAGCATGTTCACGAACTCGACTCCACGGCCGACATCGTGGTCCACTGCAAGAGCGGCGTGCGCAGCGGCAAGGCCCAGCGGCTGCTCAAGGAGATGGGATTCAGCCGCGTCACCAACCTGGCCGGCGGCATACTCCGCTGGAGCGACGAGGTCGATCCCAGCATCCCCAAGTACTGAAGGGTGGCCGCGGAGGCGGTCCCGGCCGGTCAGTACGTGCGCTCTTTGGCGCGGGTTCGCCGGTAGGGGCTGGCAAGGTACTTGCTGGCCTCGTTCTGGGCGTTTTGGGTGTCGTCGCGCGTCCTGACGGCCAGCTGGTACTCGTTGACGGCGCGCTCGCGCTGGCCGGTGATGTCGAAGATCTTGCCGAGGTTGATATGCGACCAGACCTCGACCCAAGCGGGGTCGCGGTCGCCGTTGAGGGCCTCGCGGAACTCATTGGCTGCTGACTGGAAGTTGCTCTGCAGGAAGAACACCTCGCCCGTGCGATAGTGCGCCAGCGAGCTGAAGCGGTTGATGTCCAAAGCCTGCTGGTACTCAAGCAGGGCCTCTTGGTAATACCCCAGTTCGACCAGCTGCTCGCCGCGCCGGATCGCGACGCGCACGCGCGTGTCGTCGTCCAGCCTCAAGATGCGGTGGTTGGGGTCCAGGATGACCTCCCTGGGCTTGCCGAAGGTCTCCAGCCTGTAGTCCGAGGCCTCGCCCGCCACCTCGACCACGAAGAACTCGGGTTCGCCCTCGGTCTCGATCTTGAGCTCGACCGGCATGCTGAAGGTGTCCATGTCTTGGTTGATCTTGCCGATCACGCGGAACCCCTCGTTGCCGCCCAGCCTGTAGATGGTGTACTCCTGCTGGAACTCCGGGGTGATGTTGGATTCGGTCCACTGCAGGAAGAATCCATCGAGGTCCTTGCCGGTCGCGTCTTCGAACATCACCCGGAAATCGTCCGTTATGAGGGTTCCCCAAGTGTGCCCGCTGATCAGTTCTTGCAGGATCTCGAAGAACGGCTCGTCGCCGACGCGCCAGCGGAGCATGTGCAGCACCATCGCCCCGCGAGCTGATGTGAGCGCCTTCATCTGCGGCGAGAAGTCGCCCACGCGGCCGGACTCTCGCAGGGGCACCTCGTCGAACGTGAGAGCTTCGATGCGGGTGTTCTTGAGCGCATCCGTGAAGGCTTCCTCGCCCTCGGACTCCTCGATCTCCAACAGCGCGGAGTAGTGCGCCGTGCCGTCTACCAGCCAGAGGTGGTTGCTGTTGCCAGCGCCCACGATAGCGCCCCACCACTGGTTGGCGACCAGTTTGCCGAGCAATTGGCGGTTGAGCGCCTCCCTCCGGGCGTAGGGGCTCAGCAGCACCATGCCGGGCGCCCAGTAGCCGTCAGGGGCGTATTCGCCCATCTCGACGATGGAAAGCGACTTCGAGTAGGGCGCGCCGAAAGTGTCGGAGTAGAATTCGACCATCTCGGCGGCAGCCTCGCCGTACTCCGAGGCGAGATTCTCTGACGCTCCCGGCATGTACACGGAACTCGAGGCGGAGCCGCTGGAGGCTCTCACGGGCTCTTCGGCAACCACCGCGATAGTGCCCGGGAAGGACGGGTAGTTGAATTCGAAGACGTGCTCGACACCCTCCAACGCCTCGGTGCGGGTGCGGGTGCCGCTGCCCAGCACCTCGAGTCCGTCCGGCACCGTGACGCGAATCTCGGACGTGAAGCGGTCCGCCCCGTAGCCGTTGACCGGAAACCAGCGCCCGGCATATAGCAGGATGGCGCGGTCGGGCATGATCTCGGCCAGACTGTAGCCTTCGGCGGGGGATTCCTCGTAGCTGATCAGGCGCCCGCCATAGCGGAACCTGATCACTTGAGGCTGGTCGACCGGAAGTGTCTCTGGAAAGCTGACATGCACGGTCGAGTCGGCGCGATAGCGGATAGGATCCAAGTTCGTGCCGTCCTCCATCTCGGCGAAGTCGACATTGAGCGCGTTGTGCAATTCGAAGAATGCATTGCCGGCCGGGTCGCGCGGAGTGAAGTGCACCTCCGCGGTGGCCTCGAGCAGTTGGGCGTCCATGTTCAACTTGGCGTCGATCTTGTAGTGCTGCACGTCTAGCAGGGGACCGACGGCCGCGTCCTGTGCGCGCAGCTGGGGGATTGGCCCGACCGCCGCAATCATGGCGATCAGAGTCGCGGTGGCTAGCCGATGGAGAATCGTTCGCATATTGCTGCTGCGGCCCTCGATGCCGCTGGCGTACTGGATTGGAGTCTGCTGCGAAGGCTGGAGAACTCCGCGATCATGCGGCAGCGCTCGCCTTCCTGTTGTAGGAGACGAATGGCCTCGCTCGCTAGTTTCGCACCGGTGCATTCGCGCTGAATGCACTCGACAATGACCTGCTTGCCCGCCAGCAGGTTGACCATGGTGTAGTATTGCACGTCAACCAGGAGCCGGGCTAGGTAATAGCTTGACCAAGACAGCCTGTAGAAACTCACCATCGGAGTTCCGAGCAACGCCGTTTCCACGGTCGCGCTGCCACTCGCCACCAAAGCCACGTCCGCGTGTCCTATGCAGTCTTGCGAGCGGTTCTCCACGATTCGAATCTCAGGCCCCTGCCAGCGCTCGGCGAAGAACTGCTTGCCGGTTGTCGCCGAAGCCGGCATCACGAACTGTCGCACTCCAGACTCCGTGAGCCGGCGCGCGGCGTCCTCGAGGGCGGGCAGGTGCCTCAGCGATTCGCCCTTGCGGCTGCCGGGCAGCAGGGCGACCAGCGACTCGGACGGATCCAACGAGTGCCGCGAGAGAAAGTCGGCCCGATTCGAGCTGACCTTCGCTAGGTCGCATAGCGGGTGCCCCACGAAGCGGGCGTCCACGCCGCGCTCGCGGAAGTAGCTTTCCTCGAACGGGAAGATCACGAGCAGCAGGTCGACCAATTCTCGAATGCGGTGAATACGCCGCTTGCGCCAGGCCCACACCTGCGGGGCGACGTAGTACACGACCGGGATGCCTGCCCGCCGCAGCCGCGCCGCGAGTCGAAGATTGAAGTCCGGGGCGTCGGTTAGGATCGCAAGATCTGGCGCCAATGCCGCTGCGGCGCGATCAAGCTTCCGGAACAGGCCGTAGATCCGGGGGATATGGCGGGCCACCTCAAACAGGCCGACAACCGCGAGATCCTCTGTGCGGACGATGGCTTCGACGCCGTGGGCTCGCATCCTCGGGCCGGCACAGCCGAAGAAACGCGCATCGGGCAGGCGGGCCGAGAGCGCTTCGACCAGGCCTGCCGCATAGCGGTCCCCGGACGTTTCCCCGGCCGAGACAAGAATTCGCATCGGTGCTGCCGGCCCAGCCCTGTGCCGAGCGCATCGAGGAGGGGCCGCTAACGGCGAAACGGGACGCCTCCGCGCGTGCCTTAGTCTAGCGCGGCCAGTCAGTTGGACCCCTGCAATGGCTCGGCGAGCCACCCTTTCCCGGAGGGCGCGCCGGCGTCGGGCGGCGATACAGCTCTGCCCGGTTACGACTTGTTGCGGACAAATCGGAGCGGTTCCGTTTGCTGGCGCTATAATGTGCAGTGTCGGCAGCCTCAGATGCCTGCCGGATCCCCCCCATGCAGACTCGATTTCTCGGCAAAACTGTGCTCGTCACTGGTGCCTCTGCGGGCATCGGAGAGGCGATCGCTGTCCGCTTCGCTCAAGAGGGCGGCAGCGTCGCGGTCAACTACAGCCGCAACGACGCGGGCGCGGCCGATACAGCCGAGCAGGTGCGTCAGGCACACCAAGCCGGCGGCTTCGGAGACGCCAAGGTGCTGGTGCACAAGGCGGACGTTGCAGACGAGGCGGCCGTCGCTGCGATGTTCGACAAGCTGGTGGGCGAGTGGGGCCGCTTGGACGTGATGATCAACAACGCCGGCATCCAGAAGGCCGCGCCGAGCCACGAGAGCGCGGCCGAGGACTTCGACCGGATTCTCGGCGTCAACCTGCGCGGCTGCTACCTCTGCTGTCGGGCGGCGATCAAGCATTTCTTGTCCCGCGAGGGCGGGGGGGTGATCGTCAACAATTCCAGCGTTCACGAAATCATCCCGAAGCCCGAGTATCTGCCCTACTCGGTCTCCAAGGGCGGGATGGAAAACCTCACCAAGACGCTGGCGCTGGAATACGCCGACCGGGGCATCCGGGTCAATGCGGTCGGGCCGGGCGCGATTGTCACTCCGATCAACATGAACTGGATCAACGATCCCGTGGCCAAGGGCGTTGTCGAGTCCCACATTCCCATGGGCCGGGCGGGCGAATCGGCCGAGATCGCGGCGGTATTCGCGTTCCTGGCATCGGACGAAGCGTCCTACATCACGGGGCAGACGCTGTTCGCGTGCGGCGGCTTGACGTTGTTCCCGGAGTTCCGGACCACGTGGTCCTCGTAACGGTTCGCCTCCCCAGCAGACCGGTCCCGGCATGAGGCGCATCCCTGCCATAGCGGCGCTCGCGCTTTGTGTGGCCGCCATCTTCTGGCGGCTGGACGGCGTTCCCCTGTGGCGCGACGAAGCGACCACGGCCGTTTGGGGGCGCTTGATGGCGCAGAGCGGCGATTGGCTGCCCTACGCCTTTGATCGCGAGCTCGGCCAGCTGCTGGTCCAGGACGACGACGGGCACGACATCAATTCGCACCTGTTGCCGGCGATGCAGAGCTACCTGCAGTTCTATGTCTCCGCCGCCGGGCATTGGCTGTTCGGCAGCGGCACGCTGCCAGCGAGGCTGCCGTTCGCGCTGTTCGGGCTCGGATGCCTGGCGCTGCTGTGGTCGCTAGGCCGACGGCTTGGAGGGCCCCGCTGGCTGCCTCTGGCGCTGCCGGTCATCGCAAGCGTTTCCATCTACTTCCTGCATGCGGCTCGGCAGGGCCGCTACTACGTCTTGGTGGTATTCGCCACCTTGCTGCTGCTGGTGCAAGTGGCGCGCTACCTGCGCGATCCTGCCTTGGGCAGGAAGTGGTCGTTTCATGGCCAGCTTTGCCTGGTTGGATGCTTGCTCTACGCGGGAAATTACGTTAGCTTCGCGGCGACGTGGCTGGCGCTGGGGGTGTTCCTGCTCGTGACAGACCGGCCGGCCCTGGTCCGGCTGTGCGGGGCCTCGGCCGTGCTCGCGGTTGTCCTCGGGGCCGAGTTTTGGCTCCTGCACGCGGAGTACCTGACAGAGTGGCGGCCCGGTAGCGAGAACTCATTCTGGGAGAACTTCCGCTACGTGGTCTCGCGGCGCGGCGCCGACTACTGGCGCTGGGTGCCGTTCGTGGTGTTGGCACCTGCGATGGCCATGATCGGCCGCTGGTCCAAGCTTGACATCCCGCGGGCGGGCTGGGTCTTGGCCGCTGCCGGCGCGGCGGCCCCGCTGCTTGGTTTCGTGGTCAGGGAGCCATGGCTGCGGCGCACGCCGGACTTGACGTTCGTGCTGTTCGGGCTGGTCTTTCTTTGCCTGCCGGCGGCGGGAATCTACCTTTGGAGCAGGATCGAGAAGCCGGGCGTCCATGCCAAGATGGCCCTGCTGGCCGGACTCATCGTCGTGGTCTGCCCGCTTTTTACCATCGCGCTGGCAGGGCGGGCCGCGCTGCCGCGCTATTACTATCAGGCCTGCCCCGCGGCCATTGTGTTGGTCGGCTTGGCCGCCGCGGGCCTTGACCGTGCCGGCCGTCGCCGGGCGGCCCTGGCCTGCTTGGTTGGGGCCAGCCTTTGGCCGAACCTCGAACTGGCCGGCGGCGGGACGGAACAAGTCGTCCTGCGGCAGATGCTGCGCTACGACGATCACAACGGCCCGTTGCTGGACTTCTTGGAATCCAACACCAGGCCTGGGCAGACCGTCGCCTACTTGCGAAACGTCAAGGGAATGGTGGGCAACTACTATCTGCCCGACCGTCGCTGGGTGAACCAGCTCGACTCACAGATTGCGTACAACCAGCGTTTCCGAGACTCGCTCCCGGCCGATCAATTCGACGACTCGCCCGACCCCGACTGGATCGTGGTTTGGGATGCCAAAGGCAAGCAACCGAAGGCCTTGGACAACCGGTATGACCTTGTGTGGGAGCGTTCCTATCGCGAACTGCGCAGCTTCTGGGACCTTGATCGCGAGGCCCGCGAGCGCGGGTACGCCATCCACCGGCTCGATCGCGGCGCCTCAAGTGCGCAAGGCGATGCCGAGCCTGGATTGCAGCCGTGAGCGCAGCTCGTCGGCGAATTCGTTGACTTCCTGGTCGGTGAGGCTCTCGTCCAAGCGTTGCCACCACGCTCGCAAGAGCAGGCTGTAGCTGCCTTCCGGCACGTTCTTGCCGCGGAACACCTCCACGGGCTCCACGCTGTCCAAGTCAGGCATCTCGCCGACCGCCTCGGTGATGCTCGCGAAGTCTATGGCATCCGGCACGAGCAGCGAGAAGTCGCGGCTCACGGCGGGAACCTTGGCCAGCTTCCCATGGGTGGGTCGGCGCAAGCCCCTGCCGTACACCTTGCCGAGAAAGATCTCGGCCACCCAGACCGGCTGGCGAATCTTGCGCTCGCGGGCAAGTTCCGGGTCGAGTTCGCCGAACCAAGCCAACACTTCGCCGTTCGACGCCAATCCGGCAGCATGCTTCTTGCGGTAGTAAGACGGCACCCCCTCGGTCACGATGCTGGGGGCGTTCGGCAAGAACGCTGCCAGCAGGGCCGAGACATCTGCCTTGACGTCGTAAAAGCCGACCTCGCGAGCGGGCTCGGCCCACGACGCCGGGCGGGCCGCGCCGCTCGCACCCAGGGTCAGCACGCTGGGCTCTTCGTAGCTGGCCTCCGACCGCCGGTAGACGCGGCCGAACTCAGCCAGCCGCACGAAGGGCTGGTTGCGGCGCAGGTTCCATTCCAAGGCCCGCACCATCGTCGGCACCGCGCTGTTGCGCATGACGTCCCAGAGCTGCGAGAGCGGGTTGCGGAGGCTGACCGGATCGCCCGACCCGAATCGCTTGGCTTCGTCCGACGAGATGAACGCGAACCCGACCGTCTCGTCGTAGCCGAGTCCCCGCACCGCCGCGCGCATGCGGGCGTCCTCTGACGCTAGCGGAGTCGGCTCCGGTGCCGCCCCCACCGCCGGCAAAGTGGCCGGGATGTTGGCGAAGCCGTGGATCCGCGCCACTTCTTCGATCAGATCGATCCCGCGCTCCACGTCCAGGCGATGGCTCACGGCCGGCACGGACCAGCCGGAGCTGTCCGCGGACGGCTCGAACCCCAGAGCTGATAGGATCCCTTCCACTTCCGCATCGTCCACTTGGATTCCGAGGTGCCTGCGAATGTCCGCGCGCTCGAGCCTGATCGGACTCAGTTGCGGCGGCTGCGGAAAGCAGTCGACCTGCCCCGGCAAGACCTGCCCCGGCCCTGTCTCGGCCAGCAGGGCCGCTATCCGATCGGCAGCCTGCGGCGCCGCGTTCCAATCGGCGCCCCGCTCGAAGCGATGGGACGCCTCGGTGAACAGCTTGAACCCGCGCGCGGCGTTCCGGATCACGCTGGGCCGGAACCAGGCCGCTTCCAGCAGCACGTTGCGCGTCTCGGCTGTGATCTCGGTCGCCTGTCCGCCCATTACCCCGGCCAGCGCGACCGGCCTTTCCGCGTCGCAGATCGCCAGATGCCCGCCGGTCAGATCTCGATCCTCGCCATCTAGGGTCACCAGCTTCTCCCCGTTGCGGGCACGGCGGACGACGATGGCCGCGCCCGCCAGCCTGTCAAGGTCGAAGGCGTGCGTGGGCTGGCCGATTTCCAGCAGGACGTAGTTGGTCAGGTCTGCCAGGTTGTTGATCGAGCGGATTCCGCACAGCTCGAGCCGGCGGCGCATCCAGTCGGGCGACGGACGCACCTCCACGTCGGTGAACACCCGTCCGACATAGCGGACACATCCGTCGGGATCTTGGATCTCCACGCTTGCCTTGGAGGCCGCGGGCGGGCCGGATTCGGCGCAGGCCGTGGAGGGCGCCCGCAGGGGGCGGCGGTAGATGGCAGCCACCTCGCGCGCCATGCCGAAGTGGTTCATCGCGTCCGGGCGGTTGCTGGTGATGTCGAACTCGAAGACGGTCTCGCCGGCCTCGCTCTCCACGGCGTCTACGGCCATGCCCGCCATCGTGAGCGCGTCGGCGAGTTCGCGCGGAGATTCCCTGATCTCCACGAAGTCTGTCAGCCAGCTGAGCAGGATGAGCATCTATCGGAACTGCCTCAGGAAGCGGGCGTCGCCCTGGTACATCAGCAGGATGTCGTCGATGTTGTACTTCAGCATCGCGAAGCGATCCAAGCCGAAACCCGCCGCGAAGCCTTGGTAGCGCTGCGGATCGAGTCCCGCGTTGCGCAGCACGTTCGGGTCGATCATCCCGCAGCCCAAGACCTCGATGAAGCCGGTCTGCTTGCAAATGCGGCAGCCGCTGCGCGAGCAGAACGGACAGGTGATGTCGACCTCCGCGCTGGGCTCGGTGAACGGGAAGAAGCTTGGCCGGAAGCGGGCCTGGGTTTGAGGGCCGAAGAAGCAGCGCACGAAGTGTTCCAAGGTGCCCTTGAGGTCGCCGAACGTAATGCTCTCGTCCACAGCGAACATTTCCAGCTGGTGGAACATCGGGCTGTGGGTGGCGTCCGGCGTGTCGTTGCGGTAGACCTTGCCGTGTACCACGTAGCGCAGCGGCGGGCGCTTGGACTCCATGATGCGGATCTGGCACGGCGATGTGTGCGTCCGCAGCAGGGCTCCGTCGTTGAGAAAGAGCGTGTCCATCTCGTCCACCGCCGGGTGGTCGGGGGGGAAGTTGAGCGCCTCGAAGTTGTAAAAGAACGTCTCGATCTCCGGTCCCTCGGCCACGCTGTAGCCGAGCGGGCGGAAGATATCCAAGACCTCTTCCAGCGCTAGGCGAACGGGGTGGATCGCACCGCACGCGCGTTCCGGCCCCGGCAGGGTCGCGTCCAGATCCGGCTCGGCCTGCGCCTGCTCCTCAACGGCGGCCCGGGCGGCCGCCTCTACAGCGGCCTCGATTTCGCGGCGCAGCAGGTTCTGGAGTTTGCCCACAACCGGCTTGAGCTCGCGCGGGGCGGCCTTGAGCCAGTGATCGTTGGTGGCCGAGAGCAGGCCGCTGCGACGTCCCAGCCAGCGGTCGCGCAGGGCCTGGCCCTGTTGCGGGGTCGACGCCTTGCCGCGTTCCTGCTCGAAGGCGGAGCGCAACTCTGCGTAGAGTAGCTCGGGATCCTCGCCGTCGCGGATCAACTCGTCGATCGGCCGACCCGTCTTGTGTTCGATCGACACGGTAGCTTGCGCTGGCGGGATCCGCTTGTCGACGCTAGGCGCTCGCAGTCGGTCGCTCGGCGAGGGCCGCCTTGGCCTTGGCAACGAGCTGCCCGAATCCCTCGGGGTCGCGCACGGCGATGTCGGCTAGCATCTTGCGGTTGAGGTCGATACCGGCGTCCTTGAGGCCGCGGATGAACGAACTGTAGTTGATATCGTTGGCACGGGCGGCAGCGCTGATCCGCGTGATCCACAGCGACCGGAAGTCGCGCTTCTTCAGCCTGCGGCCGATGTAGGCGAACTGGTCGGCACGGTTGACCGCTTCGCGGGCGTAGCGGTGAAGCTTGCTCTTGCCGAGGAAATAGCCCTTGGCCTTCGCCAGTACGCGCTTGCGCTTCTGGGCACGGCGGGTGCCTCGCTTGACTCTTGCCACGATTTCCTCCTGAGGGCCGCCCCGAGGGCGATCCCGATGCGTTGCTCCGACCTAGCTGGCGCTCGCAATACCTACCTGGAGATCATTCTGCGCACGGACTTCTCAAAGGCCGAGCTGACCATGGTTCCCTTGCGGAGGCGGCGCTTCCGCTTGCGGGTCTTCTTGGTCAGGATGTGATTCATGCTGGCATGCCTGCGCCTGACCTTGCCCGTGCCGGTCAGTTTGAAGCGTTTCGCTGCACCGCGATGTGTCTTAAGTTTGGGCACGGTTAGTCTCCCCGGAGGCGCTGCTTGCTACCGCGGCCTTGCTCTTTGAGATCGGCTGCCCGGCGTGGCCGCGCGGTCTAGGCGCGAGGGCTTGACGCCCTCACTTTCCTATTATGCACGAAAGCGACGGCGCGACAGGGCGCGCGCGCCGCCGCTTCGCGTCCTATTCCTCCTCGCCATCGAGCGACAGCCTGCCCTTGGCCTCGCTGACGGCGTAGGAGAACTCCACCAGCGGCATCGAGCCGGCCCTGAGGGCCTTGCCGTGGAAGGAGGTCAGGCTGAAGTCCTGCGTGGTCTCTTGGTAGTGGGCGCGCAGCAACTGCCAGTTCTTCCAGCCAAAGTAGGCGGTGGCAGCCTGAGCCGGGTTCACTTCCAGCGAACGGAGCAGCGCGCGGGCGGCGCTGCTTTCCATGTAGGCCCGTCGCGTGAGGAACTCTTGCGCGTCGTCCATGGTCAGATCCTTCGCGTGCAATTGGATGTCGACCAGGGCTGCGGCGATGGTCTGCAGCTTGTACTTGCGCCAGATAAAGTCGACATCGCCGGTGTAGTGGGTCCCGACCGTTGTCTCGGTGATGTAGATCGGCCAGCCGTGAACGAACCCCGGAAGGGGCTCCACCATGTGTGTCAGCTTGTCCTGCTCGCTTTCCATGTCCGAGGCGAGAGAGCCGATCAAGGCGTAGCCGGGGATCCCGTAGCGCATGGCCAGCAGCTTGAGCTGGTAGATGTTATTTGTGGTCAGGCGCGAGCGCAGCTCGGCCCGGGACGCGTCGGCCGGCGCGGGGGTGAGCCAGACCACGGCGGTGTTGTCCGAGGCCGCGGCGCTGGGGCCGAGGCTGCCGCCCAAGGGCACGGACACGCGCATGAACTCTGGAGTCTCTACCACGCGCAGCTGCAGATTCTCTGGCACGGGCGCGATCTCCTCCTCGTTGCAGATCGCACGCGCCTCGTCGGTGTCCTCGGCCATCTGCTGCAGCATGCCGGCGGTGCTGCGGGCGCGGTTCTCGCCTTCCAGCACCTCCAGCACGTCGTTGATCAGCCGATAGTCGTCGCGCGGACGGCTGCCGCCGTAGATGCGCCGGTTGATCGGCTCGGCCGCCGACACGAGCGACGAGTGCCCGGTCTCGAAGTCCTCCGTGATCTCCTCGATCAATGTGTCGATGGGGGCGAGCGGGCGTCCGGTGTCGAGTTCGAGCTTGCGATGCATGAGCTGCGCTCCGGCACGCCAATCGTCAGTGGACGGCAGGTCGGCCAGCGAGTTGCGGTACGCCTCCAGGGCTGCAATGGCGCCGTCGGCTGCGCTCTCGAAGTTGGCCTTCATCCCTGAGGGCATCCCTTCGGCGATTTCGCCGCGAATCAGATTGATGACGCCGTTGGTCGCTTCGCGCGCCGCTTCGATGCGGGCATTCGAGGCTGACTGGAGGTTGGATGTTGCCACCTGCAGGTAGCCGGGCGTCTGGTTCAGGCGCTGCACGATGGCGGCGGCGCGATCCGCTTGGGGCGCGTAGTTGAGCTGCAGGGGAGCGTACAGCAGCAGGCCGAGCCGTTCTACGTACTTCAAAGGATTGGTTGCCGGCTCCCTCTCGTCGCGAATGCGGAACAGCATGCGTTCGGCGCGGTTGAGCAGAGTGCCATGCTCGGTCCACAGGACAGGCGGAAGCTTGCTGCTGTCGAATCCAACCTCCGACTCGATCGGGGCGGTGAACACTCCGACCAGATTGTCGTAGACCTGTTGTTGGCTGGCCAAGGCATCGGAACCGAATTCGGGCAGCGCGCTGAGCAACTGCACTTCCGTGCCGCCCTCCAGCACGCCATCGGACAGGTTGAACACTTGGCCGGTCTTCACACTCGTCGCGCCCGACATCAGCACGCCGAAGGGGTCGAGTGCGGCGCTGTCATGGATGAACGGCTTGGCCAGCTTGTTGTGCTCGTCAGGCGGATAGCTGCCGACGGTGCAACCCGCCGCAGCCAGAATCGCGACCGCAAGCGCGGCCGCTGCAATCTGCGTGTAGTGGCGATGTCTCATTGCGAATCTTGTTGCCTTGGTGGTGAATCTGCCTCGTGACGGCGGCGCGGAAGGAGCAGAGCGCGGTACCGCTGCGGTGCTCAATCGCGACGCCGACATCATTCGCTCACTGCGAGCGGGCCTCGACCGAATCGATCAGCGCCCACAAGTCTGTATGGGTCAGGGTCCGAGAGGCCACGGTCTGCTGCGAGATTTCGGTGTCGTAGTCTCGGCCATGGGCCTCTTGGAACAGCTCCGGGTAGTGGAGTTCGTCCATTGCCTGCAGCGAGGGGAACTCGGTTACCGTGACGTACTGGTAGTCGCTCTCGCCGCCGGGGAAGTGGTGGCCGTACAGCCGCCACGAAGTGATGTAGCCCTTGTCGACGCGCAGTTGGTGCACCGGTTTCCACAACTCGGTCTCCAGATTGCGGTAGCGCAGGGCTTGGCCGTCGGGGATCTTCATGTAATCGATCCGCAGGAAGTGGCGGCCGCCCTGTGTCTCGGCAGTGGGTACCATGGTACCGGCGAGGAACGCTACGGCCAGCGCTAGCGACAGGGCCAATGCTCGAAGAATCATTCGTTTGCCTCCAATCACAGAATATAACCCAAGTGGGCCCCATTCCACCAATCCGCTCGCTGCTTTCGATTCCGGTGTAGCATAGCCGCATGACACTTGGAAGACGCCAGTTCGTTCGCCTGGCAGCGATGGCCGCGACTGCGGCGGGATGCAGCCGGCAAGACCGCGGGCCCTCCTTCAGCGCCGATCCGTTCACGCTGGGCGTGGCATCGGGCGATCCGAGCCCGGACGGATTCGTGCTCTGGACGCGCCTCGCGCCGGATCCGCTGAATGGCGGCGGAATCGCGGACGACGTCGCTGTGCGGTGGGAGATCGCCAGCGACGACGCATTCCGCCAAGTCGTGCGGTCTGGCACGGCCACGGCTTCGGCGGAGCTGGCTCATTCGGTGCATGTCGAGGTCAGCGGGCTGGAGGCCGACCGCTGGTATTGGTATCGCTTTTCCGCAGGGGACGCGGAGAGCCCTGCGGGCCGGGCCCGCACTGTGCCGACTCCCGAATCCATGCCCGACCGGCTGTCGCTTGCGTTCGCCTCGTGCCAGCACTACGAGACAGGCTTCTACACGGCCTACGAGCACATGGCGGCCGAGCACCCGGACCTGGTGTTCCATCTCGGCGACTACATCTATGAAGGCCCCGCCCGGCCTCGCATCCGGGCCCACCGCGGCGAGGAACTCGCTTCGCTGGAAGACTACCGCAACCGCTATGCGCTGTACCGCACCGATCCCGATCTCCAGCGTGCCCACGCCGCCTGCCCATGGGTAGTCACATGGGACGACCATGAGGTGGACAACAACTACGCCGCCGACGTGTCCGAGCAGCCCGACGTTCGCCGGGAAGCGTTCTTGGAGCGGCGCGCTGCCGCGTACCAGGCGTACTACGAGCACATGCCCCTGCGGGCGTCGCAAATCCCCCAGGGGCCGTCGATGAGACTCTATCGCAAGCTGTCCTACGGACGCTTGGCACAGTTCACTGTGCTGGATACCCGGCAGTACCGCACGGACCAGCCGTGCGGCGACAGGACCCAGCCCCCTTGCGAGGGAGCGTCCGATCCGGCTGCGACCCTGCTGGGCGATGACCAGCGGCGCTGGCTGTTCGACGCGCTCGGCGGATCGTCGGCCGAGTGGAACGTGATACCGCAACAGGTGATGATGGCGCAGGTTGACCGGATGCCCGGTGCCGACGTGCGCTACAGCATGGACCAGTGGCCGGGCTACGCTGCCTCTCGCGACAGGCTGCTGAATTTCCTGGCCGAGAGCCGCGCGCGCAATCCCGTCGTCCTCACCGGCGACATTCATACCAATTGGGTCAACGACCTGCTGCTCGACTTTGCCGATCCCTCCTCGCCCGCAATGGCATTAACTTGAGTCCGTGACTGGCGACGAAATCGTAAGTGATCGTAAGTGACTGAAATAGAGTGAGTTCGCGATCAGAGAGAATTTTTTCGCCGGGGCTTGACTTTTTCCGCTAGGTTTGCCATCGTAGGGT
>JAJEHF010000058.1 GCA_022823865.1 Bryobacterales bacterium
ATGCTCAGGGGCCTCTTGGGCCTCAGACCGGGAGAAAGCCCAGAATTTGCCGAAAAACTCGCATAGGCCGTCGAAGGACCACCCAGCAAGGCCACCGACCGACGTGGTCGGCAAAGCCAATAAAACCACAGGCTGCTAGCGCGCAACACGTCGACCCACGTGCCGGCGGAATCTCAGGGCAACCCCTGCATGCCCAGTTCCCGCTTTTCATACACGACCGAAATTTGCCGACCATCCCAGACGTAGCAAAGATCGCGCTCTTGTCGAGCATTCGAGAGTAGGGGCGGGCGGAACACAGCGGCACATTCGCCACCATCCCGGCGAACGCTGTCATAGACCACGCCGTTGGAGCCTGCCTGACGCAACGTCCTCCCTAGGTGCTGCCCTGCCGCATAGTTGCCCCTGTGATAAATGAGCGGCTCTGCAGCTCTCTGTCCACGCAAGTCGTGCAGTGCGCCGACAAGGTCGACAAGATACGCCCGCATGTCCAGTTCCATGCGGGGCTGTTCGGTCTGTCGCAGGAACCGTTCGCGGTGATACCGTGTCTCAACAACGGCTGTGTCGAGGCTGTTCGCAGCGTAGAAGGCACCGTAGCTGCCATCGGAAAAGCGACTGCCGGCAGGGTTCAGATGGGTAAACGCTGCCATGATGATGCTTGTGCCTGGCCCGCTAACGCGGTCATCGGGAGGCACAAGTTGGATGTTCCCAACCTCATCACGAAGCTGGGGATTGGTCAGTGCGTCCAATTCGACAATCGCTTCCAAATCTTCAGGTGCCGCCACCCGCTCGAAGAGCTGAATCGGCCGAAACCGGCTTGGGATGATGCGCCACGAGGGCTTCCACGCAACCCGGGTTACCGGCGGTATCACGCCCAGCCGCACTCTGAGTCAACGTATTGACGAACTAGGAAGAGGTCCGCCACTTGGCCGGACAGCATTCGGTCGAGTGCCGACCGCCCGCCGAACAGGTGTGCAGAATTCGGACGCTTGACCCACTCATCGGCTGCCCTTTCGTCGGGAAGCAGGACCTGCAGTGCCTTGTAGATGCCGACGACATATGAAATTCGCTCCAGCGTATCCCTTGGCAGAACGACCTTAGAATCCCTCTTCCACTTGAAAAACGTGGATCGAGCGCTCAGCCCAAGCAAGGTCATCTGCTGCTCGACTGAGAGGCCCCAGAGTTCCGCGATTCGAAAGAACGTGCGCAGGGCCGGGCCAGACAGGCCCTTGCGGTCAGGCACCGTTGCCCGGCGCGCTTGCACCGAGTTGGACGGGCCGGCAGGCCGGCCGGAGGGACTCTTGCGATCAAGCACCGTTGCCGCGTGCGCTTGTGCTGGCATACGATCATCCATAAATATCTCTAGTAGATATATTAGTCCATAATTGGACTACTTGCAAGCCGCCGAAATAGGACCGATAACAGAGCCGGACAAGAGTCTGCCGCTTGCCATCACGCACGAGGCGGCACTTGGTTTGGCGGAGGCGGGCGAACCACCACTCAACTAGAGCAGCACGTGTGCTGACCAGCGTGTTGGCAGCGGCCCCTCCGTGACTCGATTCGGACCGGCGGAGTGCTAGACTCCGGTTTGACTCGCCCGGCAGCTGTCGCTCTTTCGATCGCCGGGTCCGACCCATCCGGCGGCGCGGGCCTGCAAGCCGATCTCAAGACGTTCCATCAGTTCGGCGTGTACGGCATGGCTGTACCGACGCTGCTGACCGTCCAGAGCACTAGCGGAATCGAATCCTCAACCTGCCTATCGCCTGCATTGGTCCGAGCCCAGCTCGACTGCATTCAGCGTGACATCCCGCCGGTCGCAGCCAAGACTGGCGCACTCGGCGATCCGGCCATCGTGAGCGTGGTCGCCGACTGGGTGCGCGAGTCTGACGTGCCGGTCATCGTCGATCCCGTGATGACCAGCACCCATGGCGATTCCTTGGCAACCGACCAGACGATTGATGCGATCGTGGAGGAGCTACTCCCGCGGTGTTTCTTGATAACCCCCAACCTGCCAGAGGCTGCCAAGCTGTCTGGGATTGCAATCGCGGATCAGAGCGACATGCGCCGTGCTGCGGAACGTATCGGCAAGCGGGGTGCCCGACGGGTGCTGGTCAAGGGCGGGCACTTGGATTCCGACCCCATTGACCTGCTTTGGGCGGACGGGTTCGTGCTCACCTTCCCCGCTGAGCGCATCCAGAGTCGTCATACCCACGGCACGGGGTGCGTCCTGTCGGCCGCCATCACTGCAATGATGGCCCGCGATTACACCCTGTTTGACGCCGTGGTGCATGCCAAGCGCTATGTCACTGAAGCTATCCGCACCGCCCCCGGCCTCGGCCGGGGGCGCGGGCCGCTAAACCTCCACGCTCCCACCAATTCGAAGGCGGAGTGAGTCTGCGATCATCAAGGCTTGGGGCCAGCATGGGGGAATCGAAGAGCAACCGCAAGTGGCCCCTAGCCATCCTCGCAGCGGTGGTCTTCCCCGCCCTAGTTCTGCACGGCACCTGCGTTTCGGTCCTCGGCCCCGGCACGTGGGGCTCGGGGCTGGTCGAGACACCGCCAGACTTCAAGGCGCCCACGCCCGCGGTGGAGGCCTACCGCCAAGAGTTCCAAGCCGCCCCTCGAATCGCGGAAACAGGGGCGGAAGGCACGGTATCCCAAACACCGGCAGGATTGACGGGAAGCGTCGTTTGGACGCATGCCTGGGAAGATCGAGTGCTGTATCTCACAGAAGGAGCCGGAACGTCCAGCCGCCGGCTCTATGTTTCTGACACGAACTCAGCTCCTCGCGAGGTAGCGTTGCCGAGCGCCCACCTCGTAGCACACCCGCAATGGACGGCAGACGGCATCGTCTATGTGCGCTGGAACCCTTGGGCGGTCTCTCCCGCAAGCAAGCTTCGCCGCTATGTCGCGAGTTGGTTTGATCCCTCGCTGCGCCCGGAAGCGTCCCTCTACGGAGACTCCTCGGACACCGGCGACTGGCGCTTCTTGATGCCCGGTCACTCCCTCGCGGTCTCGCCTGATGGAAGACGGGCGGCGCTGCTGCGTTCTGGCGCATTGCTAGCCGGTTACTACAGCGTCCATGTCTGGCAAATCGGCTCCTCTGACGCGCCCGCCATCGTGAGCCTTCGCGAACATGGCAGCAATGCAACCAAGTCATTCCAACTCCGGTGGTCGGCAGACTCCTCCGCATTGCACCTCCAAGGCCGGACGGGAGGCTTCGATCGCCGGTCGTCGCGCGGTAGCACCGAGTCAGACAGCATCTCCGCCAATCTCCTGTACATGATTAATGACGCGACCGTATATGATTTGAACCTCGGGAGTTAAACCCTTCAATCGGAATGTCCATCCACTCCCACCTCGGCAAGTCTGCGGGGATCGCGGTCTGCCTCGCGTGCCTAGGTTGCGGCCAGGTCTCGCAAACCCACCTCTTCCGCTACGCCAATGCGCAGCCCGCGCAACACCCGCGCAGCATCTCGATGGCCTATTTCGAGGAGATCGTCGAGAAACGCACCAACGGCCGGATCGAGGTCGAGAACCACTTCGGCGGCACTCTCGGGCGCGAGCGCGAACTCATGGACCTAGTCGCCGTTAACGTGCTTCAAGGTACCCGCGGCGGCTTCTTCTTCGACGTCAGCCCGAAGTACACGATATACCTGCTGCCCTTTCTGGTCGAAGACTGGGAGCAAGCCCTGAGATTGGTCAACAGTGACTTTACGGCCGGCGTCAACGCCGAGGGCCGTCGCAACGGCTATCACGTGCCCGCCTGCGGCATTTCTCAGGGCTTCCGCGCCCACACGACCAGCGTACGGCCAATCCGCGCTCCGGAGGACTTTCGCGGCCTCAAGCTCCGCGTACCCGCACAGGAGCCAAACATAATATTAACTGGTGCTTTAGGAGCCAATCCTCAAGAGATACCTTTTACGGAGGTCTATCAGGCGTGCAAGACGGGAGTGATCGATGGGCAGGACAACGCCCCGTCCAACCTGTGGGACCTTCGCATCCACGAAGTCCAGAAGTATCTCAGCATCTCCAACTACATGACCGGCCCCGATCCGTTCATCGTCAATCTTGCATGGTACGAGTCGCTGCCTGCGGACCTGCAGGAGCAGTTTGACAGCGCCGCGCGCGAGGCAATCGCATATAGCGACCGCATGAATCGGGACAGCGAGCAGGAGTACATCGGCAAGTTATCCGCCGTGCTCGAGACCAACTACATCGAAGGCGAGGCACTTGAGCGGTTCCGCGAAGCGGCGGCGCCAGTCTACGACATCCTCATCGCCAAGGGCTACTTCACCTGGGAGGATGTCGAGTCGGCTAGGCGAGCGGCACGAGGCGAGGAGCAGCAATGAGCCTACAGGCCTTCGAGCGTCGCCTGACGACCCTGCTGGAAGCCGTGTTGGCGGCAGGCCTGCTGGGAATGTTCCTCGTCGTGGTTCTATTGGTCGCACTGCGCTACGCCTTCCAGTCCGGACTGGTCGGGGCCAACGAAACCGCCACTGTCGTGTTTGTCTACCTCTCCTCGCTGGGAGCCGCCGTAGCGGTGGGACGCCAAGAGCACATCCGCGTCGACCTCCTCTCGGCCCGCCTCGGCAAGCGGGGCAGGCTCGCCCTCGACGCCTGCAACCTGGGCATGGTCGCCATTCTCAATGCGGTGCTGGCAGCCAGCAGCATTGCTTGGATCGACGCTACAGGGCAGACCCTCATGCCGGTCACGCAGGTGCCCCGCTACCTGCTCCAAGCCAGCGTGCCGCTCGGATGCGGTCTCGCCACGCTGTACTGCGCCATCAAGCTAGTCACCTTGTTTCGCAAGGAGTTAGCCCGTTGATCCTGCTGCTCCTGATTAGCCTGCTCGCCCTGATCGGAATCGGGGTGCCAGTGGCGTACGCACTAGGGGTCTCGGTCCTGCTCTATGTGACCCTGAGCGACACCCAGCTCCTGCTGATCCTGCCGCTGCGCTTGCTGGCCGGCTTCAACTCCTACGCGCTGATGAGCCTGCCACTGTTCATCTTGATGGGCCAAGTCATGAACTCGGCCCAGATCACCTCTCGGCTCATCGACTTCAGCATGCTGCTAGCCGGAAGGTTCAAGAGCGGGCTGGGCTTGGTGAACGTGCTCGCCAGCATGCTGTTCGGCGGAATCTCGGGCTCTTCTGCCTCAGATACCGCCTCGATCGGCTCAGTGCTGATCCCTGAAATGGAACGCCGGGGCTACCGCAAGGAAGTCGCGGCGGGCATCACGGTGGCATCTTCCACGATGGGCATGGTCATACCGCCGAGCATCCCGATGGTGCTATATGCAGTAGTCGCGCAGCAATCCGTCGGCAAGCTGTTCTTGGGAGGGGTGTTCCCCGGGATCATCGTCGGCTTGTTCCAGATGGCGCTGGTCCGCATGCTGGCCCACGGCGGATCCGAGCGCCAGCGCGTCACGCTGGCCACCGCCCTGCGGCTCACTGCCCGGTCGGTGCCGGTGTTGCTCATGCCGGTGATCGTGGTGGGTGCGGTCGTCTTCGGGATCGCCACTGCTACCGAGTCCGCCGCGTTGGGGGTGCTCTACGCAGTGCTCGCAGGCTTCGCTCTGACGCGAGCGCTGACGCCGGGCTCTTTCTGGCAGTGTCTGCGCTCAACAGCCCTTACCAGCTCGAAGATCATGGTCGTGATCGCACTCTCGCAAGCCTATATCTGGATACTCGCGCTCGAGCGCGTGCCGGAGGCGATCGCTGCGTTTGTCGTAGACCTGGGCTTGGGCGCTACCGGGACGCTGCTGCTGGTCAACCTGATTGTCCTCGCCGCCGGCACCGTGATCGATGTCAGCCCGGCCATCCTGCTCTTGACGCCCGTTTTCGCTCCCGCTCTGGAGGGCCTCGGCGTGTCTCCGATCCTATTCGGCGTACTGCTGGTGTCTGGACTAGCCGTCGGCGCATGCACACCGCCTGTCGGAACCTGCTTGAATGTCTGCGCGGCCATCGCTGACCTCGACATCGGAAAGATCTTTCGAGGAGCGGCACCATTCCTAGGCGCGAATGCCGCCACGCTGGTCGTCGTGACACTATTCCCCGAAATCGCATTGTGGCTGCCAGAACGCCTGATACCCTGATCCAGGCAACGCCTCGCCGACCCACGCGAGTCGGCGAACGGCATTCAACGACCGCGATCGATCCGAGGCAGCGAGCAGCATGCAGATGATTCGCGTTCACGATGTGTCGAGACTCCCGCGTCCAAACACGCGCCGCGCGAGCAAGTTGCCAGCGCACGTGGCGGTGCTGCTCTTAGCTGCTACGGTGGCACCCTCGGCCGCCGAAGAAGTCCATTCGCTCCGCAGCCCGCGTCAGGCCGGTGAAACCACCGTCCGGGTTTTCTTGCCAGACAGCTCAGATTCCCCTGCCCCGCCTCGCCTGCTATTGGTCCTGCCCGTCGAAGCCGGGACAGAGAACCGCTGGGGCGATCCGGCTGCCGAAGTCCGCCGGATAGATCTCGCCAACCGCTACAACTTGGTGGTCGCGATACCCACCTTCTCGGAGCTGCCGTGGTATGCCGACCATCCTACGGACAAGCGGCTGCGACAGGAGAGCTACCTGCTCGACGATGTGCTGCCGCTGATGGACCGCCACCACGGCACCCAATCGAGTGCGGGGACGACGATGGTTGTCGGGTTCTCCAAATCAGGCTGGGGGGCGTGGTCTCTCCTGCTCCGCCATCCGAGCATCTTTGCCCGAGCCGCCGCTTGGGACGCACCGCTAATGCAGCGCAGGCCGGACCAGTACGGCATGGGACCCATTTTCGGGAATCAAGCCAATTTCAACCGCTATCTGGTCAGTGATCTGGTGAAGCGTCAGGCCAAACTGCTCCGCGGTCACAAGCGACTCGTTCTGACGGGTTATTTTCAGTCGTTTCGTGCTCACCATGTCGCCATGCACAGGCTCTTGACAGAGTTAGAGGTGCCCCACACGTATCGAGATGGCCCCAAGCGGGATCACCACTGGGAGTCAGGCTGGCTCGAGGAGGCCGTCGGGCTGCTCGTCTCGCATCAGTTCTAAGTCATATTGGGTGAGGGGCGGCACGATCTAGTCCGGAAGGGAGACATCCGGAACGGAGAATGTGGTCTCAGAAACGGTGTACGCTGATGCTGCGGTCCAATCGGTCGAAGCTCGAGTGGTCGAATCATGGAAATCTCCTTGCGCGAAGCGAAAGCCCGCCTTGCAGCGCTGGTCAGTGCCGTTCAGAACGGCGAGCGTGTGGTTATTACGAAGCGGGGTGAGCCCGCAGTCGAGATCGTACGATACCGCGGCTGTGGCGGAATTGACTTTGACAAGTTGGCAGCCGCGCGAGATCTCGTCGGTCTGGCGGAAGACGGAGAACGGTGGCCTCAGGAGTTCAACGATCCCGCCTTTAGTCGCCGACTTCTCGGGCTTGACGGCTAGTTGTTTTGAAGATGCGCATTCTCCTCGATACATCCTATCTACGAGTGAAGCGAGGCGGACATGACGAATGACTTGGCCCTAAGCGAGCGGATACGTCCGATTCTCGCGACGTGGAGAGGCGCTTCCGAGCGGCGGATGTTTGGCGGCATCTGCTTCAAGCTCAACGGGAACATGTGCGTCGGAACATGGAGGGATTCACTCATCGTGCGGCTTGACAAGAAGGACCACGAAAAGACGCTGGCCGAGCCGCACACGAAGCCGTTTGACATAAACGGTAGGATCATGAAGGGCTGGGCACTCGTGGGGCCCGCAGGCATCGCATCCGACGAGAGTCTGGTGACGTGGGTTGAGAAGGCTGCCAAATACACCGAATCGCTGCCGGCAAAATAGCGCAGACTGTGACTTTCGGCTGGAAAGTTCGGCCTCGACCCGATGGCGCTTGTGCGTCTAGTGCGGCGAGATACTGGTGGACAGGATTATCCCAGCGACGCGTCCTGACTGGGTGTCAGATGACTTGTTTCCCTTCGAGAGCAAGTTCTTCACTACCCCATCTGGTCACCGGATGCACCTCGTCGACGAAGGCGCCGGCGAGCCGATCGTGTTTGTACACGGTAACCCGGCTTGGTCATTCGAGTTCAGGCATCTGATCAAGGGGCTTCGATCTGACTTCAGGTGCATTGCCCCCGACCACATCGGCTTCGGCCTCTCGTCTCGAAGCGACCGGCGTCGAGACCACCAGCCCGCCGCGCTAGCGCGGGAGTTCACTGCGCTGATCGACTACCTCGAGCTCTCGGACATTACGCTTTTCCTGACGGACTGGGGTGGCCCAATCGGTCTGGACTTTGCGCGCAAGCAGCCGGACCGCCTTAAACGCATCGTGATCGCAAACACTTGGTGCTGGCCAGTCGCGGATGACGTTCATTTCAGATCGTTCAGCTTCCTAATGTCGAGCTGGGTCGGGCAATACCTCATCAGGCATCGCAACTTCTTCGTGAACAGGGTCATGCCAAAGGCAGTCGGCAACAAGGCAGTCCTCGCACCGGAGATCATGGCGCACTACCGAATGGCGATGCCGACGCCCGATGCGCGTTCAGCAAGTGCCGCCCTGCCGGGCCACATTGTCGGTGCGACCGACTGGCTGCATTCGATCTGGAGTGAACGCGCGGCGTTCGTGAACTATCCCGCGCTCATTTTCTGGGGACTCAAGGATATTGCGTTCCGCAAGAAGGAGCTGGATCGGTGGAAGTCCGAACTCTCGGCCGTGGAGTCACATGAGCTTCAGGGTTGCGGGCACTTCTTGGCTGAAGAGGCCCCTGAGAAGCTCGTAGAGGCACTGCACGCATTCATGAGCCGCACGTAGCTGACGCACAGGGCGTCGATTAAGGCTCAATTCGCTAGACGAGTCTGTCTATGGCGGAGTAACCCATGAACAGCGCCATCAACGCTGCCGAGACCCACAGCATCAATGTGATCCAAGTCTTGGGCAGGATGGTGGTCGGCATGCGCTTGTACCGCAAGAAGATCGCGAACCCGCCGATCACAGGCAGCATGATCGCCTGTGCGATGCCGCCGATCTTGACCATCAGCACGGGCTCCCTGATCAACATGAAGTAAAGACACGGGACCACCATCAGCACCACGACGAACACCCGGATCGCCTTTAGCCGCTTCTTGTAGTCGGACTTATCGTAGACACCGAGCATGCCCACGAAATCGGCCAACACCCGACAGTGCGCCGCCGTGGAAGCGAAGACCGTCGAGTACAGCACGGCAAAGGCTCCGACCATGAACAGGCTCAGTGACCAGCCGCCCAACGTCTCGGTGTAGATGCTCGACAGCACTCGTACCATCTCCGAGCCCTCGGGAATGAGCCCCATACCCTTCAGCACGCCTGCCCCGAGGAAATAGAAGGCCACCGTCGCGAACGTGTAGATCACCATCGAGAAGATGACGTCAAAGCCCATGACCCGCACCCATCCGAGCGCCCGTTGCGTCCAGCCATGCGTGTCGTCGCGCTTGCCTGCGTATTGCGCATAGCCCTTCTCGATACACCAATAGGGGTACATGACCAGTTCGGTGGCTCCCACGCCTGTGATGCCGAAGGCCGCTACTGCCGTGGCCATACCGCCCTCGGGAGGCTGGAACGTCAAGCCCTGTGCAACCGCACTCCAGTCAAAGTACTGCGGCAGCTTGAACAGCAGGAAGCAGCAGCTCACAGTAAGCGCGGTGAAGCTGACCACGAGCCCCATCGCTATCCGCTCGACAATGACGTACTTGCCCGCGATCAGCAAGATGACCGACAGCCCTGCCAGGGTCCAGACAAAAGCAGTGATCGGCACTCCGGGCATCGCCCTGTTGAGGATCTCCGCGATCCCGCCCAGCATCGCGCCCACCTGGAAGAGAGTGAATGTGACCATCCCACACCACATCCAGGCCAACCACGACACCCTGAACCGAGGCCCCGGCACGTCGTTGAAGGCTTCAAGCGTGGTGCGGCCCGTGGCAATGGCATAGCGTCCAAGCTCGTTCTGCACCACAGTCTTCACCAAGCAGCTCAGGATGATGAGCCAGAGCAGCACATATCCGTTCTCGGCACCCAACACCGTGGTTGCAATGAGCTCGCCAGAGCCAACGATGGAGCTCGCAAGGATCAAGCCCGGGCCGAGGAAGCGAAGGATCCCTTTGAACGCACTGGGGGCAGTTGAGACACGCCCCGGGTCCAAGCGGTAGGGGTCGTGACTGACGTTCGAGGCCATAGCGTCTCGCAATCCTAGCACAGGCCCCAGTGCCACTCGCCGCCGCCGAGAGAGCCCTCAGGCGACACTCGTCCGGCTATACCGAGAAAGCTTCCGAAGAATCTTGATGGGACCGCGGCCGGTCAGCGGGCCTAAGGCTCCCGCTCCGGGCGCAATCCCGGCTAGGCTCCACACACTGCGATGCAGCTGGGTGGACGCGGTGAGATTTCAGCCTCACCCTCCGTCGGGATGTGCGTGGCTGCCCGACCGGTGATGGGCCGCGATATCGCCCGGATTGTCGCTGAGCAGCGCCGGATCTTCGACGACCAAGAACTGGCCCATCATCCCGTTATCTTCGTGTTCCATGATGTGGCAGTGGTACATGTATGGGACTTGGGGATCAGCGTATCGCTCGAAGCGCATGATGATCCGAACGAGTTCGCCCGGATGCACCAAGACCGTGTCCTTCCAGCCGAGTTCGGCAGCCGGAGGCGGGCGGCCGTCGCGATCGAGAATCTGAAACTGGACTAGATGGACGTGGAGGGGGTGCGGCTGACCGCCGCGATTGCTCACTTCCCAGATCTCAATGTCTCCCAATCGCACGACCTCGTCAATTCGAGCCATGTCCATCGTCTTGCCATTGATCGGAATTCCCAGCGGTCCACGTCGTCGACCCCGGCCTCCTCGTCCTCCCTGGCCTCCTTGCGGTCCTTGTGCTCCTGGGCCTCCCTGCGTTCCTTGTCCCCGGCCTCCTTGCACGGGCCCAGCTAGCACCATTGGACGCGTCTTGGCGGCTTGATCAGGCTTGATGCGGGGAATGGAACTGAGGCGCTCTGGCAGCGCGTGGGATGCGCGACTTGCCGGCTCGGGAACGATCTTCAGCAATTGCAGGTTCCCGGTGCCGATTCCTCCGAAATACGACCCGATCGTCTCCAGAAATCCGGCTTCCGGATAACTCTTTAGCACCACCTCGGCACCATCGCTGAAGTCCACCAGGACCTCGGCTCGCTCCCCGGGAGCGAGCGTCACTCGGTCGGTCCGAAGGGGCGCCTCGAGGAATCCGCCATCCGTGGCGACCAGATGAAACTCTCGGCCATCGTCAAAGCCGATGTAGTAGATCCGCGCATTCGATCCATTCAGCAGTCTGAATCGGATGCGACGCGACTCAGCCCGGAGGAGCGGACTCCAAGTTCCATTGACCAGCATGGTGTTTCCGTAAACGGCACCCTGGGTGAGAGCGAAGCGAAACGCTCCGCTGTCGTCAAACTGTCGGTCTTGGATTACGAGTGGAATATCGTCAACGCCGTAGGTCTTTGGCAGGTCCAGCGCATCACTCTCAGCGTCATCGATCCACATGAGGCCGCTGACCCCCCGATAGACTTGCCGTCCCGTTGCGCCATGCGGATGCGGGTGGTACCACAGCGGAGCGGCCCGTTGATGGACGGCAAAGCTGGCGGTCCACGACTCTCCAGGCTCAATTCTCTGGTGCGGCGTGCCATCCATGCGAGCCGGAACATGCATTCCATGCCAGTGCATCGTCGTCATCTCGTCCAAGTTGTTCTGGACGATCAGATCGACATCTTCGCCTCGACGCAGACGCACCGTCGGTCCGAGATACGGTCCGTTCACTCCGGCTGTCGGCGTTTGTTTGCCTGGGAAGAACTCCCGGGTCCCTTCGGCAACGGTCAGGTGAAACTGTCGGCGGCCGTCCACAACGGTTCCGAATGACTGCTCGGGAATCTGCAGTTCATTCTCGAAGGTCAATCCTCCGTTCGTCACTCGGACGAAGATCAGCCAATAACAGGCCAGGACCGACAACGAGGCGATGGCCAGCAGCCTGATGATGGTCGGCGTCATCCCCCGGGACTCGGTCTGCCGAGACCGCTTCGCATGCTCCGGCCGATTGGATTTCCTAGACGCTTGATCTGTGGCCATGCCTGTTCCTGACACTAGTGGTCGCCGGTGCCTCAAGAGTTGCTAGCACGGCGGGAGCCCGGGAGCATGCTGCCTGCATAGTCGAGTGGATCTTGCGGACCGTACCGACCAACCTGCAGACTGGCGCCAATAGCCGCGCGTGTTAGCGCCGGGACTGCGAGGCTTGATTCCCCGGTTAGCCCAGCCCTAGCAGCCTCCAAATTGGCTCCTTAGCACGATAGAAGAGGCGCTAGAGCCGCACCTGTGTTACGGCTCACGGCTAGCCTTTACGAATTCTTCACCCGGGCGCGCTCGAACCCGCCGCTATTGCGCGTTTCGGTGCACGGGGTCGTCAAGCACCATCGGCTCTGGAAAGTCCGCCGCCTTTTTCCCGCCGCGTCGGCGCAGCCGCTTGTTCTGCGAATTGCCCCTCGGCGCGTTGAGCGGAATCGCCATTCCGCCCAGCTCGGCCATCATTTCGTACAGGCTGGCCTCCATGCCTTTCGCTGTGTCGGCGTAGGCGGGATCATGCAAGAGATTCTTGGTCTCTCCGGGATCTGCCTGCAGGTCATACAGTTCGTCCGTGTCCCACAGCCCGTAATAGGTGATGTACTTGAATCGGTCCCCCCGCAATGCGAACTGCGTCGGCGTCTGCGGGTAGTTCTTCTCCCAGTAGTACACATACAGGAAATAATCCCGCCAATCCACCTCCTTGCCCTGCCCCAGCGCGAGGAAACTCCGGCCGTCCATGTGCGGCGGCTTCTGGATCCCCATCGCCTCGAAGACGGTGGGAGCGATGTCGATGTTGGCCACGACCTGCTCGACAACCGTGCCACCTTCGAACAAGTCCGGGCAACGCATCAGCATCGGCACGCGGATCGATGTCTCGTAAGCCACGCGCTTGTCGATCAGGCCATGCTCCCCGAACATGAAGCCGTTGTCGCCCATGTAGATCACCAGCGTCTCGTCAGCGACGCCCATCTCCTCGAGCTTGCCTATGACGCGCCCGATGCTGTCGTCGACGGCGCTGAGCGCCTCGTTGTAGCGCTTGTAGTAGCGCTCAATGTCGAGAGCGCTGTGATACGGGAAATCCACGCCGTGCCAGCTGTTGCGCTGATCCCGCAGCCAGCGCGGCTTGCCGCGGTAGTTCTCGAAAGTGTCCGCCTCGCTGGCTGGCCGCGTGAACGGGGCGTCATCGAGACTCCCCTCGTGGCGTTCGGACGGCGTGAAGTTCGCATGCACTGCCTTGTGTGACAAGTACAGGAAGAACGGCTTCTCGGAGGGCCTCTGGCTTGAGAGCCAATCAATCGCGTAGTCGGTGAGCTCGTCGGTGATATAGCCCTTTTGCTTGACCCGCTCGCCATTGACGTTCAGCGTGTAGTCCGGGCTTGGCGGCAGGTAGTGCCCCTGCCCGCGGAAACTGACCCAGTGGTCGAACCCCGGCCGCGGCGAATCGTTCGCCGCGCCCATGTGCCACTTGCCAACGTACGCAGTGGCAAAGCCCGCCTGTTGCAGGTACTGCGGGAAGAAAAGCGTTCCCTCCGGCACCGCGCGCTGGTTGTCTATGACGCGATGGCGGAATGTGTAGAGCCCGGTCAGGATCGAGGCGCGGCTGGGCGAGCAGAGCGAGGTCCCGACGAATGCGTTCTTGAGATGCACGCCGTCCTTGGCCATCGCATCCATGTGTGGAGTGCGGGCGAACTGGTGGTCCAAGAAGGACATCGCGTCATAGCGATGGTCATCGGACAAGATGAACACGACGTTGCGAGGCTCGGCCCCCTCGGCCCTTTCAGCCACCACGGAATCGGGTACCGGCGTGACAGCAGCGGCGGCCAGTGCTGCCAAGGCCAGAACAAGGCATGGAATACGAATCGGCATGAGCACCATCGTATCAACGCGATAACTGGACCATCGGTCAACTCCAGCTCCCGCCCAGGTACATTTTTTTGTCGATACGTGACTCGTCTGATGGGACCGGATCGTTGCTCGTGCAACTAGGGCAGCCTGTCGCTGGAGTTGCAAGGGCCTGCGCGAAGGGCGCTGGACCGCTCTTCGCAGCGCCCGGCAGGGGG